>LIQL01000357.1 GCA_001418405.1 Streptomyces diastatochromogenes | reverse complement strand
CGTGCCACCCACACGCCGGCCGACGTCGCGCTGCACGTCACCGACCACGACGTGGTCCGCCGCCGCAAGCAGTTGGCCGGCGTGTGGGTGGCACGCAGCGCCTGCGGGCGCAGGACGTAGCTGACCTTCTGCCAGATGATCGGGTGGTCCAGCGGCACGCCGTGCGCGACGTGGCTCAGTAATATCCCCGCCTGTCGCACCGTCTCGATCAGCAGCAGCGGATCGTGCAGCCCGCCCGCCGGCCCGTAGAAGCTGTGCGCGCGGGGCCACTGGGCCGTCACCAGCCAGCCGCCGGGCCCGTCCTGCCGCCAGTTGGTCAGGAACACCTCGGAGACCGCAGCCCGGTGCACGTACTCCCGCGGTACCGTCGTGGTCAGCGCCCGCGGTCGGTTTCCGTCCGCCCACCACCCCGGGACGTCGTCGGATCGCTCACGCGCGGACGGGCTGAGGATGGCGCTGGCCATGAAGGTCCTTTCAGAGGGGACGGCTCTCGGCGCCCTGGCGAACGGCATCCGATCTCCCCGGACAAGATACGAACCATGCGGTTTGTTTTCCAGTGCTGAGCGGGCCGTTCCCCCGACAGGGCGACACTCCTGGTGAACGGTCAGACGGCGATCCGCGCGGACCGGCCCTGCGGGTCCAGGTGGCTCAGCGCACCCGGCGACGCCAGGCCCGGCAGGGTGTGCCGCCACAGGGCCGTGACCCGCTCGGGCAGGTCGGCGCGGTTGGTCGCCGCCCGAGAGAACAGCTGCACGCCCATGTAGGCGGCGACGAAGAACTCCGCGGCCCGTTCCGGCACGACGGCGGGAAGCAGTTCGCCCTTGTCGCGGGCGTCGCCGAACATCGCGGTGATGATGTCGGTCCACGCCTGGTAGGGGACCAGTGGCTCCTCGCTGAACGTCGTCTCGACCGCGATCCGGGTGCCGGCCTGCAACAACGGATCGCTGCGCAGCGCCAGTGCGACCTGGTGGGTGAAGTCGATGGCGTCCTGGAGGCGGGAGTCGCTGACCGGTGGCACGAACGGCTCGGTCTGCTCCCGGATGACCGCGCGCGCCAGGGCGTCCTTGGAGCGGAAGTGGAAGTAGACGGCTCCCTTGGTGACGCCGGCGCGCTGGATGATCTCCGCCATCGTCGCGGCCTGGTAGCCGCGGGTTCCGATGACGTGAGCCGCGGCCTCGAGGACGGCGCGCCGGGTGCGCACTGCGCGTTCCTGCTTGACCACCGATCATCCTCCGTATGCTCTCGTGGAGTTGTTGTGCCCGGGCGCGCACCGCTGCCGTGGCCGCGCAGTCTATTTCCGCATCATAAAGAAGCCAACCGTGCGGTATTGAAGGCTGACGGCGCGTCCCTGGCCGGAATGCGTGGTCCGGCGATGCGGTGCCGCGCGGTGCCGTCGAACGTCCGAGGAGCAGATCGATGACCGTCCCCGCCGTACCCGGCCTCCCCGCAGTCCACCGGGAAGTGCGACTCGTCCGCCAGGCCGGGGGTGAGCAAGTGACGGAGCGTCACTTCGAGCTGGCCGAGGTGCCGCTGCCGGCCCTCCGGCCCGGTCAGGTGCTGGTGCGCACCCGCTTCATGGCGGTCACCGCGGCGATGCGCACGCGGATGACCACGGCGCGGCTGCCGATGCCGTCCTTCGAGCCCGGCCGGCCGCTGTGGGGGGCCGCAGTCGGCGAGGTCGTGGCCGCCGAGGGCACCGCCCTCACCCCCGGTGATCTCGTCCACCACCCCTACGGTTGGCGGGAGTTCGCCGCCGTCGACGAGGCGCGCGCCCGACGGCTGGATCCCGACGCCCTGCCCTTCCCGGCCGCCCACCTCTCCCAGGGGGCCACCGCCTGGGGAGCGCTGCGCCACGCGGCCGGGGTCCGGCCCGGCGACACCGTCTTCGTCAGCGGCGCGGCCGGCGGCGTGGGCAGCATGGCCGGGCAGCTCGCCCGACGCCTGGGCGCCGCCCGGGTGATCGGCAGCACCGGCTCGGAGGCCAAGGCGTTGCGTCTGCGCGCGGAGTTGGGGTACGACGCCACGGTGGTGCGCGATGCCGGGCCGATCGAGGAGCAGTTGCGCCGGGCGGCGCCGGACGGCATCGACGTGCTGCTGGACCTCGTCGGCGGCGAGCAGCTGCGCGCGGCGCTCGCGTTGGCGCGCCCGGAGGCCAGGTTCGCGCTGGTCGGCGCGCTCGCCAGCCAGATGGGTGAGGGGGGTGGGGTGGTCAGTCCGGTCGAGCTCGACGCGGGACTGATCATCACGCGCCGGGTGGCGCTGCGCGGTTTCGGGGTGTACGCGCATCCCGACCTTCCGGCGGAGTGGACGGCGGAGTTCGGTCGGGGGCTGCGGGACGGCTCCCTCGCCTTCCCGCACGTCCTGCTGCAAGGGATCGAGCAGGCGCCGCGGGCGCTCTGCGAGCTGGCCCAGGGGCGCCATGTCGGTTCGGTGCTCGTGGAGTTGTGAACCCGGCACGGGGCCGGTGCGCGGCGCGGGCGGGCGCCACGGGGCGGTCGGTCAGCCGGCCGGGACCTGCGCCGGCGCCGGGATTCCGGCCGGGACCCGGCCCGCCGCGGCGGGCAGCAGCCCCCACAGTCCGGTGACCGCCTCCGCGTCCCACCACGTCCGGTCGCCGCCGCCCAGGTGCAACAGGCCCACCACGATCGACGTCAGCAGCTGGGCGGTGCGGCGGGGTTCGGCGTCCGAGGGGTGCGGGCCGGTGAGCCCGTCCCCGATGCCGACCGGCGTGCCGGTGGGGCAGGTGACCGCCTTGTCGAGGAAGAGCGCGTACCAGCGCTGCTCCAAGGCGTGGATGTCCAGACCCGGTGCGGTCTCCGGGCGCAGCCGCAGGCCGGCGCGCAGCACCGCGTCCGACTGCACCCGGCCGAACAGCTCCACGGCGAAGTTGCGGACCGCGACGGTCAGCGGCTCGGGGGAGCGCGCGAAGCCCTCCTCGATCTCGTTGAGGGTGGCCAGGGCGGCGTCCCGCACCGCGAGGGTGAGGTCGTCCTTGGACGTGAAGTGGAAGTACAGGGCGCCCTTGCTCAGTCGGGCCCGCCGGCTGATCTCGACCATGCCTGCGGCGGGCACCCCCTTCTCCAGGAAGGTCTCGGCGGCCGAGCGGATGAGCGCCTGACGGCTTTGGATGGCGCGATGCTGCGTGGGCACGGTGTCCGTCCCGTCTCTCGTACGACTGCAACGTGTTTGCAGTCTACAGAGAAAACCAACCATGCGGTTCGCTATGGCTGAGCGAAATGGCCGGAACCCCGCTGACCTGTCGGGAAGTGATCGCTCGGGCCGGTGGGGCGGGGGCCGTGCGCCGGCCGGCACCGGGGGCTATGTCCAGTGTGGTGGGCCTGGGGAGGCTTGTCGACCGTCAGGGACGGGCTAAGGCACATTGACAAACAGCGCAGGCGGTTTTTAAATCTCCGAAGGCGGTAAACGGGACGATCCGTTCCGATGCCGCCGCCTCGACGGTCGCGTGCCGCCCTTGGACAGCGGTGCGCCTAGGCGAGACCGCCTCTGCCGCCACAGTCGTCGACCGCAGGCCCGCCCGACCAGCTGAGCCCGCACAGTCACCCGAGCCCCCGCACCCACGGAACCCGGAAAGGTCCCCCTCCATGCGCGTATCAATGGAAGTCGGCGAACGTCCTGTGAGAGGCGCGCGGAGCGCCGGCGGTGAGACCCTCAAGGCCGCCGTCTTCGATCTGGACGGCACCCTCGCCAACACCCTGCCCGCGATCAGCAAGCTGCTGGTCAAGGTGGCCGCGGAGCAGGGCTGTTCGGTGACGGCGCGGCAGGCGGCCACGGCCATCGGCAAGCCCCCGGCCGCCGCGTTCGGGCGGCTGCTGGGCCGCCCCGAGGACGACGGCCGGGTCCAGGCCGCCATCTCCCGCTACCGGGAACTGTTCGCCTACGAGGTCCTGTGCCAGGGGCCGCAGCTGCTGTACCCCGGAGTGACGGCCGGGCTGTCCGCGCTGCGCGCCCACGGCGTCGAACTCGCCGTGGCCACCTCCAAGACCACCCGCAGCGCCGAGGCCCTGCTCGACGTGATGGGCATCCGTGACCTGGTCGGTCCGGTCGTGGGCCAGGACATGGTGCGCCGCGGCAAGCCGCACCCGGAGATGGTGCTGCGCGCGGCCGGCCGGCTGGGGGTCCCGGCCTGGCAGAGCGCGTACGTGGGGGACACCGTGGGGGACATGCGGATGGCGGTCACCGCGCGCATGGAACCGGTCGCGGTGACCTACGGCAGCGGAACGTTCGGTGAACTCGCCGCGGTCGCCGGCACGCGGATGTGCAGCTCCTTCAAGGACGTGGTCTCGGTGATCGCCGCCGCCCGCCCGCGTCCGGCGACGGCCGCCGCGGGGCCGGTCGTCCGGCCGCGCCGGGCCGCCGTCCCGGTGGGGGCGCAGCAGCGGCGACGCTGAAGACGGGGGCACGGGGAGTGCCCGCGGCCCAGGGGGAACACCGTGGCCGCGGGCAGGAGGCGATGGCGCGGGACGTGCGAGGACGCGGGGCACCTCCCGCTCGACCGGGGTCGGGCGGATCGGGTCAGCCGGCGTCCTGGGTGCGGGACGTCCCGGCCGTCGCCTCGTGCGCGTAACGGGCGCCCGCCGCGCGCAGTGTGTCGTGCAGGCGGCGGAACACCTCCGCCGCCCGGCCGCCCGGCCAGTCCTGGGGCAGGAGGTCCGGCGGAAGTCCGGGATCCGCGTAGGGCAGGCGGCGCCAGGCGTCCAGGGCGAGCAGATAGTCGCGGTAGGCGGCCTCGGGGGGAACGGCGCGGCGCCGGGTCCAGTGCTCCAGCACCGGTTCGTGCACCGCCAGGAACGCGCGGTGCCGCGCGGCGAGGGCGTCCAGGTCCCACCAGCGGGCCACCGCCCGTGCGGTGGGCGTGAAACCGGCGTGGGCACCGGTGAACAGGTCGACGTAGGGGTCCAGTTGGAGCCGCTCCAGGGTGTGCCGGGTCTCCTCGTAGAGGTGTGCGGGGGCGATCCACACGCCGGGGGCGGCGGTGCCGAAGCCCAGGCCGGCCAGCCGGGAGCGCAGCAGGTGGCGCTTGTGGCGCTCGTCCTCGGGGACGGAGAAGACGGCCAGCACCCAGCCCGGCGGCGGCCCGGTCGGCCGCCCGAATATCCGGCGGTCGCCGTCCGCGAGCAGTTGGCGGCCCGCCTCCGACAGGCCGTACGCGGCGGCGCCCGCGGCGGTGCGCTCCGGGACCAGCAGCCCGCGGCGCTTGAGCCGGGAGACCGCGGACCGCACCGACGGCGGGTCCACGCCGAGCACGCCGAGCAGCCGGATCAGCGCGGCCACCGGCACCGGACCGGGCGCATCCGGGTGGTCCTGCGTGCCGCCGCGTCCGTAGGCCCCGTAGAAGGTGACGATCAGGGACCGCGGGGTGTGCTGGGCTTGCTCGTCGCTCACCGGGTCACTCTAGTTCGCGCGAGCGCAGCCGGAACCGCTGGAGCTTGCCGGTCGGGGTGCGCGGCAGCGCGGTGTGGAAGACGACCTCGCGCGGGCACTTGTAGGGCGCGATCTGCGTCTTGACGAAGGCCCGGAGCGCGGTGACCGTCTGAGGCCCGGGCGGTACGCCGTCCCGCAGCACCACGTGGGCGACGACCAGCTGACCGCGGTCCTCGTCGGGCCGGCCGACCACCGCCGCTTCGGTGACGTCCGGGTGCCGCAGCAGGGCGTCCTCCACCTCGGGGCCGGCGACGTTGTACCCGGCCGAGATGATCATGTCGTCCGCGCGGGCCACGTAGTGGAAGTAGCCGTCCCGGTCCCGTACGTAGGTGTCGCCGGTGAGGTTCCAGCCGTCGCGGACGTAGCCGGTCTGGCGGGGGTCGGCCAGGTAGCGGCAGCCGGTCGGGCCGCGGACCGCCAGCAGCCCCGGTTCGCCGTCCGGCACCGGGCGGCCGTCCGCGCCCACCACGCGCGCCTCGAAGCCGGGCACCGGCAGTCCCGTCGTCCCCGGCCGGATCGCGTCGTCGGCGGCGGACAGGAAGATGTGCAACAGTTCGGTGGCGCCGATCCCGTTGATGATCCGCAGGCCGGTCGCCTCGTGCCAGGCCCGCCACGTCGCGGCCGGCAGGTTCTCGCCGGCCGACACGCAGCGGCGCAGCGAGCCCAGGTCGTGCCCGGCGAGCTTGGGCAGCATCGCCCGGTAGGCGGTCGGCGCGGTGAACAGCACCGAGATCCGGTGCGCCGCGACGTCGGCGAGCATCCGCTCCGGCCCGTTCCAGTCGGCCAGGTACGTCGAGGCGCCGACCCGCAGCGGGAACACCACCAGCCCGCCGAGCCCGAAGGTGAAGCCGAGCGGCGGGCTGCCGGCGAACACGTCGTCCGGCCGCGGCCGCACCACCTGCGCGGAGAAGGTGTCCGCGATGGCCAGCACGTCGCGGTGGAAGTGCAGGCACCCTTTGGGGCGGCCGGTGGTGCCCGAGGTGAAGGCGATCAGCGCGACGTCGTCGGAGGCGGTCGGCACCGCTGCGAACGGCGCGCCGCCGGGCCGGGCGCACCGCGTCAGGTCGTCCGGGCCGTCCCCGCCGAACGGCGTGATGCGCAGCCCCGGGACGCCCGCCCGGACCAGGTCGCCGACCGCGCCCGCGTCGCACAGTGCGTGCCGGACCCGGGCGAGCCCGCAGATCGTGGCGAGTTCCTCCGGCCGGTGCGCCGCCAGGACGGTCACCGCCACCGCGCCGGCCTTCATGACCGCGAGCCAGCAGGCGGCCAGCCAGGGCGTGGTGGGGCCGCGCAGCAGCACCCGGTTGCCCGGCACGACGCCCAACGGGCCGGTGAGGGCGTGCGCGATCGCGTCGACGTGTGCTCGCAACTCCCCGTAGGACCACGCCCGGCCGTGCGCGTCGCGGACCGCGGGGCGGTCCGGGCCCAGCCGGGCGATGGTGCCGTCGAGGAGTTCCGCCCCGCAGTTCAACCGGTCCGGATAGCCCAGGTCGGTGAGGTGCGGCCACTGCTCGGGCGGGGGCAGGCGGTCGCGCGCGAAGGTGTCGGTGTGGGCCGAGGACCGTAGCTCCATGCGGGGTGCGCCCCCTTGGGCCGGGTGGCCGCCGCGCGGCCGGGGAGGGGTGGTGGTCGGGTGCGGGGACCGGGGAGGACTGCCGTACGGATCCTCGTCAGCGTAACGTCATCGTGACGGCAGTCAATAGACCGCGATATCCGGCCGCCGGGCCGTCGCCGTGCCCGGTCCGCTACCAGGGAGCCGCCTCGTGACCGCATTCGCACTGGGACCGGAGGAACAGCGATGGTGCGCCGAACTGCGCGCCCGGACCGCCGAACGGCTGCGCCCCCTCGCGGAGCAGGGGCGAGGGGGCCGGATCAACCGGCCCCTGGTCGCCGCCCTCGGCGAACTGGGCCTGCTCGCCCGGCTCTTCCCCGACGGCGGCAGCCCCAGGGCGCTGGACCTGTGCCTGCTGCGCGAGTCGCTGGCGCAGGAGTGCACGGAGGCGGAGACCGCGCTGGCGCTCCAAGGACTGGGCACCTGCCCGATCCTCCAGTCCGGGACGGACGCCCAACGGGCCCGCTGGCTGCCGGAGGTGACGGCCGGCCGGGCCGTCGCGGCCTTCGCCCTGAGCGAGCCGGGCGCGGGCTCGGACGCCGCGGCGCTCGCCCTGACGGCCGCGCCCGACGGGCCCGGCCGCTGGCGGCTCACCGGTGAGAAGTGCTGGATCTCCAACGCCCCCGAGGCCGACTTCGCCACCGTCTTCGCCCGCACCGGCGGTGCCGACGGCGCCCGCGGCATCACCGCCTTCCTCGTCCCGGCCGACCGCCCGGGGCTGGGCGGCGAACCGTTGGACATGCTCAGCCCGCACCCCATCGGCACCCTGGTCTTCGACGGCACGCCGGTGACCGACGCGGACGTGCTCGGCGAGGTGGGCGGCGGGTTCGGGGTGGCGATGCGCACGCTGAACCTCTTCCGGCCGAGCGTGGGCGCCTTCGCGGTCGGCATGGCGCAGGCCGCGTTGGACGCCGCGCTGGCGCACGCCGGGACGCGCACCGCGTTCGGCGGGCCGCTCAGGGAGCTCCAGTCCGTCGGCCACCGACTGGCCGAGATGGCCACCCGCGTCGAGGCCGCCCGCCTCCTGGTCTACGCGGCCGCGGCCGCCTACGACCGCGGCGCCCCGGACGTCGCCCGCCGCTCGGCCATGGCCAAGCTCCTGGCCACCGAGACCGCGCAGGAGGTCGTCGACGCCGCCGTCCAGATCCACGGCGCCCGCGCGCTGCGCCGCGGCCACCTGTTGGAACACCTCTACCGCGAGGTCCGCGCACCCCGCATCTACGAGGGCGCCACGGAGGTCCAACGCTCGCTGATCGCCAAGGAGTTGTACCGCGACGCCGGTCGCCAGCCGGTCTGAGGCGCCGCTGTGCACGAGACCGCGCCGGCCTCGTGGTGGGCCGTTTCCCGGTGCGTCGGGTGTCGCCGCCGGCCGTCGAGGGTGGACTTACTAGGACGTCCAACTATATCGTCGTGACCAAGGCCCGCGGTGCAGGGAAGCCGGTGCGATTCCGGCGCGGTCCCGCCACTGTGACCGGGGAATGCGCTCCCCGAACGAGACCGGCCACTGACGGAGCAGTCCGTCGGGAAGGCCGGGGAGCGCGTGCTGATCCGGGAGTCAGGATACCGGCCGCGGGATGTTCCGTGTTGTCCACGAGGATGGAGCAGACACGCATGGCACCGGCACGCACCCGCGCCCCCGACCGGCGGATCCGACGGGTGCCGCGCACCGACCTCTGACGGTCACCCGGCCCCTGCGCATCCCGCGCCGCCCGCACGCGCCGCCTTTCGGCGACCGTGCCGGGCCGGCGCGCCATCCCCGGATCTCACCTGACGGAGAGCAGGCATTCATGGTCCGTGAACTGGCACATCTCATCGGCGGCAAGCACACCCCGGGAGCCTCGGGGACCTACGGCGACGTGCACGACCCCAACACCGGCGCCGTCCAGGCCCGCGTGCCGCTCGCCGGCCGCGCCGAGACCGAGGCGGCGATCACCGACGCCGCCGAGGCCCAGCACGCGTGGGGCGAGTGGAACCCGCAGCGCCGCGCCCGGGTGCTGCTGAAGTTCCTCCAACTCGTCGAGGGGGAGCGGGAGTCGCTGGCCCGGCTGCTGTCGTCCGAGCACGGCAAGACCGTCGCCGACGCCCACGGCGACCTCCAGCGCGGCCTGGACGTGGTGGAGTTCGCCGCCGGCATCCCCCATCTGCTCAAGGGCGAGTTCACCGACAACGCCGGCACCGGCATCGACGTGCACTCCCTGCGCAGCCCCGTCGGCGTCACCGCCGGCATCACCCCGTTCAACTTCCCCGCGATGATCCCGCTGTGGCAGGCAGCCCCCGCCCTGGCCTGCGGCAACTCCTTCATCCTCAAGCCCTCCGAACGCGCTCCCTCGGTGCCGCTGCGGCTCGCCGAACTGTTCCTGGAGGCGGGGCTGCCGCCGGGCGTCCTCAACGTCGTCAACGGCGGCAAGGAAGCGGTCGACACCCTGCTCGCCGACCCCAGGGTCGGGGCGCTGGGCTTCGTCGGTTCGACCCCGATCGCGGCGCACCTCTACGCCACCGCCGCCGCGCACGGCAAGCGGGCCCAGTGCTTCGGCGGCGCCAAGAACCACCTGGTCGTGATGCCGGACGCCGACCTCGACCAGGCCGTCGACGCGCTGATCGGCGCGGGCTACGGCTCGGCGGGGGAGCGCTGCATGGCGATCTCCGTGGCCGTCCCCGTCGGCGAGGCCACCGCCGACGCCCTGGTGGAGCGGCTCAAGGAACGCGTCGGGCGGCTGCGCATCGGCCGCAGCGACGACCCCGAGGCCGACTTCGGCCCGCTCGTCAGCCGCGAGGCCCTGGACCGGGTGCGCCGCTACGTCGACATCGGCGTCAACGAGGGCGCCGAACTGGTCGTGGACGGACGCGGGTTCACCCTCCCCGGCCACGAGGACGGCTTCTTCGCGGGCCCCTCGCTCTTCGACCGCGTCGCCCCGCAGATGCGCGTCTACCGGGAGGAGATCTTCGGGCCCGTCCTGTGCGTCGTGCGGGCCGCGGACTACGAGGAGGCGCTGCGGCTGCCCAGCGAGCACCCGTACGGCAACGGCGTGGCGATCTTCACGCGGGACGGGGACACCGCCCGCGACTTCACCCGCCGGGTGAACACCGGCATGATCGGCGTCAACGTGCCCATTCCGGTGCCGGTGGCCTACCACACCTTCGGCGGCTGGAAGCGTTCGGGCTACGGCGACCTGGGCCAGCACGGGCCGGACGCGATCCGCTTCTACACCCGCACCAAGACCGTCACCTCGCGCTGGCCCTCCGGGACCAAGGAGGGCGCGAGCTTCACCCTCCCGACGATGGGATGAGCGCCGTGCCCACCACCCTGCTCACGGAGGACCAACTCGCCCTCGTCGAAGCCACGTTGGACTTCACCCAGGACCACCTCGCCCCGCACGCCGTCGCCTGGGACCAGGCCAAGCACTTCCCCCTCGACGTGCTGCGCAAGGCCGCGGGCCTGGGCCTGGGCGGCCTCTACGTGCGCGAGGAACACGGCGGCAGCGGCCTGAACCGCACCGACGGGGTGCTGATCGTCGAGACCCTGGCGTCCGGCTGCCCGTCCATCGCCGGGTTCGTCTCGATCCACAACATGGTCGCCTGGCTGATCGACCACTACGGCGACGCCGCGCAACGCGAACGCTGGCTGCCGCGCCTGTGCGCCATGGAGGACCTGGGCAGCTACTGCCTGACCGAACCGGGCGCCGGCTCGGACGCCGCCGCCCTGCGCACCCGTGCGGTGCGCGACGGCGACCACTACGTCCTCACCGGCGTCAAGCAGTTCATCTCGGGCGCCGGCGCCTCCCAGACGTACCTCGTCATGGCGCGCACCGGCGACGACGGCGCGCGCGGCGTCTCCGCCTTCCTCGTCGACAAGGACGATGCCGGCCTGTCGTTCGGCCCCAACGAGAAGAAGATGGGCTGGAACGCCCAGCCGACCCGCCAGGTCGTCCTCGACCGGGTGCGGCTGCCCGCCGACCGGCTGCTCGGCCACGAGGGCGAGGGCTTCCGCATCGCCATGAGCGGGTTGAACGGCGGCCGGCTCGGCATCGCCGCCTGCTCCCTCGGCGGCGCCCGCGCCGCACTGGACCGCAGCCTGGTCCACCTCGCCGACCGCGAGGCGTTCGGCGGGCGCCTGCTGGACGCGCAGGCACTGCAGTTCCGGCTCGCCGACATGGCGACCGAACTCACCGCCGCCCGCGCCCTGGTCCACCAGGCCGCCCACGCCCTGGACCGCGGCGACCCGCAGGCGCCGCAACTCTGCGCGATGGCCAAGCGGTTCGCCACCGACACCGGCTACGCGGTCGCCGACCGGGCACTGCAACTGCACGGCGGCTACGGCTACCTCACCGACTACGGCATCGAAAAGATCGTCCGAGACCTGCGGGTCCACCAGATCCTGGAAGGAACCAACGAGATCATGCGCGTCATCGTCGCCCGCGGCCTGACGGAGGCACTGCGGTGACCGGCTCCGACGACCCCGTCCTCCTGACCAGAGAGGGCCGCACCGCCCGCATCACCCTCAACCGGCCCCGCGCCGTCAACGCCCTGACCCACCCCATGGTCGACCGCATCGACGCCGCGCTGACCGCCTGCGAGGCGGACCCCGCGGTGGCGGCCGTGGTCCTCACCGGCGCCGGGGAGCGCGGCCTGTGCGCCGGCGGCGACATCCGCGCCATCTACGAGGACGCCCGCGCGCGGGGCACCGCCTCGGCGGCCTTCTGGCGCGCCGAGTACCGGCTGAACGCCCGCATCGCGCGCTACCCGAAGCCCTACGTGGCCGTCATGGACGGGATCGTGATGGGCGGCGGGGTCGGCCTCTCCGCCCACGGCAACGTCCGCCTCGTCACCGAGCGCTCCCAGATCGCCATGCCCGAGACCGGCATCGGCTTCGTCCCGGACGTCGGCGGCACCTACCTGCTGGGACTGGCTCCCGGCGAACTCGGCACCCACCTCGCGCTCACCGGCACCGCGATCGGCGCCGCCGACGCCCTGCTGTGCGGCCTCGCCGACCACTTCGTCCCGTCGGACCGGCTCGCCGACCTGCTCGCGGACCTCACCACCACCGAGGTCTGGGACGCGCTGGAACGCCACGTGCGCCAGCCGCCGCCGGGCGAACTCGCGCGGGAGCGCGCCTGGATCGACACCTGCTACCGCGCGGACACGGTGGAGGAGATCGTCGACCGGCTGCGCGCCCACCCCGCACCGGCGGCCGCGCGGGCCGCCGAGACCCTGTCCCGGAAGTCGCCCACCGCCCTCAAGGTCACCCTCGCCGCCGTGCGCCGCGCCCGGCACCTCGGCCCCCTGGAACGCGTGCTGGACCAGGAGTACCGGATCTCCTGCGCCGCCCTCTCCACGCCCGACCTGGTCGAGGGCATCCGGGCCCAGGTCATCGACAAGGACCGGACCCCGAAGTGGTCACCGGGCACGCTGGCCGAGGTCGGCGCGGCGGACGTGGAACGGTTCTTCGCCTCCCCCGAACCGCCCGGCCCCGACGCGCCCTTCGGACCCGCCGCCCGCGCGACGGCACAGGAGGTGCCCTGGTGAACGACCCGATCCGCACCATCGGCTTCATCGGCCTCGGCCACATGGGCGGACCCATGGCCGCCAACCTCGTCAAGGCCGGCCACCGCGTCATCGGATTCGACCTGGTGCCCGAACTCCTCGCCACCGCCACGGGGACCGGGGTCGAGGCGGCCGGTTCGGCCGCGGCGGCCGTGACCGCGGCGGACGTGGTGATCACCATGCTGCCCGCCGGCCGGCACGTCCTGGGCCTGTACCGGGACGGCGGGCTGCTGGCCGCCGCCCGCCCCGGCACGCTGTTCGTCGACTGCTCCACCATCGACGTCGCCGACGCCCGCACCGCCCACGACGCCGCGGTCGCCGCCGGCATGCGCGCCCTGGACGCCCCCGTCTCCGGCGGCGTGCCCGGCGCCGAGGCCGCCACCCTCACGTTCATGGCGGGCGGCGCGCACACCGAGTTCGCCGAGGCGGAGCCGCTGCTCGCCGCGATGGGCCGGAAGGCGGTGCACTGCGGCGGGGCCGGCGCGGGCCAGGCCGCCAAGATCTGCAACAACATGATCCTGGGCGTCTCGATGATCGCCGTCAGCGAGGCGTTCGTGCTCGGCGAGCGCCTCGGCCTGTCACACCAGGCGCTCTACGACGTGGCGTCCACCGCGTCCGGCCAGTGCTGGGCGTTGACCGTCAACTGCCCGGTCCCAGGCCCCGTCCCCACCAGCCCCGCCAACCGCGACTACGCCCCGGGCTTCGCCGCCCCCCTGATGGCCAAGGACCTCGGCCTGGCCGCCAACGCGGCCCGCACCGCCCACGTCCCCGCCCACCTCGGCCTCGCCGCGGCCCGGTTGTACGCCGACTACGCCGCGGGAGCCGGCGCCGAGCAGGACTTCTCCGGCATCGTGCGGACCCTGCGGGACGGCACCGCCACCGCGCCCGGATGCGAACCCGCCAGCGACCCGAAGGACGGCACCCCCGCATGACCCCCGCCCACGACCCGACCTACGAAACCGTCCTCGTCGAACGCACCGGCCGCACGGCCCTGGTGACCCTCAACCGACCCCGGGCGCTCAACGCCCTCAACCTCCAGGTCATGAACGAGGTCGTCGCGGCGACGGAGTCCCTCGACCGCGATCCGGGCGTCGGCTGCATCGTCCTGACCGGTTCGGCGAAGGCGTTCGCGGCCGGAGCCGACATCAAGGAGATGGCGCCGCGGGGCCCCGTCGACATGTACCTCACCGACTGGTTCGCCGCCTGGGACCGGCTCGGGCAACTGCGCACCCCGACCGTCGCGGCCGTCGCCGGCTTCGCCCTCGGCGGCGGCTGCGAACTCGCCATGCTCTGCGACGTCCTGCTCGCGGCCGACACCGCCGTGTTCGGGCAGCCGGAGATCAAGCTGGGCGTCATCCCCGGCATCGGCGGCTCCCAACGCCTGACCCGCGCCGTCGGCAAGGCCAAGGCGATGGAACTGTGCCTGACCGGCCGGACCATGGACGCCACGGAGGCGGAGCGCGCCGGCCTGGTCTCCCGGATCGTCCCCGCGGCCGACCTGCTGGACGAGGCCCGCGCCGTCGCCGCGACCATCGCGGGCATGTCGCTGCCCGTCGCGATGATGGCGAAGGAGGCGGTCTCCCGGGCCTTCGAGACGACCCTCGCCGAGGGCATCCGCTTCGAACGCCGCCTGTTCCACGCGGTGTTCGCCACCACCGACCAGAAGGAGGGCATGGCCGCCTTCATCGACAAGCGCCCACCGGAGTTCCACCACCACTGACCAGCCCGCCCGCAGCGCCCCGGGGCGGGCCCCACCAGGGGGTCCGCCCCGGGAAGGCTTCTCAGGTGTCCCGGGAGAGACCGGGAACCCTGTGACCTGCCCGAGAGAGCCGTGCGTGGGTCAGGAAGCCGGGTCCGTGCCCAGCTTCACCACATGGTTGCGCTCGTCGACGAAGACGACCTTCGGCTCCAGCGTGCGGGCCTCCGCGTCGTCGACCGTGGCGTAGCCGATGACGATGACGATGTCGCCGGGGGCCACCAGCCGGGCGGCGGCGCCGTTGAGGCAGATGACGCCCGACCCGGGCTCGCCCTCGATGACGTACGTCTCCAGGCGGGCTCCGTTGTTCACGTTCACGATGTGCACCTGCTCGCCCACCAGCAGGTCCGCTGCGTCCATGAGGTCGCGGTCGACCGTCACGGAACCCACGTAGTGCAGATTGGCCTCGGTGACGGTGGCCCGGTGGATCTTCGACTTGAGCATGGTCCGTTGCATGGCGGATCAGCTCGCGGAGACCGCGTCGGCGAGACTGGCCGGGCGCATGTCCGTCCAGTTCTTCTCGATGTAGTCGAGGCAGCTCTGCCGGTCGGTTTCCGTCACGACCACCTCCCAGCCCGCCGGTACGACGGCGAACGCGGGCCACAGACTGTGCTGGCGCTCGTCGTTGACCAGCACCAGGAACGTGCCGTCCTCGTTGTCGAAGGGGTTGGTCATGGTGTCAGTCCTCCAGGTCTCGGTGATCTCGGGTGTGCGGAAGGTGGGGGAGGGCGGTCCAAGGGCCAAGGCGGTTCAGGTGAGGGCCTTGGCCAGGGCGCGCGCGGTGCGGCAGCGGAAGAGGGTCTCGACGTCGACGGGGCGACCCAGCACTGCCTCAAGCCGGCCCGCCAGGCGCAGCGCCGACAGCGAGTCGCAGCCCAGGGCGAACAGGTCGTCGTCCGCGCCGACGAAGTCCCGGCCGAGCACCTCGGCGATCAGGTCGCACAGTGTCGACCGCCCCGGGCCACGGGCGGATGCCGGCTCGGCTGCCATGAAGCGTTCCGTCGGTGCGTCCATGGCCTGGGGCAACTCGGTGAGCAGCTCGCGCAGCCGGTCCGCCGTCTGCTGGGCGAACGCCCCGTCGATCAGGTCGGGGCGGTGGCTGATCTCCAGTCGGAGCCGGGGGCCGGGGGCGACCATCAGCTTCAACGGGTAGTGGTAGCCGTCGTATCCGGTGACCTGCACCAGCCCCAGACCGTCGTCCGGTCCGCTCGGCAGCTCCTCGGCGGTCGGGAAGTTCTCGAAGACGACGCAGCTGTCGAAGAGCGTGCCCAGCCCCGCGGTCCGTTGGATGTCCGGCAGGGGCAGATGGTGGTGGGGCAGGAGTTCCGCGTGCTCCTCCTGGAGCCGGGCGAGCAGATCCGCCACCGGCTCGGCGGGATCCAGCCGTACCCGCACCGGGACGGTGTTGATGAACACCCCCACCATGTCCTCGACACCCGGCAGTTCCGCCGGGCGGCCGGAGACGGTGGCGCCGAACACGATGTCACGCTGGAGCGTCCGCCCGTGCAGGCACAGCGACCATGCGGCACGTACCAGCGTGTTGGGCGTGAGGCCCTGGCGACGCGACACCTCGTGCAGAGCGTGGGTCTCGTCCTCGGACAACTCGACGACCAGGCTCTTTGGCAGTGCCCGCACCCGAGCGGTGTCGTCGTCCGCGGTGAGCAGTGTGGGTTCCTTCAGCCCTGCCAGCGCCTCGTGCCAGGCGGACCGGGCCCGGCCCTGGTCCTGGGCGGCCAGCCACGACAGGTAGGCACGGTAGTCGGGAGGCTCCGGCAGGGCGCCGTCGCTGCCGCCGATGCCGTCGCCGTACAACCAGAGCAGGTCGCGCAGCAGAAGCGAAGTGGTCCAGCCGTCCACCAGCAGGTGGTGCATGCTCAGGACCACCTGCCAGCGGTCCGGGGCCAGAGCGATGCAGGTGCAGCGCATCAGCGGCGGTGTGGCCGGGTCCATGCGCCGGTGCCGGTCGGCCTTGAGGAGGTCCGTGAGCCGCTCGGCCCGATCCCGCGGCTCCAGGTCCGTGAGGTCGTGCGTGTACCAGGGCATGCGGACGTCATCCGGCACCACCTGCACCGGCTCGCCCGATCGCAGCTGAAGGAAGCCTGCCCGCAGCATGGGGTGGCGCCGCAACAGTGCGTCACAGGCGGCCCGCAGGCGCCGTACGTCGAGTCGCCCCGCCACTTCCAACGCGATCTGCACGTTGTACACGTCCAGGCTGCGGCTGTCGTACCGGGCGTGGAAGAGCAGTCCTTCCTGAAGCGGTGTCATCGGCAGCACGTGGGAGACGGGCAGGCCCGTCCGGGCGCCGAGCCGGCTCAGCTCCTCGGCGTCGGCCTGGGCGGCCGACGCGGCGGACACCGCCCGGGTCGCCGCGTGCGCGACGAGCGCACCCAGCGCGGTGAACCACAGCTGGGCCAGTTCCGAGGCTTCGGCCTCCGTCAGATGCAGCGGGGCCCACAGCCAGTGGGCGACCAGGCGCGGCCCCGCCGGGCCGTCGTCGACCACCGCGTTGACCTCGACGATGTGCCGCATCGGCATCCGCGGATCCGCGCCGACCGGCAGCGCGTCCGACTCGGGCGCCACGTCCCAGTCGCCGTCTCCCGAACCACGCCCTCTGCCGAGGTAGTTGAACCCGACCTGGGGGCTGGGGAAGCCCTTGAGGTCGGCGGCCGTGTCCCGGTTCAGATGGCGTAGCAGGCCGAAGCCGATGCCGTTGCGGGGCACCTCGGCGAGTTGGTCGGCGACCCTGCGCACCGCCGCACCGAGCCGCGGGTCGGCGGGGTCGCCGTCGGCGCTCCAGCCGTCGATCCCCGCGTCGATGCGAACCGGGTACAGGGAGGTGAGCCAGCCGACGGTGGCGGACGGGTCCACGTCCTCGTCGAGCTGCTCGCGGCCGTGCCCCTCGACGTCGACGAGAACGGCCGTGCCGTCCGGCACGCGCGGCCGCCAGGCGGCGAGTGCGAGCGCCAGACCGGCGAGCAGCACCTCGTTGGTGCGGGCGCCGAACGCGGCGGGCACGGTCGTGAGCAGCGGGGCGGTCAGGGCCGTCGGGAGGGTGAGGACGCTCTCCCCGGCCGTGGCGTAGATGTCGTGGGCGGCGGACAGCGGGACGTCGCTGATCTGGACGCTGCGCCCACCCAACGTCCGCTTCCAGTACGGCATTTCCCGTACCACTTCGGAGCTGTGCGCGGCCGCACGCAACCTGTCGGTCCAGTCCCGCAGGGTGAGTGGCACCGGCTCCTGGTGCGGGACGGTTCCGGTCGTGGCGCCGTGCCACGCGGTGTAGAGGTCGGTGAGCAGGACCCGCCAGGAGACCGCGTCCACCGCCAGGTGATGGACGGTGACGAGCAGTCTGCCCTGGCCGTCCGGGCCCGCATCGAACCACGTGACCCGCATCATCGCGCCTTCGTACGGCGCGAGTGCCGCAGCGTCCTGCCGGGCGCAGCGGGTGATGCGATCCCGCAGGGCGTCCTCGGCCAGTCCTGCCACCTCGACCCGGCGCACGGCGTCCACCAGCGCGTCCCGGTCGACGGGTGCCAGCACCAGACCGCCACTTCCGTCCAGACGTCCGCGCAGTGACTGGTGGCGTTCCGCCACGGCCTGCGCGGCGGTGATCAGGTGGTTCAGGCCGAGTCCCGGCGGGACGCGCAGGAGGGTCGACTGGTGGAAGGCGTCGATGGTGCCGCGGTGTTCGTGCAGCCAGTGCATGATCGGGGTGGCGAGGGCCGTCGCGGAGCCGTGGTGGTCCGCCGTCGTCTCCACCGTCGTCTCCGCCGTCGTCTCCGCCCTCGTCGCGCCGGAGCCCCGCTGGGGGGTCTCGGCGTGGGCGGGCTGGCGGTCCCGTTCCGGGGTGCCCTGGGTGCTGGTTGGGGTGGTGCCGGCGTTCTGCCGCAGGAAGCGGGCGAGGGCGGCGGCCGTGCGGTGGGTGAAGAGGTGCTTCGGGGTGAGGTGCAGACCTGCTTTGCGGGCGCGGGCAACGAGTTGGATGGCGGTGATGGAGTCTCCGCCGAGGGTGAAGAAGTCGTCCCCGGCCCCGGTGCTGTCCAGGTGCAACACCTGCGCGAACAACTGGGTCAGGGTGTCTGCCGCGTTCCCGTCGGACGCCTCGGTTCCGTCGGTGGCTCCGGTTGCACCGGCGGCTCCGGTTGCACCGGCATTCTCGGCTTCCCGGGTCTCCGCGGGCGCCTCGGCTCCTCGGCGCGCGGCGGCTCGCGGAGTCGGCTCCTGCGACGGCCGGTGGTCCTCGGCGGGGATCGGCTCGTGCGCGGGGAGTGCCGCCCGGTCCACCTTGCCGTTGGGGGTCACGGGCAGCGTGGGCAGCGTGACGAACGCCGACGGGACCATGTACGCGGGCAGCCGCGCCGCGATCCGTTCGGCGAGCCCTGCCGTCCCGCTCTCCGGGACGTCGGATGCCACCACGTAGGCCACCAGCCGGGGTGTCCCCCGTCGGTCCTCACGGACGGCCACCGCGGCCTGGGCGACCGCGGGGTCGGCCACCAGCGCGCTCTCGACCTCGCCCAGTTCGATGCGGTATCCGCGGACCTTGACCTGGTCGTCCAGCCGGCCGCCGTACATCAGCATCCCGTCGTGCCGCCACCAGGCCGCGTCCCCGGTGCGGTACATCCGGCCGCCGGGGGTGCGGAACGGGTCGGCCACGAAGCGTGCCGCGGACAGCCCCGGGCGGTTGACGTATCCGCGGGCCAGCACGTCACCGCCGATGTACAGCTCGCCGGGTACGCCCGCCGGTACGGGGCGCAGGAAGCCGTCGAGGACGTAGAGCCGGGCACCGGGCACGGGCATGCCGATCGGCACCGCGCCCCGCGGCAGCGGGGCGCCGGGCTCCAGTCGGTACTCCGTGCAGCCCACGGTCGCCTCGGTGGGGCCGTACTCGTTCACGACCGTCGTCCCCGGGTGGCGTGCGCGCCATTCCGCCAGCGCCTCCCCGGTCAACTGCTCGCCACCGAGCACCAGTTCGCCGGAGGGCGAGTACCAGTCGTCCGACGCCACCAGGATCGGCAGGTGGCTGGGGGTGGCCTTCACGAACGAGGGGGGTCGCCCGTCGCCGACCGGGGCGTCGAAGTCCTCCAGGTCGACGACGCGTACCAGCCCGCCCGTGACGAGCGGGCCGAAGAGGCCGGTGACGGTCAGGTCGAAGGAGGGCGGCGAGTGCACCAGCGCCTGTTCGGCGAGGCCGGGGTACGCCGTGCTGGCGAAGGCGAGGTAGCCGTCGACCGTACGGTGCTCCACCGCAACGCCCTTGGGGCGGCCGGTGGACCCGGAGGTGTAGATGATGTACGCGAGATCCTCCGGCCGCAGTGGCCGGCCGCGCTCGGTGTCGTCCACCGGGTGCGCGGACAGCAGCGCCAGCTCGGCCTGGACGACGGGGTCGCCCAGGGGGAGCAGTGACGGGTGTCCGGCGAACCCTGGATGGCTCTGGTCGGCGCAGACGACGAGTTCGGGAGCCGCGTCGGTGAGCATGAACGCGACACGTTCCACCGGGTAGCCCGGATCGACCGGTACGTAACAGGCGCCCGCCTTCAGCGTGGCGAGCAGCGCGACGACCAGGTCCGTGCCGCGCGGCAATGCCACCGCGACCGCGTCCCCGGGCCGCACTCCGCGGCGCAGCATCAGCCGGGCGAGGCGGTTCGCCGCCTCGTCGAGTTCCCGGTAGTCGAGAGCGCGCTGTCCGTCGGTCACGGCCGGAGCGTTGGGCGCTCGCCGCACCTGCGCCGCGAACCGCTCGACGAGTGTGCCGGCCCGGCGGCCGGCCGCCGGGCCGGCGCCGGGGTGACGGCTCCAGGCGCCGAGCACCAACTGCCGCTCCTCCCCGGTCAGGAGCGGGACGGCTGCCACGGGAGTCTCGGCCGCGTGGGTGAAGGTGTCGAGCAGGAGGCGCAGCCGGGAGGAGAGCAGCTCCATGCGTTGCTCGTCGAACAGGTCGGTGCGGTAGTTGAGTTCGAGCCGCAGACGGGGTCCGGGCACGGCGACGACGCTCAGCGGGTAGTGGGTGGAGCCGCTGATCTGCTGCTCGGCCGCGTCGGCTTCCTCCGGCAGCGGCCCCAGGCGCAGACCGGGCGCGATCTCGTGGACGGATGCCCAGTCGAAGGGCGCGTTGCCGAAGCCTGTCGAGGTGTCGTAGAGCGTGCCGAGCCCGGCGAGGCGCTGCACCTCGTCCAGACCGATGTGCTGGTGGGGCCCCAGCGCGAGTTGTTCGTCCTGCACGCGGGTGAACAGCCGGGCCAGCGACTCCTCGGGGGCCAGGCGGATGCGGACCGGAACCGCGTTCATCAGCAGGCCCACCATGGAGTCGACGCCCCTGAGGTCCACGGGACGCCCGTGCACGGTCTGGCCGAACACCACGTCGTCGCGCCCGGTCAGCAGCGACAGCAGCAACGCCCATACGCCCTGCACCACCGCGTTGAGCGTGAGGTGGTGCGTCCGGGCGGTGGCGGTGAGCGCCTCGGTCGCCTCCTCCGACAGGGTCAGCGGGAGCATCGCGGGCATCGCGCCGGCGCCCGACGGGGCCGCACCGGGGGCCACGAGAGTCGGTTCCTCCAGTCCGTGCAGTGCCTGCTGCCACGCCTGATGCGCCGCGGCACGGTCCTGCCGGCCGAGCCAGCGCAGGAAGTCGCCGAACGGGGCCATCGGTCCGAGACCGGCGGATGGGGCTGCGGTGCCCTCCGGCTCGTCGAGGCCGGGGCGTCCGTACAACGTGCACAGGTCCTTCAGCACCAAGGGCAACGACCAGCCGTCCAACAGGATGTGATGGTACGTCAGGATGAGTACGTGCCGCTCCTCGGTCAGCCGGATCAGGGCGAACCGCATCAGCGGGGGCGCGGCCATGTCGAAGCGCCGCAGCCGGTCCTCCTCCATGAAGGCCAGGAGCCGCGTGCGCCGGTTCTCCTCGGG
The DNA here is from genome assembly GCA_001418405.1 of Streptomyces diastatochromogenes. Taxonomy (GTDB): domain Bacteria; phylum Actinomycetota; class Actinomycetes; order Streptomycetales; family Streptomycetaceae; genus Streptomyces; species Streptomyces albulus_C. Next base: position 243 of record LIQL01000357.1, on the reverse strand, counting down.
CTCCCCCGTCAGATCGTGCTCCGTCCAGGGCGTCGCCACGGTGCGCCGGACGAGTTGCACCGGCTGCCCGTTCGCACGCACGCGAAAGCCCGTCCGCAGTACCGGGTGGCGGGCGAGCGTCGCGGCGCAGGCGGCGCGCAGTCGTGCGGGGCGGACGTCGCCGTGCAGCTCGAAGGCGGCCTGGATGGTGTAGACGTCCACCGCGTCGCTGTCGTACAGCGCGTGGAAGAGCATGCCCTGCTG
>LIQL01000356.1 GCA_001418405.1 Streptomyces diastatochromogenes | reverse complement strand
CGCGGCTACGACACCGTCGCCCGGGCCACCGCGCAGGGCGGCATCCGCGCCGTCCTGCCGCCGCAGGTCTGACGGACCGTCCGCAGTGATGCCCCGCGGTCGCCTCTGACCGGTCCGGCCCGGCCGCCCGCGCGAGCGGGTGGGCGGGCCGGACCGGTCCCGGTGGGAGGAGTGACCGCGGGGCATCACTGCGGACGGTCCGTCAGACCTGCGGCGGCAGGACGGCGCGGATGCCGCCCTGCGCGGTGGCCCGGGCGACGGTGTCGTAGCCGCCGTTCACCGCACCGTTGCCGGCGTACTCGGCGGTGTACCCGCCGCTGAGCACCTCGGCACCCGAGCGCGGCCGGTCGGCGTCACAGGACGCCCGACCGGCGACGTCCGTCTTCGCCACGCACAGCACCTTGCCGGTGGTGTCCTTGAAGGTGATGGTGGCGTTCCAGATCGCGTCCTGCGGGCCGGCGGCACGGGCCCGCACCAGGGTGGCGTGCAGTCCGATGACCTTCAGCGGCTTGGTGGAGAGGGTGGCCTTGCCGGCGGTCAGCCGGGTCGCCATCTCGGGGACCGTGGCGGCCGGTTCGCACAGCCCGCGGTTCCAGTCGAAGAGACCGCCGGGCGCGCAGGTCGCGTGCCCGTCCTGGGCCGCGACCCGGTGCGTGACCGGGTCGCAGCGATAGAAGCTGGCGGCACTGTCGGCGTCGACCACGGTCGGCGCCACGGTCGCCGCGTCCTCGCCGCTCGCGCAGCCGGCGGTGAGCACCTCGCGGGTGGGACCGTCCGGAGTGCCGGGCTGGACGACGTCGGCGTAGGCGGGGGCGGCGAAGCTCCCCAGGGCGGCGGCCACGGCGGCGGCAGTGGTCGCCCAACGTGCGATACGGGTCATGAATGTCCCCTCTTGACGGGAATCCCGCGGGATATCCGTCCTGGTGAACGGCCTTGAATTTTGGCCTGGTTGACGGCCTTTCACCCCTCCCCGGAACCGGGAACGGGCCAGGTCAGGACCCTATCGGCCGGTCCGGCACGGGACGACGGCGGCCCGGCCGCCGCGGTCCGACGGCCGGGTCGGGTCGAACTACCCGTGGCTCAGGGCGCGTTGGGTCCCACACCGCTCAACGCGTCAGACCGTGTCCAGGGTGTCCTCCCGGGCCGGCGCGGCGGCGCTTCCCGGCACCGCCGGCGGGGGCACCGTCCCCCACTTCGCCGCTAGCCGCTCCCGGAGTTCGACCTTGCGGACCTTGCCGCTGACGGTCATCGGGAAGGCGTCGGTGACCTCCAGGTAGCGCGGCACCTTGTAGTGCGCCAACCGGGAACGGCAGTAGCGGGCCAGTTCGTCGCGGGTGAGGGGGTCGGCGGGGTCGCGGAGGATGACGCAGGCCGCGATCTCCTCCCCGTACTTCTCGTCCGGGACACCGACGACCTGGACGTCGGCGATCTTGGGGTGGGAGTAGAGGAACTCCTCGATCTCCCGCGGGTAGACGTTCTCCCCACCCCTGATGATCATGTCCTTGCTCCGGCCGACGATCCGGACGTAGCCGTCGTCGTTCATCACCGCCAGGTCCCCGGTGTGCATCCAACGCGCCCGGTCGATGACCTCGGCGGTGCGCTCGGGGTCCTCCCAGTAGCCGAGCATCACGCCGTAGCCGCGGGTGCACAGCTCGCCCGGGGTGCCGCGGGGCACCGTCGCCCCGCTCGTCGGGTCGACGACCTTGACCTCGATGTGCGGCAGCACCCGGCCGACGGTCGCGGTGCGGTGGACGAGGTCGTCGTCCCGCCGGGTCTGGGTGGAGACCGGGGAGGTCTCGGTCATGCCGTAACAGATCGACACCTCGGCCATGTGCATCTCGGAGACGACCCGCTTCATGACCTCCTCCGGGCAGGGCGAGCCGGCCATGATGCCGGTGCGCAGCGAGGAGAGGTCGTAGTCGGCGAAGTCCGGCAGGTTCAACTCGGCGATGAACATGGTGGGCACGCCGTAGAGCGAGGTGCAGCGCTCGTCCTGGACGGCGCGCAGGGTGGCGGCCGGCTCGAAGGAGGGCGCCGGGATGACGATGCAGGCCCCGTGGGTGGTGATGCCGAGGTTGCCCATCACCATGCCGAAGCAGTGGTAGAAGGGCACCGGCAGGCAGACCCGGTCGTGCTCGGTGTAGCCGAGCGTCTCGCCGACCCAGTAGCCGTTGTTGAGGATGTTGTGGTGCGAGAGGGTCGCGCCCTTGGGGAAGCCGGTGGTGCCCGAGGTGTACTGGATGTTGACCGGGTCGTCGGCGGTCAGCGTCTTCTCACAGGCGGCGAGCCGGGTGTGCGGGACCGCCGCACCGGCGGCCAGCAGCCCGCCCCAGGTCGGGTCGCCGAGGTAGACCACGTCGCGCAGCGCCGGGCAGTCGGCGCGCACCTGCTCGATCATCCGCCGGTAGTCGCTGGTCTTGTGCGTGACGGCGGAGACCAGCACGGTCACCCCGGCCTGCCGCAGGACGTACGCCAGCTCGTGGACCCGGTAGGCGGGGTTGACGTTGACCAGGATCGCGCCGATCCGGGCGGTGGCGTACTGGACGAGGACCCACTCGGCGCAGTTCGGTGCCCAGATGCCGACCCGGTCGCCCTTGCCGACGCCCTTGGCGAGCAGCCCGAGCGCCACCTCGTCGATCGCGCGGCCCAGTTCGGCGTAGGTCCAGCGGCGGCCGCCGGCCACCTCGACCAGCGCCTCGCGATCGCCGAAGCGGGCGATGGTGCGGGCCAGGTCGGCGCCGATGGTCCGGCCGAGCAGCGGCCGGTCCGCCGCCCCGCTCGCGTACGACAGCTCACCGTGCGGGTGATCGGTCACCGGTGCTCCCCCTCCGGAACGGCACGGGTCTGCGGCGCGGGCGACGCGACGCCCCCACCGCCCCCACGGAACGTCAGCCGGGCCTCGCCGCGCCCCCTCGTCACCGAGGGAGCCGCCGACCCGCCGCCCTCCGGCGGCGCCTGCCCCGACAGATCCACCAACACCTTCATCAGCCGCTCCCAACGAGCCCGTCTTCTGCCATCACTGCCGTCCACCCGCACGATTGCCCGCGGCACGGAAGCACCACCCCGCGAACCACCGGTGCGCGCCAGGTACAGCATGGCGTCGAACGGCCCCGCGTGACCCCCGGCCCGCCCACCCGTTCGCCGCACGAAGAAGAAGACGAAGGACGGGGCGGGGAGACGGAAAAAGGTC
>LIQL01000355.1 GCA_001418405.1 Streptomyces diastatochromogenes | reverse complement strand
CCGGCCCGGCAGAGCGCCCCGTAGGAGTCGGGGGCTGCCGGGGCGCTCTGCCGGGCCGGGGCCTGCGCCGGGGGCTGCGGTGCGCCGCCCCCGCCGCCGAAGCCGCCCCCGCCGCCGCGGGCACCGCCGGCCGGCGGGTTGGCGCCGCCGGACGGGTCGACGATCGCCTCGACCCGCCACTGCACCTGGAAGTTCTCGGCGAGCACGTCCTTGAGGACGTCCTCGCTGCCGCCGTTGGCGAAGCTGTCCCGGGCCCCGGCGTTGGGGAAGCCGATCTGCAGCGTGGTGCCGTCGAAGCCGGAGACCTGGGCGTTCTGGCTCAGCAGGATCCAGGTGAAGCGCCGGCGGCCCTTGACCGCGTCCAGGATCTGCGGCCAGAGCTGCCGCACCTGGGCCGCACCGCCGGACAGCGCCCCGCCGCCGGCCGCCGGCTGCGCGGGCCCCGCGGGAACGGGAGCCGGGGCAGGCGCGCCGCCGGGTGCGCCGGCGGTCGGTGCGGGCGCACCCGCGCCGGTCCCGGACCCCGCCGGTCCGGCCGCCGCCGGTCCGCCCTGTCCCGGCGTCGCGGCCGACGGCCAGCTGCCGGGCTGCCGGGCGCCCTGTCCCGGGCCCGCCGCCGCACCGGTGCCGGCGCCACGGGTGCTGCCGGGCCACGCTCCGGGCCGCGCCGCGCCGCCCTGCGGAGCCGCCGCCGGCCCGGCCCCCTGGCCGCCCGGCGCACTGCTGTGGACCTCACCGGCGTCCGCAACGGGCCCGGGTGCCGCGGGTGCCGCGGGGCCGGCGGCCGCCTCGGGAGTCTCGCCCGAGGCCGGTCCGCCCGTCGTCCCCCGCACCGCGGCCCGCGCCGCCGCCGGGCCGGACGGTCCGGCGGCCGGCATCGGCGGATGGGCCTCCGGCCCCGGCGCGTAGCCCACCGAGGGCCCGCCGGACTCCAGCACCGCCCCACCGGGGCCGACGCCACCGCCGCCTGCGGTCCCCAGCCCGCCGCCGCCCAACGCCACGGCCGCCGCCCCGGCGCCGATCCCGCGCTCCAGGCGGTCCAGCCGCGCCTGCACCGACCGTTCGTCGTCGTACGCCGCCGGCAGCAGGACCCGGGCGCAGATCAGCTCCAGTTGGAGCCGCGGGGACGTCGCCCCGCGCATCTCCGTCAGCCCGGCATTGACCAGGTCGGCGGCGCGGCTCAGCTCGGCCGCCCCGAACACGGACGCCTGCGCCGTCATCCGCTCCACGACGTCGGCCGGGGCGTCGATCAGTCCTTTCTCCCCGGCGTCCGGCACCGCCGCCAGGATCACCAGGTCCCGCAGCCGCTCCAGCAGGTCGGCCACGAACCGCCGCGGGTCGTTCCCGCCCTCGATGACCCGGTCGACGACCTCGAAGGCCGCCGCCCCGTCACCTGCCGCGAACGCCTCCACGACGGAGTCCAGCAACGATCCGTCGGTGTACCCCAGCAGCGACGTCGCCATGGCGTATGTCACACCGCCCTCGCCGGCACCGGCGAGCAGCTGGTCCATCACGGACATCGAGTCCCGCACCGAACCGGCACCGGCCCGCACCACCAGCGGCAGCACGCCGTCCTCGACCGGGATCTCCTCCCGCCCGCACACCTCCGCGAGGTACTCCCGCAGCGTCCCGGGCGGCACCAGCCGGAACGGATAGTGGTGCGTACGCGACCGGATCGTCCCGATGACCTTCTCGGGCTCGGTCGTGGCGAAGATGAACTTCAGGTGCTCCGGCGGCTCCTCGACGACCTTCAGCAGGGCGTTGAACCCCGCCGAGGTCACCATGTGCGCCTCGTCGATGATGTAGATCTTGTACCGGCTGCTGGCCGGGCCGAAGAACGCCTTCTCCCGCAGCTCGCGCGCGTCGTCGACACCACCGTGCGACGCCGCGTCGATCTCGATCACGTCGATCGAGCCGCGGCCGTTGCGCGCCAGGTCCACGCAGGAGTTGCAGGTCCCGCACGGCGTGGGAGTGGGACCTTCCTCACAGTTCAAACAGCGCGCCAGGATCCGCGCGCTCGTCGTCTTGCCACAGCCGCGCGGCCCGCTGAACAGGTACGCGTGGTTGACCCGGTTGTTCCGCAACGCCTGCTGCAGCGGGTCGGTCACGTGCTCTTGCCCGATGACCTCGGCGAAGGTCTCGGGGCGGTAGCGGCGGTACAGCGCAAGGGACGACACGCATACGACGATATCGGGCCCCGCTGACATCCGGCCCGTCCCCAAACGCAAGCGCCCCCCACGCACCCGCCAGAGCCGACCTACCCTTGCTGCCTTCCGGCCCTGGGGGAGTTCAGTCAGATAGCGCCACGTGAGGGGCTGCGCCCCACATTAGCGGATCCCCAGCCCAAGAAACGACCCGACCCCGCACCGGGCCTTCCTCCCGACCCCCTCCCCCGGATCGTGTTCGCGAGCACTCCCCAACGTCTTGTATTGTTTGCGGCGGAGGATTCGCCTAGTGGCCTAGGGCGCACGCTTGGAAAGCGTGTTGGGGGCAACCCCTCACGAGTTCGAATCTCGTATCCTCCGCCATTGCCTTCACCGGGCAATACGAAGAAGGCCCTGACTGGTTTCGGCTGGTCAGGGCCTTCTTCGCGTGCTTACCCGATCCCGAGCGGTCGGGCGTCACACGCGGTGGAGCGGCAGGCTCTTCGTGATCTTCCGTCTCAGTTCCCGTCTCAGTTGGGGGCTGCGGGGCCCTCCCCGGCATCTCCGCCCGCTCCCTCCGACGTTCCCCAGAGCGCGTCGCCAACCTGCTTGGCGACCTTCTTCAGGAGAGGCCCGGTGACGTGCATGTACCGGGCTCGCATCCGCGCCGACCCACCCGGTTCCCACCCCATGATGGCGTCCACGATCACATCCGGAACGCCCAGCAAGAGAAGAACGGTCCCGGCGGTGTGACGGGCGTCATGCAGGCGCCCGTCTCGTACACCCGCGTCTTCCAGCAGCTTCTTCCAGTGGTGGTAGTCGGTGTTCGGAATGAGAGGGCCGCCTGTCGGCTGCGCGAAGACGTACCCCTTGTCCTCCCACTCCTCTCCGGCTTCCTTCTGCTCCCTGTCCTGTTCCTCCTGGTGCTTGCGGAGGAGCTTGATGAGCGGGTCGGGCAGCCCGATGGTGCGGCGGCCGGCGCGGGACTTGGTGCTCTTGTGTTCCCGGCGGATCTGCCTGCGCTCCCGGCAGTAGCCGGGCTTCCGGCCGCAGGTGTCACCACAGCCGTGTTCGTACTTCGGGCGCAGGCGGTTCTTCCTGATCCGGATGTACCCGGCGTCCAGGTAGACGTCTTCCCACATGAGCCCAAGCGCCTCGCCTTGGCGCAGCCCGAGTGCCAAGGCGATGACCCAGCGGGCACTGTTCCGGAGCTTCGAAGCCTCCAGGAGGAGGCTCTGGACCTCCTCGATCGAGTACGGGTCGATCTCCTCCTCTTCGAGCCGCGGCGCCTTGGCGATCTCGGCGACGTTCTTGGTGACGTGCCCGCGCCGGACCGCCTCGCCCAGCGCGACTCGGATTGTCCGGTGAGCATGATGGGCGGTCCCTGCGGCGCTTCCGTTCTTCTGCATCCGCTCGTAGAACTCTTCCAAGTGCTCCGGCTCCAGACGCTCCAGCTTGTGGGCTCCGAGGCCGGGCACGAGGTGGACGCGTACGTCCACCTCGTAGCCGTCATAGCTGTTCTCGCTCACGTACTTCTTGGCGATGTTCTCTACCCAGTGCTCAAGCCACGTCTCAACGGTCCACTGCTGTCCCGCCTTGCGGACGGTCCCGGCCTTGCGCTGTTCTTCCAGCTTACGGACCGCTTTGGTGACCTCGGGGCGGGTCTTCCGCTCGACATGCCGGCGGTCCGGCTTCCCGTCGGGCCGTACGCCGACCGTCACGCGGCCGTGCCACTTCCCGTCCTTGCCGAGGTAGATCGACGACGCGCCGTTGGGCTGGCGGGTGCGCTTCTTATCTTCCGCCATGAGCGGGGCTCTCCTTGAGGTTGAGGCGTAGAAAGGGCCGGAGCGTC
>LIQL01000354.1 GCA_001418405.1 Streptomyces diastatochromogenes | reverse complement strand
CAGCGGCCCCGCGCCGCAGGCACAACGGCGAGAAAGCCAACACCCACGGCGAAGCCCCGCGCAGCGGACAACGCCCGCGCCGCAGGCGCAAACAGCAACCCCCACGGCGGGACAGCCGACCACGTACGACGAAGCCCCGCGCAGCGGACAACGTGGGAAGGGACGCGAAGACGGCCGGCCCCCAAGGGACCGGCCGTCGGTGTTTCGGCGTTCGGGGTGTCGTCAGGTCACTTCGCCGGTGCCGGCTCCGGCGCGTCCGCGGGTTCCTCGTCGTCGGACGGGGGGTCCAGGGGCGTCTTGACGGAGTCCAGCAGGAGCTGGGCGACGTCCACGACCTGGATCGACTCCTTGGCCTTGCCGTCGTTCTTCTTGCCGTTGACCGAGTCGGTCAGCATGACGAGGCAGAACGGGCAGGCGGTGGAGACGATGTCGGGGTTGAGGGAGAGGGCCTCGTCGACGCGCTCGTTGTTGATGCGCTTGCCGATCCGCTCCTCCATCCACATCCGGGCGCCGCCGGCGCCGCAGCAGAAGCCGCGCTCCTTGTGGCGGTGCATCTCCTCGTTGCGCAGGCCCGGGACCTTGCCGATGATCTCGCGCGGGGGCGTGTAGATCTTGTTGTGGCGGCCCAGGTAGCAGGGGTCGTGGTAGGTGATGATGCCCTCGACCGGGGTGACCGGGACGAGCTTGCCCTCGTCGACGAGGTGCTGGAGCAGCTGGGTGTGGTGGATGACCTCGTAGTCGCCGCCGAGCTGCGGGTACTCGTTGCCGAGCGTGTTGAGGCAGTGCGGGCAGGTCGCGACGATCTTCTTGGATGCCTGGGGCTTCTTCGTCGACTCGTCCTCGGAGTCCTCGCCGAAGGCCATGTTGAGGGCCTCGACGTTCTGCTGGCCGAGCTGCTGGAAGAGGAACTCGTTGCCCAGGCGGCGGGCGGAGTCACCGGTGCACGCCTCGTCGCCGCCCATGATCGCGAACTTCACGCCCGCGATGTGCAGCAGCTCGGCGAACGCCTTGGTGGTCTTCTTGGCGCGGTCCTCCAGGGCGCCGGCGCAGCCGACCCAGTAGAGGTAGTCGACCTCGGTGAGGTCCTCGATGTCCTTGCCGACGACCGGGATCTCGAAGTCGACCTCCTTGGTCCAGGCCAGACGCTGCTTCTTGGCCAGGCCCCAGGGGTTGCCCTTCTTCTCCAGGTTCTTGAGCATCGTGCCCGCCTCGGACGGGAACGCGGACTCGATCATGACCTGGTAGCGGCGCATGTCGACGATGTGGTCGACGTGCTCGATGTCGACCGGGCACTGCTCGACGCAGGCGCCGCAGGTGGTGCAGGACCACAGCACGTCGGGGTCGATGACGCCGTTCTCTTCGAGGGTGCCGATCAGCGGGCGCTCGGCCTCCGCGAGGGCGGTGGCCGGGACGTCCTTGAGCTGCTCCTCGCTCGCCTGCTCCTCGCCCTCCATCGACTTGCCGCCGCCGGCGAGCAGGTAGGGGGCCTTGGCGTGCGCGTGGTCGCGCAGCGACATGATCAGCAGCTTCGGGGAGAGCGGCTTGCCGGTGTTCCACGCGGGGCACTGCGACTGGCAGCGGCCGCACTCGGTGCAGGTGGAGAAGTCCAGCAGGCCCTTCCACGAGAAGTGCTCGACCTGGGAGACGCCGAACTGGTCGTCCTCGCCCGGGTCCTCGAAGTCGATCGGCTTGCCGGCCGACGTCATCGGCTGCAGGGCGCCGAGCGCGGTGCCGCCGTCCGCCTCGCGCTTGAACCAGATGTTGGGGAAGGCCAGGAACCGGTGCCAGGCCACGCCCATGTCGGTCTTGAGGGCGACCGTGATCATCCAGATGAACGAGGTGGCGATCTTCAGGCCGGCGAAGAAGTAGGTGAGGTTCTGGAGCGTGCCGACGCTCATCCCCTTCAGCCACGCGACGACCGGGTACGAGATGAAGAACGAGGCCTCGTAGCCGTCCACGTGGTGCTGGGCGCCCTCCAGGGCGTGCAGCGTGAAGATGCAGATGCCGACGATGAGGATGACGGCCTCGACGAAGTACGCCTGGCCGAAGTTGGAGCCGGCGAAGCGGGACTTGCGGCCCGGCCGGTTCGGCTTCGACAGCTGCCGGATGACGATCAGGGCCAGGATGCCCAGCGTCGTCATGGTGCCGACGAACTCGACGAAGACGTTGTACGGCGTCCAGTCGCCGATGATCGGCAGGATCCAGTCGGCCTTGAAGAGCTGTCCGATGGCGTTGACGATCGTCAGCAGCAGGGAGAAGAAGCCCACCGCCACGAACCAGTGCGCCACGCCGACGACGCCCCAGCGGTTCATCCGGGTGTGGCCGAGGAATTCCTTGACCACGGTGACCGTGCGCTGCACGGGCTCGTCGGTGCGGGTGCCGGCGGGGACGGGCTGGCCGAGCCGGACCTGGCGGAAGATCTGCAGGATGGCGCGGCCGAACAGCGCGACGCCGACCGCGATTAGGACCAGCGACACGATGATCGCGGCGAGTTGCATGGGAGGCTCCTCGGACCTGCGAGAGCGGGAGAAATCTTCAGGAATCCGCGCGATCGGAACGGCCGGGCCGTGGAGATCTGAGCGGAACTACTAAGCGGTAACTTTTCGGGTCTGCGCTGAGGTTACCCAGTATTCCGGGCCCCATGAAGCCGCCCGGCCGGTGATCTGTGTCGCGCGGGCAACCGCCCGGCGGTCCCCGGCGTCCTCCGCAACGACCCGATGACGATAAGCGCGACATAAAACTTGAGCGCCTCCGACTCAGGTCTGTTGACAGGTTCGGATCGGTGCTGCACCCTTGAGCCTGTTCCACTCAAGTCAGCTGGAGGAATCGAAATGGCACGTGCGGTCGGCATCGACCTGGGCACGACTAACTCCGTCGTCAGTGTTCTCGAAGGCGGTGAGCCCACCGTCATCACCAACGCCGAGGGCGCCAGGACCACGCCGTCCGTCGTCGCCTTCGCGAAGAACGGCGAGGTGCTGGTCGGCGAGGTCGCCAAGCGTCAGGCGGTGACCAACGTCGAGCGGACGATCCGTTCGGTCAAGCGCCACATGGGCACTGACTGGAAGATCAACATTGACGACAAGGACTTCAACCCGCAGCAGATGTCTGCGTTCATCCTGCAGAAGCTGAAGCGGGATGCGGAGTCCTACCTCGGCGAGAAGGTCACCGACGCGGTCATCACCGTTCCGGCGTACTTCAACGACTCCGAGCGCCAGGCCACCAAGGAGGCCGGTGAGATCGCGGGCCTCAACGTCCTGCGCATCGTCAACGAGCCCACCGCGGCCGCCCTGGCCTACGGTCTGGAGAAGGAAGACCAGACCATTCTCGTCTTCGACCTCGGTGGCGGCACCTTCGACGTGTCGCTCCTGGAGATCGGCGACGGCGTGGTCGAGGTGAAGGCCACCAACGGTGACAACCACCTCGGTGGTGACGACTGGGACCAGCGCGTCGTCGACTACCTGGTCAAGCAGTTCGCCAACGGCCACGGCGTGGACCTCTCCAAGGACAAGATGGCGCTCCAGCGCCTGCGCGAGGCCGCGGAGAAGGCGAAGATCGAGCTGTCGTCGTCCAGCGAGACGACGATCAACCTGCCCTACATCACGGCCTCCGCCGAGGGCCCGCTGCACCTGGACGAGAAGCTCACCCGCTCGCAGTTCCAGCAGCTGACCGCGGACCTCCTCGACCGCTGCAAGACCCCGTTCCACAACGTGATCAAGGACGCCGGCATCCAGCTGTCCGAGATCGACCACGTGGTCCTGGTCGGCGGCTCGACCCGCATGCCCGCCGTCGCCGAGCTCGTCAAGGAGCTGACCGGCGGCAAGGAGGCCAACAAGGGCGTCAACCCGGACGAGGTCGTCGCCATGGGCGCCAGCCTCCAGGCCGGTGTCCTCAAGGGCGAGGTCAAGGACGTCCTCCTGCTGGACGTCACCCCGCTGTCCCTCGGCATCGAGACCAAGGGCGGCATCATGACCAAGCTGATCGAGCGCAACACCACGATCCCGACCAAGCGCTCGGAGATCTTCACGACGGCCGAGGACAACCAGCCGTCCGTGCAGATCCAGGTCTACCAGGGCGAGCGCGAGATCGCGGCGTACAACAAGAAGCTCGGGATGTTCGAGCTGACCGGTCTTCCGCCGGCCCCGCGCGGCGTCCCGCAGATCGAGGTCTCCTTCGACATCGACGCCAACGGCATCATGCACGTGACCGCCAAGGACCTGGGCACGGGCAAGGAGCAGAAGATGACCGTCACCGGCGGCTCCTCGCTGCCGAAGGACGAGGTCAACCGGATGCGTGAGGAGGCCGAGCGGTACGCGGAGGAGGACCACAAGCGCCGCGAGGCCGCCGAGACCCGCAACCAGGGCGAGCAGCTGGTCTACCAGACCGAGAAGTTCCTCAAGGACAACGAGGACAAGGTGCCCGCCGAGGTCAAGACCGAGGTCGAGTCCGCCGTCGGCGAGCTGAAGGAGAAGCTCAAGGGCGAGGACACCGCCGAGATCAAGACCGCCTCCGAGAAGGTCGCGGCCGTCTCCCAGAAGCTGGGCCAGGCCATGTACGCCGACGCCCAGGCGGCCCAGGGCGCGGCCGGTGCCGAGGGTGCCGCCGGCGGCCAGCAGGCCAAGGCCGAGGACGACGTCGTCGACGCCGAGATCGTCGACGACGAGAAGCCGAAGAAGGACGGTGCGGCGTGACGGAGGAGACCCCGGGCTTCGACGAGAAGCCCGACGTCCCTTCCGATGCCGCTTCCGAAGACGCGGCGCAGGCCGAGTCCGCCGACAAGGCGGGCTCGGCCCCGGCCGGGGACGTCCAGGACGTTGCGCTCCAGGCCCAGTTGGACCAGGTGCGCACCGCGCTCAACGAGCGCACCGCCGACCTCCAGCGGCTCCAGGCGGAGTACCAGAACTACCGCCGCCGGGTGGAGCGCGACCGGGTGACGGTCAAGGAGATCGCCGCGGCGAACCTGCTGTCCGAGGTGCTGCCGGTGCTCGACGACATCGGTCGGGCCCGGGACCACAGCGAGCTGGTCGGCGGCTTCAAGTCGGTCGCCGAGTCGCTGGAGACCGTGGTCGCCAAGCTCGGTCTGCAGCAGTTCGGCAAGGAGGGCGAGCCCTTCGACCCGACGATCCACGAAGCCCTGATGCACTCGTACGCGCCCGACGTCACGGAGACGACATGCGTCGCCATCCTGCAGCCCGGGTATCGCATCGGTGAGCGCACGATCCGCCCCGCGCGGGTCGCGGTGGCCGAGCCGCAGCCGGGCGCGCAGAACGCCAAGTCCTCCTCGGAGGAGGAGGCTAAGGGCGCCAAGGGCGGCAAGGGAGTCAAGGGTGCCAAGGGTGCCAAGGCTGCGGACAAGGAAAACGGTGGCCCGGACGAGGGCTGACGTACGGGCTGAGCAGGGATCCGCCCGGAAGGAGGGACGTCGAGGATGAGCACCAAGGACTTCGTTGAGAAGGACTACTACAAGGTCCTCGGCGTCCCCAAGGACGCCACCGAGGCGGAGATCAAGAAGGCGTACCGCAAGCTCGCCCGCGAGAACCACCCGGACGCCAACAAGGGCGACGCCAAGGCCGAGGAGCGCTTCAAGGAGATCTCCGAGGCCAACGACGTGCTCGGCGACGCCAAGCGCCGCAAGGAGTACGACGAGGCCCGGGCGCTGTTCGGCAACGGCGGCTTCCGGGCCGGCCCCGGCGGCGGAAGCTTCAACTTCGACCTCGGCGACCTCTTCGGAGGCGCCGGGGGCGCGGGCGGAACCGCCGGGTCCGGCGGCTTCGGCGGCGGTATCGGGGACGTCTTCGGCGGCCTGTTCAACCGCGGCGGCTCCACCACCACCCGTACGCAGCCGCGCCGCGGCCAGGACATCGAGTCCGAGGTGACGCTCAGCTTCACCGAGGCGGTCGACGGGGCCACGGTCCCGCTGCGGATGTCCAGTCAGGCGCCCTGCAAGGCGTGTTCCGGCACCGGCGACAAGAACGGCACCCCCCGGGTCTGCCCGACCTGCGTCGGAACCGGCCAGGTCAGCCGGGGCGGGGGCGGTGGGTTCTCGCTCACCGACCCGTGCGCCGACTGCAAGGGCCGCGGCCTGATCGCGCAGCAGCCCTGCGAGGTCTGCAAGGGCAGCGGGCGCGCGTCCAGCGCTCGCACGATGCAGGTCCGCATCCCCGCGGGCGTCTCGGACGGGCAGCGCATCCGGCTGCGCGGCAAGGGCGCCCCGGGCGAGCACGGCGGCCCGGCCGGTGACCTCTACGTGGTCGTCCACGTCGACGCCCACCCGGTCTTCGGCCGCAAGGACGACAACCTCACCGTCACGGTGCCGGTCACCTTCCCGGAGGCCGCGCTCGGCGGCGAGATCAAGGTGCCGACGCTGGGCGGCCCGCCGGTCACGCTGAAGCTGCCGGCCGGCACTCCCAACGGGCGCACCATGCGGGCCCGCGGCAAGGGCGCGACCCGCAAGGACGGCACCCGCGGTGACCTGCTGGTCACCATAGAGGTGGTCGTTCCCAAGGACCTCGGCGACAAGGCGAAGGAAGCGCTGGAGTCCTATCGCGAGGCGACCGCGGGCCCGGACCCGCGGGCGGAGCTGTTCCAGGCCGCGAAGGGAGCATGAGATGGACAGCCGGGGCGGGCAGCGTCGTAACCCCTATGAACTGACCGACGAATCGCCGGTGTACGTCATCTCCGTCGCGGCCCAACTCTCCGGCCTGCACCCGCAGACCCTGCGGCAGTACGACCGCCTGGGTCTGGTCTCGCCCGACCGCACCGCCGGCCGGGGCCGGCGCTACTCCGCCCGCGACATCGAACTGCTGCGCACCGTCCAGCAGTTGTCGCAGGAGGAGGGCATCAACCTCGCCGGCATCAAGCGCATCATCGAGCTGGAGAACCAGGTCGCGGCCCTGCAACAGCGGGTCGTCGAGCTCCAGGGCGCCCTGGAGGGCGCGGCCAGCGCGATGCAGCAGCGGGAGGCGGCGGTGCACGCCTCCTACCGCCGCGACCTGGTGCCGTACCAGGACGTGCAGCAGACCAGCGCGTTGGTGGTCTGGCGGCCCAAGCGGCCGTCGGAGTGACGCCGTAGCGGATGCGGCGAAGGGCCGGGGTGGTGCGTCCACCCCGGCCCTTCGTGCGTCGCGGGGCCGGCGGCCGCCGGTGCGCCGGGCCGTGCGGTCCCAGCGGTCAGCAGCCGTTGTAGCCGGCCGTGGGCATCGACAGCCGGCGGTGCACCTGCGACTTCATCGCGAGGGTGTAGACCGGCTCGTCCAGGTCGGCGGTCTCCAGGCGGACGCCCGCCGCCGCGCAGCGCGCGCCGAACTCGTCGGCGCCGTCGATGGCGTACTCCAGCGCCCGGCGGTTGGGCGTGACGAACACGTCGACCAGGCCCTCTTCGACGTCGTGCCACAGCGCGCTGTGGTCGGCGCGCAGCTGGTGCAGGCTGAGCTGGCAGGTCAGACGGTAGTCACGGGCCGCCGCCCACTGCTTGCACATGGCGTGCTGGCTGCGGTCATCGACCAGGAACGGATCCTCGTCCAGCTCGGACAGCGGCATCAGGCAGGCGATCGCCGTCACTCGGACCGAGTTCATCGTGCCCTCCGGGGCGTGGCGACTGTGGGGGCGACGATACCCCCGCCGAGGGCCCGGGGTGGAGGGGCTGCGCCGGGCGGCGAGGCGTATCCGCAGGCGTGGCAGATCTTCCAGCCGTCCTGGTTCACGGCCAACTGGCCGCCGCACCGGGGGCAGTTCTCGGCGGTGGGGCGGGGTCGCACCGTCCGTTTCCCCGGCGGGCGGCGCGGAGTCGTCGTCGTGTTGTCCCATGCCGACGCCATGAGGCCTCCAACTGCCGTTTTTCCGCCCGGGACGGGCCCGATGCCGCTCGTTGATGTGCGGAGGTGTTCGGTTCCTGCCGTTCTTGAGTACCAGGTGGGTGCGGAGGGGCGGGTCCGGAGGGCGTGGTTTCGGACAGGTCCAGACCTGTCCGTGGTGGTGGGCGCCGGCGCTCAGGCCCGGCCGAGGGTCCTGGTCACCCCGATCTCGATCACGACGCGGTCAGAGGAACGCGGCGGTGTGAGTGCTGAGGTGGTCGTCGCCCTTCGGCTCGCTGAAGATCGTGACCGCGGACTTGGCGCGGTCGACGAGAAGATAGAGCGGAACGGCGCCCCGCGCGTAGGCGTGGCGCTTGGCGACACGGTCATTGCGGGGCCTGCTCGACGTCACCTCGACGACCATGGCGACACCCTTGCTGGGCATCCATGGCTCCGCTCCCCGGAAGAGACGCATCGCGTACGGGGCGATGGTGGCGTCGGGGATCACGTGGTCCGCGGGCTGGTCGTCCGCGCCGGACAGGACGAGCCCCTTGTACCCCGAGATCTGTATGTCGGTCGCGGACCTTCGTGTCACCTGCCTGCCGATGATGCCCAGGTAGTCCTCATGGTCGCCATCCGGCGGCGGTGTCACAACGATCTCCCCCTCGACGAGCTCGGCCCGGAACCCCTGGGGGGTGTCCAGACCGAGAAAGAAGTCCAGGAGGGTTTCCTTGTCCGTGGCCATCGGCTCGTGTGCCATAGCCGTCATGCTGCACCTCCTTGCGGTCGAAGGCCAGCGTTGCTCGTGCGGACTATGCCGAAGGCATATTCGCTGACGTTTCGCTCGCACGAGTGAGCCTTGAGTGGAGTAGACTCAACTTATTGCACGTTGGCCAAGGCAGGATTGGATAGGAAGCGCGCGGAGCGCCGGAACGCACGAGGAGGACCAGGCAGACGTGGACGCCGAGCTGACCAACAAGAGCCGGGAGGCGCTGAGCGCCGCCAACGAACGGGCGATCGCCGGCGGGCACGCGGACATGACGTCCGCGCACCTGCTGCTGGCGCTGCTCGCCGGGCAGGACAACGAGAACGTCATGGACCTGCTGGCGGCCGTCGAGGCGGACGCCGCCCCGCTGCGGTCCGGCGCCGAGCGCCAGCTCGCCGGGCTGCCGAGCATCCAGGGTTCGACCGTGGCCCCGCCGCAGCCCGACCGCGAGCTGCTCGCCGTCATCGCCGACGCCGCACAGCGCGCCAAGGAGCTGGGCGACGCCTACATCTCCACCGAGCACCTGCTCATCGGCATCGCCGCGAAGGGCGGCCGCACCGGTGAGCTGCTGGAGCAGCAGGGCGCCACCGCCAAGAAGCTGCTGGCCGCCTTCGAGGCCAGCCGCGGCGGGCAGCGGGTGACCACCCCGGACCCGGAGGGCACGTACAAGGCGCTGGAGAAGTTCGGCACGGACTTCACCGCCGCGGCCCGGGAGGGCAAGCTCGACCCGGTCATCGGCCGGGACCAGGAGATCCGCCGGGTGGTGCAGGTGCTCTCCCGCCGGACGAAGAACAACCCGGTGCTGATCGGCGAGCCGGGCGTCGGCAAGACCGCGGTGGTCGAGGGGTTGGCCCAGCGGATCGTCAAGGGCGACGTCCCCGAGTCGCTGCGCGACAAGCGGCTGGTCTCCCTGGACCTGGGCGCGATGGTCGCGGGCGCGAAGTACCGCGGTGAGTTCGAGGAGCGGCTCAAGACCGTCCTGGCCGAGATCAAGTCCAGTGACGGGCAGATCATCACGTTCATCGACGAGCTGCACACCGTCGTCGGCGCGGGCGCCGGCGGCGACTCGGCCATGGACGCGGGCAACATGCTCAAGCCGATGCTGGCCCGCGGCGAGCTGCGGATGGTCGGCGCGACCACCCTCGACGAGTACCGCGAGCGGATCGAGAAGGACCCGGCGCTGGAGCGGCGCTTCCAGCAGGTCCTGGTCGCCGAGCCGACCGTCGAGGACACGGTGGCGATCCTGCGCGGCCTCAAGGGGCGCTACGAGGCGCACCACAAGGTCCAGATCGCCGACTCCGCGCTGGTCGCCGCGGCCACCCTCTCCGACCGCTACATCACCTCCCGCTTCCTGCCCGACAAGGCCATCGACCTGGTCGACGAGGCCGCCTCCCGGCTCCGGATGGAGATCGACTCGTCCCCGGTCGAGATCGACGAGCTCCAGCGCGCGGTGGACCGGCTGAAGATGGAGGAGCTGGCGCTGCGCAACGAGACCGACGCCGGCTCCGTGGCGCGGCTGGAGAAGCTGCGCAAGGACCTCGCCGACAAGGAGGAGGAGCTGCGCGGCCTGACCGCCCGCTGGGAGAAGGAGAAGCAGGGCCTCAACCGCGTCGGCGAGCTGAAGGAGCGCCTCGACGACCTGCGCGGCCAGGCCGAACGCGCGCAGCGCGACGGCGATTTCGACACCGCCTCCAAGCTGCTGTACGGGGAGATCCCGTCCCTGGAGCGGGAGCTGGCCGAGGCGGCGCAGGCGGAGGCCGAGCAGTCGGCGGCCAAGGACGCCGGCGGCGCCAAGGAGCCGATGGTCAAGGAGGAGGTCGGCCCGGACGACATCGCGGACGTGGTCGGCTCCTGGACGGGCATTCCGGCCGGGCGCCTGCTGGAGGGCGAGACCCAGAAGCTGCTGCGCATGGAGGAGGAGCTGGGCAAGCGGCTGATCGGTCAGAGCGAGGCGGTCCGCGCGGTCTCCGACGCGGTGCGCCGCACCCGCGCCGGGATCGCCGACCCGGACCGGCCCACCGGCTCGTTCCTCTTCCTCGGTCCGACCGGCGTCGGCAAGACCGAGCTGGCCAAGGCGCTGGCGGACTTCCTCTTCGACGACGAGCGGGCGATGGTCCGGATCGACATGTCGGAGTACGGCGAGAAGCACAGTGTGGCCCGGCTGGTGGGCGCGCCCCCCGGCTACGTCGGCTACGAGGAGGGCGGCCAGCTCACCGAGGCGGTCCGCCGCCGCCCGTACAGCGTCGTCCTGCTCGACGAGGTGGAGAAGGCGCACCACGAGGTCTTCGACATCCTGCTCCAGGTGCTCGACGACGGGCGCCTCACCGACGGCCAGGGCCGCACCGTCGACTTCCGCAACACCATCCTCATCCTCACCTCCAACCTCGGCTCCGCCTACCTGATGGACCCGTTGCTGAAGGAGGAGCAGAAGAAGGAGAGGGTGCTGGAGGCGGTCCGGTCCGCCTTCCGCCCCGAGTTCCTCAACCGCCTGGACGACCTGGTCGTCTTCCACCCGCTCGGCACGGACCAGCTTGAGCAGATCGCCCGGATCCAGCTGGACCACCTCCAGCGCCGCCTGGCCGACCGGCGGCTCACCCTGGACGTCACCGACCGGGCGCTGACCTGGCTGGCCTGGCTCGGTCGGGAACCGGTCGCGGACGCCCCGGCGCCGGACCTCTCCTACGGGGCCCGGCCGCTGCGCC
>LIQL01000353.1 GCA_001418405.1 Streptomyces diastatochromogenes | reverse complement strand
ACCCCCACTGGTGGTGCCCGGCGCCCGCAAACCCGCTGGCAGAAAGGGGTGCTGGCCATTTCTGCGGGGCTCCGGACTACGTGCACGACGTGCCGGCGAGCTCACACCCACGGCACGGGAAGCGACACAAGGGTGACGTTTTGTAGCGATTGCGCGTTTCAACCCGTTCGTGAGGCCGTGGCCGCGCGGTCTACGCAACGGGCCCTTCGCTTGGTGGTGATGAGGCAGAACCGACGATCTCGTCGCCCTCACTACCGCCCTCGGCGTACCCCCACCTGCCGTGCGGATTTCAGCAGGCTGTCAGAGGCCGATCCCCAGGCCCGCCCGCTCACGACGCCAGCGGAAGCGCCGCGCCCTCGCGCCACTTGAGGATCGAATGGCGGAAGGGTGGGGCTGACCTGCGGATTTGCCGCGAAAACCCTGCGGCCCAGGGGAAACTACGCTCGGTAGTTCTCACTGGTGCGCAGGGTTTTTCGGTGTGTTGTGCCCTGGGTGTGCCCGCCGAGGGCACATCCGAGAGCGGACCAGCCTGCCCCCTGCGTGACCCGGCACACGCTGGTACTTGGCGGTTCCGCCGAGAGGTGGTCTATCCGAAGGGGTTATCGGCGTATGCAGGCCCGGTAGGTCCCATCAGTGCGAGGCGAGGGTCCTTCGGCGTGACAGGGATGGCATCAGGTGCCGGGGCGGACACCTGTTCCTGCTTCGTGCCGGGCGGCAGGAAACAGGGGGTGGTCACGGAGAAGACGAGCTGGGTGGGCGGCAAATAGCTCTCCACCGAGACGAAGAGGTTGTCCTTGCCGCCCTTGGCGTCCATCAGTGCCCACGGGTCCTTGGTCTTATCCTCACGGTAACCACTGATCTTGTAGCCCTGAGCCTCCAGCCTCTTGCGCATGGCGCGGATGGCTTTGCCGTGCTCGGCCTCGGGAAGTGCGGCTCGCACGGCGTAGGTCAGGTCGAAGCGGCCGTCATCGGCGGACTCGCCCTCCTTGCCGAAGCAATCGCGAAACTCTTTGTGCACGGTCTTGCCGTCCACCTTCAGGTCGTACTCCCCGGCTAGCGAGTCGACCAGGCTCCGGGCCAGATGCTCGGCCTGCTCCTGGCTCTTGACCGGCAGCGGGTCGTTCTTTCCGCCGTCGTTCATACATCCTCCTGATGCAAGCAGGGCCAGCAGCGCGAGTCCGAGCATTCCGATGCGACTCGTCCGCCTGGGGGTTCGCGGGGTCATGAGTGGTAATCACCTTCCGAGGGGCTCCGGCCGGCGATGATGCGTCCCTGATTGGCCAGGCTCTCACTCCCCTTGTCCCAGTAGCCGCCGTGGCCTTCGGTGTCCACTTCGATGACCTTTCCGCCGAACTCCTTCTCCATGGGGTCTTCGCCCAAGGTCAATCCCGACGCGCCGATGGAGACGATGTCGTCTTCGGCACCGCCGGCCCATACATGATCGGGGTTGATGTTCAAGTCCTTGGCGTGATCCACGGTCATGCCCGGGCTCCCGACCACGACGATGTCGTCGGCGTCGAGGCCGCCACCATGGGAGGCGCCGGCGCCTATCACCGTCGAGCCGTAGCTGTGCCCGAGCACGGTCATGTGCGCACGTTCGCCCTCATGGGTCTGACGCAGGCCCTGTGTGAAGCTCCGTAGATCGTCGCCGGCCGGATCGGCGCGCCCCGTGGAGAACATGCTGTTGTCGGTCTCGGGGGCGTCGTACCCCAGCCAGGAGATGACGGCTGTGTCCTTGGCGCCCTTGTCACCAGCGGCCTGCTGAAGCCTGTCCACGCGGTCGATTTGCTCATCGACGTTCGACAAGTCGTTGTCGGTACCGGGAACCTGAATGGCAACGTTGCGGGCGGTTTCCGGATTTCCCTGCGAGACGACGGCCCGTCCGTCGTGTTTCGAGTCGATCCCGAGTACGTAGAGCCGCTTGCTGTCGTCGCCAGTGCCGTCGGCCTTGTCGAGCGCGTTCTGCAATTTCTGCAGTCCGTCGTAGTTCCGCTGGTCGTGGATGCCCAACTCGCCGTTCTGCTTCTTCATGTCGTACTCCGCGAGCTGGAGATCGACTACCTTGCGGTTCGCCTCATCACGGTCTGCGCAGGGAATGCCGTCGAGCCAGCCGATCTTCTCGGGGTAGGCATCGAGGTATGACTGCCGCTCCTGCTCGGTGAGGCCCGCCCACCACTTGGCGTTCTCCTTCGGGTCCTTCTTCGAAGGGATGGAATCCTCATCTAGGTGGGCGAACTTCGCGACCTTGCGGGCGCCTTCTTCGGCCTTCGACGCGCCGTAGTCCTTGTCGAGGTTGAAGGCGTCGATCTGCTGAAGGAGCTGCATCCCGTCCCAGTCAGCGCTACTAGCATCCTCAATGGTGTAGTTGATGTCGTTCTGGTGAGCCTCCAGGTAGGCGACGCGCAGCTGATGCTCTTCCTGCGCGTCGGCGTCGGCGTTGCCGGTGGGGCAGGACCTGCTGTCCGTCACGTTGCCGTGATCGTCGACGGCGTACCCGTCGAGTTCCGCGGTGCGCACATTCCGCCGCAAGTCCTCTTGGGCTTCCTTCATCTTGGTGTGAACGGTGTCCAAGATGGTGGCGATGGAGGTGACATCGGACTGCGCAGTGCCGAGCCGGGTCTCGCTCGTCTCCATCTG
Source organism: Streptomyces diastatochromogenes (assembly GCA_001418405.1). GTDB lineage: Bacteria > Actinomycetota > Actinomycetes > Streptomycetales > Streptomycetaceae > Streptomyces > Streptomyces albulus_C. Next base: position 1,333 of record LIQL01000353.1, on the reverse strand, counting down.
CATGAAGGCGTAGTGAGAATCCGTCCCCTGCCATCCGCTGGCGTGCAGGGGTCCGGTCACCTTGTGCCGGTGCTGGACCTGGGCCTCCTCCAGTGCCTTGGCCAGCTTCTGCCAGGACCGGACGGCGGCTTCCAGATCGGAGAAATCCTGCTTGAGCAGTGGCTTGAAATTCTCGGACAGGTCGGACACCGGTCACCGCACCTGGAACGACTGAGCGGTGACATCTTCGTTGTACTCGTGGCCGTCTGCGGTGCGCCGTAGACGGGACGCCGCACTTTTGGGGTCGCCGCCGCCGATCCGCTTGCTCAGCTCGTCCAGCGCCATGCCCCAGTCGTGAGCGACACGCTCCATGTCCGGGCCGATGAGCCAGGACTTCATCGCCGTACCAGCCGCCTCGATATCGCGCTTGGCCGTCGCGATGGTCGCCTGTAGATCCTGGCTGATGGCGTCGGCGGCGCCTGCCGCCGCTCTCAGTTCCTCGGGTGAGACCGAGATGCTGCCGTTGGACATGTCCCTGCATTCCCCCTGTTGATCGAACGCACTGAAGGAATAGTCACATGATCACCACGCGAGGCTGACAGGCTGGCCGCAGCGCAGGGGGTTTCGGCTGGAAATCGCCGACGGCTTCCTCGGGCCCCGTCGATGGTGGGACAACCGTCGACGGGGACAAGCGCCCCGAGCTGGGACGCATCAAGCAGGTAACTCCCTTTGAGCCGCCGGGCTCCCCCCTCCAAGGGCAACCGCCGTACCCGATCAGTCAGAACGTCATCGGCAGCGGTGCGTCCGCCCGCCAATTTCGGTGCGTCCTCGCGCCAATTGATCAGTTCTGACGGCGGCGTTGTTGGCCATGCGGGCCGCGACGATCGTGGGCGCGCCACTCTTCGTCGTAGAGGTCCCGGTCTCCGCTCTCTTGCTTTCCCTCCGGGCGCGGCGATCTCCTCGCCTCGGCGGGTCCTCTCCAGCATTGAGTCGAGCGGGTCGGGCTGCTCATCGCTGTAGCGGTCGGGATCAGGTAGAGGTCCGGCAGGTGGTTGGAGAGCTATCCGCTTCACCTGGGGACGCTTCGACGCCGCGCGGCGCTTTGCAGCGGACGCCTTGCGGCCCTCTGGAGGCTGACCCGGCTGAGCCTGCCTCTGCTCCTTGGATTCGGGATCTCCACCCGCTCCGCTTTCCGGATGCGGCGATGACGTACTACCCATGTGCTGGCCCCCCGCCTCGTCGAGTCGTCTCAACGCCCCAATTTTTTACCCGGGACAACCGTGAAGAAGCGGTTGTCAATCCACGTCGGCCACCGCGTCGTACGCGTCCGCCCCCAGCGGGGGTTGCCGGGCAC
>LIQL01000352.1:860-13828 GCA_001418405.1 Streptomyces diastatochromogenes | reverse complement strand
GCCCCACCACGTCCCCGCGGAGTACGAAAGCAATGACGCCCCCGTGACCGGCGACGACACCGGCCCGCGCCACCCGGCACCGGCCGCCCCGTCCCACAAGGTGCTCAAGTCGCTGCTGGGTGCCTGGGCGCTGTCCGCCTGCTCGCCGGAGGAGACCGCCGCCGTCGAGGAGCACCTGACGGACTGTGCCACCTGCGCCGACGAGGCGCTGCGACTGCGCGACGCGGTGGGCCTGCTGCACCCCGCCGACAGCCTCGACCTCGATCCGCTGCTGCGGTCGCGGGTGTTGGAGGGCTGCCTGGGCCGCCGGCCGGCGCGCATCCCGGTGCCGGACTGGGTGACGCCGTACGACGCCGAGACCGCCAAGTTGGACGCCCTGCTGCGCGACATGGGCGAGGCGGAGTGGCGGGCCCCGGTGCGGTTGCGCTGGTTCGACGGCCGGGGGCCGGTCGAGCACCCGACCACGGTCGCCGGGGTGATCGGCCATCTGATGGCGGTGGACGGCATGGTCGCGACGGCCCTCGGGCTGCCCGACCCGCTGGGCACCGCCGCCCCGGAACACCCCGGTCCGCGCCGCCGCACCGAGGCGTACTGGCAGGCCGTGGGCGAGGACGCGGACCCGCACGCACCGCACGACCCGTGGCGCGAGCAGGGCCAGGCACTGATCAGGACGGCGTCGTTCGCCGGCGGCGGGGTGGCCGAACTCTCCGTCCCCTACGGCAAGTTCAGCCTCTCGCTGCGCGACGCGTTCCTGGACCGCGCCTTCGAGACGTGGGTGCACGCCGGGGACATCGCCGAAGCGGTGGACTACCCGTACCGACCGCCCGCCGCCGGCCACCTCCACCGGCTCGTGGACCTGGCCGCCCGGCTGCTGCCGAGCACGCTCGCCCAGCGCCGGCAGGCCGGGCTGGCCGCACCCGCACACGGGCTGGTCGCCGCCGGCGCACCGGGCCGCTCGCTGCACCTGGAGGTCGAGGGCAGCGGCGGCGGGGACTGGTACATAGCCCTGGACTCGCCGGCGGCGGTCGGCTCGCCCGAGTACACCGTCGCCCACATCGCGCTGGACAGCGACGAGTTCTGCCAGCTGGCCGCCGGACACATCTCACCGGAGGAGGCCGCAGCCGGTCAGACCGGCGAGCGCGAGGCGATCCGCGAGGTGCTGTTCGCCACGGCGGCGCTGTCCCGGCTGTGAGGCGGGACGCCGCCGGGCCGGCCGCGGCGGCCCGCGCCGCGGCCGTACACGGTCGCCCGCGTCAGGCGAAGATGACCGTGCGGGTGCCGTTGAGCAGCACCCGGCGCTCGCTGTGCCACTTCACGGCCCGTGCCAGCGCCTGGCACTCGACGTCGCGGCCGATCGCCACGAGCTGGTCCGGGGTGACGTCGTGGCCGACCCGCTCGACCTCCTGCTCGATGATCGGGCCCTCGTCGAGGTCCGCGGTCACGTAGTGCGCGGTGGCGCCGATGAGCTTCACACCGCGGGCGTGCGCCTGGTGGTAGGGGCGGGCGCCCTTGAAGCTCGGCAGGAAGGAGTGGTGGATGTTGATGACCCGGCCGGCCAGTGCCTTGCAGAGGTCGTCGGAGAGGACCTGCATGTAGCGGGCGAGCACCACCAGCTCGACGTGCTCCTTCTCCACCAGCTCCAGCAGCTGCGCCTCGGCCTGCTCCTTGGTGTCGCGGGTGACCGGGATGTGGTGGAACGGGACGTTGTAGGACCCGACCAGCTCGGCGAAGTCGGTGTGGTTGGACACCACGGCCGCGATCTCGACCGGCAGCGCGCCGATCCGGGAGCGGAAGAGCAGGTCGTTGAGGCAGTGCCCGAACTTGGACACCATCAGCACGACGCGCATCTTCTCGTCGGCCCGGTGGATCTGCCAGTCCATGCCGAAGGAGTCGCCCACCGCCGCGAAGCTGGCCCGCAGCTTCGCGACGTCGACCTGCGGTTCCGCGGTGAAGTGGACCCGCATGAAGAACAGGCCGGTGTCCCGGTCGCCGAACTGCTGGCTGTCCTCGATGTTGCAGCCGGTCATGAAGAGGTAACTGGACACCGCGTGCACGATGCCCTTCTTGTCCGGGCAGGACAGGGTGAGGACGTACTGATCGTTCCGATCGCGCTGATCGGGCTGGGTGGGCTGCGACTCGCTCATGACCTCATAGGGTCCCATATCCGCCGGGCAGGTCGGACCAGGGCGGCCCCCGGGCGCGCTCACGCCGGGGCCGACGGCCCCCCGGTCAGGGCGGCCAGCGCGTCCAGGGAGTGCGGGGCGGTGTCCGGGTCCTCGCCGTCGGCGGTGGCCAGGTGGACGTGCGCCTCGCGGGCGGCCCGCACGGCGTCCGGCCATCCCGGGTGCGCCATGTAGGCGGTGACCGGCGCGTCCGCCCCCACCTGGTGCATGATGCGCAGCACCCGGAGGACGGCGAGGTCCACCAGCTGGGCCTCCTGGGCGTCGCGGAAGATCGTGCCGACGTACTTCTCGGCGGACCAGTTGTCCAACCAGGTGTCCTCGACGAGCCGGTAGACGGCGTCGGTGACGTCCCCGTACCCGGGCCGGCCGGTCAGCCAGGTGTGCTGCTGGAAGGCGGGGTCGGAGAGCATGTGCAGCGCGGAGCGCACGTTGCTGCGCCAGCGCCACCACGGCATGTCAGAGAACGGCATGCCGTCCATGGTGGTCGAGCGGCGGCCGCGACGGGAAGACTTCTCCGAACCTTGCACAGCAAGCGATCGTACGTTCCTCCCGATTGATCTCGATCGGCCCCCCGGAGTTCACCGCGGCGTCACCATCCGTTGTCCCCCCGTCACGCACCCGTTCCGGCCGCAGCGGAAGGCTGCGGGGCCATGACCGGACGGCGACGCTCCTCCCCCCGCCCCTTCCCACGCGCTTCCGCGACCGCCGCGGCGGCGTGCACGGCGGTCCTCGCGTCGCTGCTGTCCGGCTGCGGCTCCCTGCCCGGCGCGGGTGCCGGGGGGCAGGAGCCGATCACGGTGATGACGTGGGCCCCGGAGGGCACCCGCACGACCAACATGCCGGGGATGCCGGCCATGGCGCAGGCGTACGCCCGCTGGGTCAACTCCCGCGGCGGCCTCGCCGGCCACCCCCTGAAGGTCCTCACCTGCAACGAGCACAACGACTCGGCGGAGGCCACCAAGTGCGCCCAGCGCGCGGTGGACGCCGGGGCGGTCGCGGTGGTCGGCTCGTACAGCCAGTGGGGCCGCTCGTTCATGTCCCCGCTGGAGGTGGCCGGCATCCCGTTCATCGGCGGGTACGGCGCCTCCGCCGAGGAGTTCGCCAGCCCGCTCTCCTACCCGGTCAACGGCGGCCAGGCCGCGCTCCTGGCCGGGAACGGCCGCCAGTTGGCGGCGGACTGCCGGCGGGTCGCGCTGGTCCGTCCGGACACCATCCAGGGCGACCAGATGACCGGGCTGCTCGACGCCGGGCTCAACGGCGGGGGCCGCAAGGGCGCCGCCGACGTCAAGGCGCCCGAGGTCAGCACCGACTACTCGCCGCAGGTCGCCGCCGCCCTCGACGCGGTGGGCGCGGATCCCGCCGCCTACGGGACGGCGAGGACCGGCGGGCAGGCGACCGGCTCCTGCGTGGCGGCCTCGCTCGGCGACGGCACCGACACCTTCTTCGACGCGTTCCGGCGCCTCCAGGAGTCCCGCCCCACGGTGCAGCTGGGGTCCGTCCTGGGCAGCGTCGACCAGTCGATGGTCAACCGCAGCGGCGGGGCCTCCGGCCCGCTGGAGGGCGCCGACGTCACCGGCTGGTACCCGGTGGCCAGCGATCCGCGGTGGCGGCCGATGCGCCAGGTGATCACCCAGGAGGCGTTCGACGACGCCCGCCTCGACCCGGCCGACCAGGGCGTCCAGACGACCTGGATCGCCTACACCGTGCTGCACGCGGTGGTGCAGCAACTGGCCGACGCCGGCGTGACCGACGTCACCGCGCACGCCCTCCAGGCCACCCTGGACCGCGGCGACCAGGCCATCGACACCGGCGGCCTCACGCCCAAGCTGCGCTGGCGCGACGACGACATGCTGGCCGTCGCGGACTTCCCGCGGATCGTCAACGCGGACGTGACGTACCAGGTCGTCCGGCACGGCGAACTGGTCGCCGCCCAGGAGGGGTTCGTCGACGTCACCACGACGCTGGAGCGGCGGCGCACCGACGACGAATGACGCCCGCACCGCCGCCGGCGGCGGTCACAGCTGCTCGGGCTGGTGCTCCCGGAGGTGGTACTTCTGCGCGATGGGGTTCCACAGGGCGGCCGCCTGCTGCTTGGCCTGGGTGGCCGCGCCGCTGGCCGCGTTCCCCTGGGCGGGCTCCTTGCCGCCCTTGGCATGGCCCTTGTCGCAGCCGCCCTTGCCGGCGGTCTTGTCGGCCCAGGCCGCGTAGTGGTTGTCGGCGGCGGCCGAGGACTGCCACGCCTTGGTCAGCGCGGCGGTCAACTGGGCGTTGTTGGGTATCTGGTCCACGGGGAGCTGCTGGAGCCGCTTGATCAGGTCGTTGCGCTGCCCCGCGGCGGACCGCAGGTCGTTGGCGGCGCCGTCGAGGTTGGTGCAGGTCTTGATGTTCTGCACCGCGCCGATGACCGCCGAGCGGCTGTTGTTGCTGTCGGCGAGCAACGCGTCCAGCCCCTTGGCCTGGCCCTCGGCCGGATCGCCCGCCGGGTTGCCGGCCGGCTTGGAGGTGTCGTCCTTGGCCGACTTGGCGGCACTGGTGCCGGGGTCCTTCTTCTGCCCGCCGTCGTCGCTGCCGCCGCTGAGCACCCAGCCGACGCCGAGGCCGACACCGGCCAGCACGACCACGATCCCCCCGATGATCGCGGCGGGGGGCAGCTTGCGACGGCCGCCGTCGTCGTCGTAGGAGGCGTACTGGTCCTGCCCGGCGGGGGCGAACGGGCCACCGGGGCCGGGCTGCCCGCCGTACGGCGGACGGGCCTGGTCGTCGAAGCGCGGCAGTTGGGCGGTGGCGTCGGGCGCCGGGACGGTACCGGGGACGCCCGGCCCGTCGCGGAACAGGCCGTCGAACTCGGCGGGCGTCGGCCGGTCGGCGGGCGCCCCGGGCGGACCGCCGACCGGCCCGCCGGGCGGCGGCGTGGGCATCCCGGCACCCGCGGCACCGCCGACCGGCGGTATCAGCTGGGTGGCCTCGGAACCGTCGGACCCGGGCATCGGCTGGGACTGCGGCAGGGGCTGGCCGGGCCGCGGCGGCCCCTGGTGGGCCTTGATCGGCCGCAGCATCTGGGTGGCCGCGTCGCCGACCGGCGGGGCGGCACCCCCGGAGACCGGCGGCAGGACCGTGGTCGCCTCCGAGGCGTTCGCGACCGGCGGCAGCGGCGCGCCGGTCTGCGGGGTCGCGCGGACCAGTTCGCCGGACGGGCCCGTGGGCTGCTCGGCGTAGGGGGGCTGCTGGGGCGGCAGGGCGCCGGGCGCGGGCTGACCGTGCTGGCCCGGCTGGCCCGGCTGACCGCCGAAGGGGAGGCCGGCGGGCGCCTCGGGGGCCGTGGCGATCGGCGGCAGCGCCCCGGCGGCCGGCGCGCCCGGCTGGGGGGCCTGCGGAGGCATCGAGGGCGGCGCGGCCGGCATCGGCGGCTGCCCGTGGGCCGGCGGCGGGAAGCCCTGCGCCGGCTGCGGGAAGCCCTGGTCCTGCGGCGGGAAGCCCTGGTTCTGCGGCGGCAGCGGCTGCGGCGCGGCGGGCTGCTGGAACGGGGCGGGGCCCTGCGGGGCCGGCGACTGCGCGGCCGGGTGGCCCGCTCCCTGTCCGTAGGTCTGCGGCCCGCCGGGCACGGCGGGCGGCTGCTGCGCGGGCGGCTGCTGGCCCGGCCCCCAGGGCTGGCCCCACGGCTGCCCGGCGGGCGGCGCGGCCTGCTGGTCGGGCGCCCATGCGTCACCGCCGCCGGCGGGCAGCACTACGCCCTCCCTGGCCGGTCCGGCCGCAGAATTCTGCGGGTCGTGACCCTGTCCGCTCTGCGTCACCGGGACTCCTACCATCGTGCAGACCTACGGAATCGTCGGCTGCACGCTACCGGTTCGCAGCAACGTTCGACCATGTGTCCAGGTCACCGCGCCGGGCCCGGACACCGAGCGCCGTCGGCGCCGCCGAACGCGCGGGAGGCGGGCCGGAAACCCGGCCCGCCCCGGCGCCACAGGGCCGAACGCACCTCGGCCCGTTCCCCCTTTCCCCCACCGGCGGACACCGTCGGCATGCCCCTTGAGGCGCCGGTTGAGGCATTGCTCACGCTGCGGCGCGGAGTTCCATCCGTGCGGCGAATTCCCTTACGACGGGTTCGTCCTGATACGGCTCCAGGCGTTGCCGGAAGTCCTCCAGGTATTCCGCACCGCGGTCCGAGCGCAGACCGCCCAACAGCTCGATCGCCCGGGTGCCCGTGTGGCAGGCCAACTCGACCTCCCGCTGCTGCACCTGGGCGCTGGCCAGCAGCACCAGCCCGATGGCGCGGCGCCGCGCCCGGCCCGCCGGATGGCCGTCCAACGCCTCCTGCGCCCGCTGGGCGGCCGGCGCCGGCTGGCCCAAATCGCGATGGCAGTGCGCGAGTTCGTCGGCCAGGTAGGCCGGGTCGAAATGACCGATCCAGTCCGGGTCGTCACCGGTGTCGGCCGCCGCCTCGGCGCGCTCCATCGCGGAGACCGCCCGGCCCGCCACCGTCTGGAAGGCCCGGGCGTCGCCCAACAGGGCGTGACCGCGCGCCTCGGCGGCGAAGAACATCGCCTCCGCACGGGGCGTGACCTGCCCCCGCGCACCCTCCTGGGCGGCCCGGGCGAGCTGCGCGATCTCCCGCGGATTGCCCAGGGAGGCGGCCAGGTGGCTCATGCTGGCGGCGAGCACGTAACCGCCGTACCCGCGGTCGCCGGCCGCTTGCGCCAGCCGCAGCGCCTGGATGTAGTAGCGCTGCGCCAGGCCCGGTTGGCCGGTGTCGACGGCCATGTAGCCGCCCAGTTCGGTCAACCGGGCCACCGCGGCGAAGAGTTCCCGCCCGACCGCCTCGCGGTACGACCCCGCCAGCAGCCCCGAGACGACGCTGTTGAGGTAGTGCACGACGACCGGCCGGACGTGCCCGGCGCCGAACCGGTGGTCCAGTTCACTGAGCGCCGAGGTCATCGCCCGTACGGCCGCGACGTCCGAAACGCCGACCCTGGCACCGGCGTTGCGGGACACCTGGCTGTCCGCGCCGGTGATCAACCAGTCGCGGCTGGGCTCGACCAGCGCGGAGGCGGCGACCGTGGACCCGCTGAGGAAGTCCCGCCGCCCCACGTCGCTGCGCCACAGCTCGCAGACCTGCTCGATGGCGCCCAGGACGGTGGGCGAGAACTGCAGCCCCACCCCGGAGGCGAGGTTCTTGCCGTCGGCCATCCCGATCTCGTCGATGGTGACCGCGCGGCCGAGCTTGCGGCCCAGCGCCTCGGCGATGATGGCCGGCGCGCGGCCCCGTGGCTGCTGCCCGCGCAGCCAGCGCGCCACGGAGGTCTTGTCGTAGCGCAGGTCGAGTCCGTGTTCCGCGCCGCACATGTTGACGCGCCGGGCCAGCCCCGCGTTGGAGCAGCCGGCTTCCTGGATGAGCGCTTGCAGCCGTTCGTTGGGCTGGCGCGCGACGAGTGGCCTGGCGGCCATGGTGGTACCCCCTGTACTGCTGCTGCACGTTCACCGGCGAACGCCGTCCTCGCGATCAATTCCCCGTACATATCCCGGATATCCGAGAAATCCGGGATATGCGTGGTACGGAGTGAGGGACGCGCTTCGCAGTGGATGCCCGGGATGCGTGCGATGTGCCCGATGCCCGTGCATCGTCGTGCGGGGCGCGGCGTCCCGAAGTCCGCACCGCGAAGGGCTGGTCCACGAGAAGGGGGGGCGTGCGGTATCCGTGCACCGGTCACGGCGCCGCGGCGCAAGGCTCCCCTGGTGCTCCGCGGCCGACCGTCGGGCGGCCTCTCCGCCCGTCACGCAGGTGGCTACCCGCTCCCCGGGCCCCATCCGCACACGCGCCCCCACTGGTGCATCCATGCGCCCCACGTGCCGGAATGATGCGCCGGGGCTGTCACCCGTTCGGCCGTAACCCTTGGTGACAAGGGGAGTTGTCCTCTGCGTGGAAGAGACCATCGGAGTCACAGGAGCCCCGCAGATCCCCAAACAGCGCGGCGAGCAGCTCATCGACACTGCGGTGCGTTACGCCGAGGAACGCCATTGGGAGGTGTTCCCCGGCGCATGGCTGGAGCACGACGGCGACCGCCCGCGCTGTTCGTGCGGCGCCGTCAACTGCCCCTCGCCGGGCGCCCATCCGACCGCACCGGGCTGGGCGGGCACGGCCACCGGCAGCGCCACGGCGCTCCGTCGGATGTGGGGCAAGCACCCGCGGGCTTCGATCCTGCTGCCGACCGGTCGGACCTTCGAGGCGCTCGACGTCCCGGAGACGGCGGGCTGCCTGGCGCTGGCCCGGATGGAGCGACTGGACGTGACGCTCGGCCCGGTCACCCGCACCCCCGACCGCCGGATGCTCTTCCTCGTCCTCCCCGGCGCCGCCGCGAAGGTCCCGGACCTGGTGCGCACCCTGGGCTGGGCCCCGGCCGCACTCGACCTGATCTGCCGCGGCGAGGGCGAGTACATCGCCGCACCGCCGACCCGGGTGGGCCCGCACGGCGCGGTGCAGTGGGCGCGCCGCCCCACCGCGAGCAACCGCTGGCTGCCGGACGCGGAGGAGCTGATCAGCCCGCTGGCGTACGCCTGCGCGCGCGACGCGGCGGCGCTGCGCGCCCGCTGACGCGCGGCCGAGCGGGTTTGTCAGCGCCTGCCCGTATCGTGGGACGCCTGGACGGGGGCCGGGACCAGGCCCCTGCGGGGACGTCGAAGGGCAGGCCGTGGCCAGCGAACCGGTAGAGAAGCAAGAGCAGGACGGGTCGTCCGCGACCCCGGGCGGTGCCGTCACCGGCCCGCCCGCGGTCCGCATCGAGGGCCTGTGGAAGCGGTTCGGCGAGCAGACCGCGGTCCACGGCATCGATCTGACGCTGCCCGCGGGCCACTTCATCGGCCTGGTCGGCCCCAACGGCGCGGGCAAGACCACCACCCTGTCCATGGTGACGGGCCTGCTGCGGCCGGACTCCGGGCTGGTCGAGATCGGCGGGCACGACGTCTGGCGGGACCCGGTGGCGGTCAAGTCCCGGATCGGGGTGCTTCCCGAGGGCCTGCGACTGTTCGAGCGGCTCTCCGGGCGCGAACTCCTCGCCTACATAGGCCGGTTGCGGGGCCTGCCCGGCGCCGAGGTGGACAAGCGCGCCGCCCAGCTGCTGGACGTGCTGGACCTGGCCGGCTCGCAGCACAAGCTCGTCGTGGACTACTCCACGGGCATGCGCAAGAAGATCGGCCTGGCCGCCGCGCTGCTGCACAACCCGGAGATCCTCTTCCTGGACGAGCCCTTCGAAGGCGTCGACCCGGTGTCCGCGCAGACCATCCGCGGCGTCCTGGAGCGCTACACCTCCTCCGGGGCGACGGTGATCTTCTCCAGTCACGTGATGGAGCTGGTCGAGTCGCTCTGCGACTGGGTCGCGGTGATGGCCGCCGGCCGGATCCGCGCACAGGGCCCGCTCGCCGAGGTGCGCGGCGAGGCACCCTCCCTCCAGGACGCGTTCCTCGGACTGGTCGGCGCGCGCGGCCGCGCCGCCGGGCAGAACCTCGACTGGCTGGGCGGCGGCGCCCGATGAGCACCCACGCCACCGCCGCCGCTCCCCCCTCGCTGGTCCCGGTCTTCGTCCGGCTTAAGCTGACGCTGCTGCGCAACGGCCTGCGCCAGTCCACCGGGCGCACCGTGGCCTACGTCGTCTCGGCCGTCTTCGGCCTGCTCTTCACCGCCGGCGTCGTCCTCGGCCTGGTGGCGCTGCGCGGCACTGCGCACGCCGGCGCGCTCACCGTCATCCTCACCGCGCTCCTCACCCTGGGGTGGGCGGTGATGCCGCTGTTCTTCCCCAGCGGCGACGAGACCCTCGACCCGACCCGGCTGGTGATGCTGCCGCTGCGGCCCCGCCCGCTGATCGGCGCGCTGCTGGCGACGTCGCTGGTGGGCGTCGGCCCGCTCGGCACGCTCGCCGTGGTGACCGGTGCGGTGGTCGCGGTCGCGGACGGGACGGCGGCCGCGCTCGTCGGCGTCCTGGCCGTCGTCCTGGTGGTGCTGGTGTGCGTCGCCCTGGCGCGGGCCGTGGCCACCGCCTCGGTGCGGCTGCTGACCAGCCGCCGGGGCCGCGACCTCGCCGTGCTGGGCGGCCTGTTCGTCGCCCTCGGCTTCCAGGGCATCAACATCGTCGCGCAGCGGCTGGGCGGCCCCGACGGCCTGTCCGTGCTGGAGCCGCTGGGCGGGGTGCTGCGCTGGGTGCCGCCGGCCGCCGCCCTGGGCGCCGTCGACGACGTCGGGCACGGCGCCTACGGGCGCGCGGCGGCCGGCCTGGCACTGACGGCACTGGCCCTGGGGCTGCTCCTGTGGTGGTGGCAGCGGACCCTGACCACCCTGATGACCGCGCCGGACTCCTCCACCCTCCAGGCCGTGGAGAAGGACAGCGCGCGCCGGGCCGGCGGCGAGGAGCGCGGGCTCGCCCGGCTGCTGCCCGGCGGGCGGACGGGCACGGTCATGCTGCGGACGCTGCGCTACGCCTGGCGCGACCCGAAGTCGAAGATGTCCTGGGCGATGTCCCTGGGCTTCGGCCTGCTGGTGCCGATCCTCTACGCCGCGCAGGGCAACGGCAGCATCTACACCTCGTTCTCCGCGTCGGCGCTGCTCGGCCTGCAGATGTACAACCAGTTCGGCCAGGACACCTCGGCGTTCTGGATGGTGGCCTCGACGATCGCCACCCCCCGGGACGCCTTCGAGGAGTTGCGGGCCCGGGCGCTGACCCTGGCGCTGGTGGCCGTGCCGTACGTGACGCTGGTCGTCGTCGGCACCGCGGCCTTCATCGGCCCGTGGTCGGACTTCTTCCAGGTCTACGGGCTCTCACTGGGCCTGCTGGGCGGACTGTTCGCCACCGGGGCGATGGCGTCGGCGCTGTTCCCGTACTCCATCCCGTCGGACGGCAACAAGAGCGTGGCGCCCGGTCAGGCCGGGATCGCCTGGATCAGCCTGTTCGGCGGGTTCCTGGTGGCCTCGGTGCTGGCCTCGCCGCTGCTGGCGCTGACCGTCTGGCTCCATGTGGCGGGCCTCCAGAGCCTGTTGTGGGTGCTGCTGCCGGTCGGCGCGGCGTACGCGCTGGGCATCGCGACGCTGGGGCTGAAGCTGGCGGCTCCCCGGGTGGCGGCCCGGCTGCCGGAGATCCTGGCGGCGGTCAGCAAGGGGTGATGTGACGGCCCTCGGGGCCGACCTCGCGGGGTGTCGACCGGTGCACGGTCGGCACCCCGATGCTTTCCTCCCCCGGGAGCTCCCCTGCCGGCCGTCCGCCGTCCGCCGTCCAGGCCGCCACGACGAACGCGCCGCGACGAGGCCGCCACGCCCGGCAAAACCCCAGATCACCGCCCCCAACGGCTTTGCCGGGACGTTATCCACAGGCTTCCCCGACCGGCCCGCCGGAGCGGTAGCGTCATGGCGTCGAGAGCGAACGGGGGGTGGTGGCAGTGGTGCGGCGCGCCGGAATCGTGCTGGTGCTGGGGTGGTTGGCGGTGCTGTTCACCGCCGGTGCGGTACAGGCCGCGCCCGCGGGAGCGGACGCCCCGAGCCAGCCCGCCTATCTCGCCGAGCAGCTCCGGCACGCCCCGGTCTACGTCAGCGATCAGATGCCGCGCGTGGTGCCGCGGTCGACGGCCCCCGCCTTCGCCGCGGAGGCGAAGCGGTTGCGCGTCCCGACGTACGTCGTCGTCCTGCCGTTCACCTCCTCCGGTTCGGGCTCCGGCCTGCTCGCCGCGATCCACGACCACCTGGGGCGCAAGGGGCTCTACGTCGCGGTCTCCGAGACGGGCCTGTCCGAGGTGCAGAGCTACGGCGTGAGCGTCCCGGGCGCCGCGGACGCGAAGACCGCGACGCTGTACGAACTGCCCTACGACGCCACGCCCCGCGAGGTGTTCCGGCACTTCGTCGACCTGCTCACCTCCGGGCAGGCCCACCAGCGCGCCGAGGCCGCCCGCGCCGCGTACGGCGGTGCGGAGAACAGCCACGAACCGCCCGCGCTGCACACCACGCAGACCGACCGGGAGAACCAGAGCTTCCTCACCGGCACCCTCGTGGCCGGGGTGCCGCTGAGCGCACTGCTGATCACGCATCACGCGCGGGGCCGGCGCCGGCCCCGACCCGGGTCCGTCCTGCGCCGCGGTTGGCCGCTGCCGATCGGTGCGGTGGCGCTGGCCGGCCTGCTGGCCCTGGCCGCCTCGCAGGTCTTCTCCGACACCAGCACGGGGGACGGCTCGGTGCCGACCGCCGCCGACCTGCGGGCCCGGATCGACCGGGTCAGCGCGGGACTGCGGCACGACCCGCTCTACGTCGACCCCGAGAGCCCGTCGCCCCTGGACGCCGCCGAGCGCGCCGAGTTGCGCGAACGGTTGGCGGCCCTGCCCGTCCCGGTCCTGGTCGNNCCGGCTGGCCGCGGCCCTGCACGACCGGCTGCACCGCGACGCCCTGTTCGTGACGGCCGAGCTGCCCAGCGGCTACGTCTCGGTCGCCGACTACGGCACCCACGTGGACACCAGCGCGCTCTACGACGCGTCCCGCGATCCCGCGGCCGGCGAGCGCGACCTCAGCACCCTCGGCCCGCGCCTGGACAAGCTCCTCGCCTCCATCGCCAAGGCCCCGAAGACCGAGACGGCCGGCGCGCCGCTCCCGCCGTCCCCCGTGGAGGACCCGGTCGCCCAGCGGAAGCTGCCCGGCCTGTTCACCGGGGACTTCCACCCCGGGCTGTTCATCGGCGCGCTCGCGGCACTGCTGCTCTTCGGGCTGGTGGTGACCGTGGGAGCGATCCTGCGGGCACTGGGCCGGCGGGGCGCCCGGGCCGCGGC
>LIQL01000352.1:0-835 GCA_001418405.1 Streptomyces diastatochromogenes | reverse complement strand
AGTGCCTGGACGCCGCCGCGCTCCTGATCGACGGCGACAGCGACGGCCTGATCGACGACGACGCCACCCCCGCCAGCCTCGCCTGTGCGATCGTGCTGGCCCGGGTCGGCCGGACCGCGGCCAGGAAGTCGTCCGCCGCGACCCACGTCTGCCACCGCAATCCGCTGCACGGCGCGGCCACCGGCCNNCCCCGGGCCGGACGCGTCCGGGCGCCGGAGCCACAGCCCCTACCCGGGGCACCCCGGTCCGTTGGCGACGCTCGCCAAGGGGACCGGCATAGATCAACTCACCCGCGAGGTACGGGAGTCCTTCGGTGTCAACTGACCTTCGTCGCCGCCGTTCGCTGCGGTCCGTCCTCGCCATGGGTGCGGCCTCCGTCGCACTGCTCGGTGCCGCTGCGGGGTCCGCCACCGCCGCGCCGAGCCCCGGGCAGAAGATCGCCGACGCACTGCGCACCTCGCCGGTGTACGTCGATCCCTCCCTCGCATCCGCGGTCGGACCGGACGACCAGCGCGCCCTGGTGCAGCAGATCCGGCAGTCCCAACTGCCGATCCGCGTGGTGCTGGTGCCGCTGGTGGAGGGGGACGACTGGGGCGGGAAGCCCGAGCAGCTCAGCGACGTGGTGCACGACCGGATGGGCGGCGGCCCGGCCATCCTCATCACCCCCGGGGACTACCCCGACAACATCGAGGCCCACGCCTGGCCCACCCACTCCCACCAGGCGGAGAACGCCACCGCCTCGGTCTTCTTCGACGATTCGATGAAGGGCGCCGGGCTCACCAAGCGCATATCCCGGGCGATCGACATCATCAAGGCGGGCGACGGCGACGAGGTC
>LIQL01000351.1 GCA_001418405.1 Streptomyces diastatochromogenes | reverse complement strand
GGTGCGGGTGGTGCGGGTAGGTCGGGTGGGGCAGTTCGGAACCGGTGGGCGCGGCGACATGGGCGGTGCACCGGTGGATCGATGCTCCATTGCGTGAGCGATGCTCTCGCTTAGGAGCAGTGTGCACGTGAAAGGCGCTCGCACGCAAGAGCACTGCTCTCGTTTTTGTTCGGCGCTCCGTCGGCTGTCACACTGCTCTCCATGACAGCCATCCGTGGAGCCAGGGAACGAGCCCGCAGCGAAATCACCGAGGCCATCAAGGACGAGGCGCGCAAGCAGCTCGCCGCCGAGGGAGCCGCCAAGCTCTCCCTCCGGGCCGTCGCGCGCGAGCTCGGCATGGCCTCGTCCGCGCTCTACCGCTACTTCCCCAGCCGCGACGACCTGCTCACCGCGCTGATCGTCGATGCGTACACCGCTCTCGGCGTGGCGGCGGAGCGCGCCCGCGACGCCAACGCCGAGCCCCCCGCCGCACCCGGCACCACCACCTCCCGCCGTCCCGAGGGCGGTTCGACCGGCAGGTCCGAGAAGGCCGGACGCGGCGAGGCCCGCGCCAGGGCCGCCGAGCGTGCCCTCGCCCAGTGGTGCGCCATCTGCACGGCGGTGCGCGACTGGGCCCTGGCCCATCCGCACGAGTACGCGCTGATCTACGGCTCACCGGTCCCCGGCTACCACGCGCCGCACATCACCACCGAGTCGGCGGCCCGGGTCGGGCTCGCGCTCATCGGCGTCGTCCGGGACGCGCACGCCGCCGGTCTGCTGAAGGAGCCGGCCGAGCCGTTGCCCGATGCGGTGGTGGCCGATGCACTGGCCCTCGGCGCCGAACTGGACGTGGAACTGCCGCCCGCCGTACTGGCCCGTCTGATCGGCGCCTGGGCGCAGCTCTTCGGCCTGCTGAGCTTCGAACTCTTCGGCCAGTTCAACCGGGTCGTGGAGGCCCGCAGCGCGTTCTTCGAGCAGGCCGTGAGCCAACTCGCCGGCAGCGTCGGGCTCGTCGCCCCGGGGCCACGCACCTCGACCTGACCCGGAGCCAAGCTGCTGCGTGGCGCCCCGGCCCCGCCTCCGCCCGCGATCCCGGCACGGCCTCCGCTTGTGCTCGGGCGGCCAGGCGGCCGGGCGGCCGGGCGGTGGTGCGGTGGTGCAAGCCGAATGCGTGCCGGGAGGCGCTCGATGCGTATGCCGGCCCGTCGCCGGTGATCGGGGCATGCGTGACAGGAGCGGACCCTGTGGCGAAGCGGAGGCAGGCTTCCGCGCGTTCGAGGTGCCGGCCCCCGGCCGCAACCGGACGGCACCGGCTCGTCACCGCCGTCCGGGAGGGCAACGGGCGCACGGGGCCCGGCGCGGACCGATCAGGTGCCCGACAACACCATCGCCACCGCCACCAGGGCGAGCAGCCCGACGTAGGCCCGGGCGTAGAGGCGATCCGGGATCCGCGGCGGGCGGCGGCGCAGCACCGCGATCACCGGCAAGGCCCCGACCAGCAGGGCCGCCGCGGCGCCCAGGTCGACGAGACCCACCAGATGCGGGTGCGCGCCACCGGCGGTCGGGAGCGCGGCGCCGGCGAGCGAGACCGCGGTGGCCGGCAGGGCGATGGCCAGCGTGAGGGGGTTGGCCAGCGCGGTCGCCACCCGCATCGGGTGCCCGGCCCGCCGGACCGCGGGCACGGTCATGACGCTGCCGCCGACGCCGAGGAAGGCGGCGACCGCACCGATGGGCGCACCGAGCAGCGCCGGGAGCGGTCGCGGCGCCCCGGGAGCCGTCTCGGCCGGTGCCCGCGGACGCAGGAACCCGGGGCGCAGCAGCAGGTCGACGATGGTGAGCGCCACGTAGCCGACGAACGCCCAACGGACCAGGGGGGCCGGGGCGAGGCGGGTGGCCAGTGCCCCGACCGCGGCCCCGACCGCCATGAGCAGCAACAGCGCGCCGCTGCCGCGGAGCGCCCCGAGCACCCGCCGGGGCGTGACGGCCGTGGCGAAACCGGCGTTCACCACCATCACCAGCGCCGAGGTGGCCGTCGCCACCCGCATCGCGTCCGCGCCGAGCGCGGCGTCCGCCCACACGACCACCGGGACCGCGACGAAACCGCCGCCGAACCCGAACAACACGGTCGTCGCCCCGGTGAGGAGCCCGATCCCGATCAAAGCCATAACGTCCACGGGACCACCCCACCAGCTCCGCCGACGTGCGCGCATCCGAAGGTCGGCACCAAACTTTCGTGTCTCGGCCAGTACCGTGGCCGGGTGAAGAACGTCGCCCTGGACGCCGTCGACCACGTCGACCGGGCCGTCCTGCCCATCGGCACCGACTACCCGCCCGGTCACGTGCTGGACTGGCACGAGCACCGCCGCGCGCAGTTCCTCTACGGCGCCACCGGCGTCATGGTCGTCGACACCGCCGAGGGCACCTGGACGGTGCCGCCCGAGCGGGCCGTGCTGATCCCGGCCGCCACCCAGCACCGGGTCCGCATGCTGGGGGTGAGCACCCGGAGCCTGTACGTCGAGCCGGATGCCGTCCCCTGGTGGCCCGCCACCTGCACGGTGGTCGACGTGCCGCCGCTGTTGCGCGAACTCCTGCTGAGCGCCGTCGAGTTCGAGCCCGACTACAGCATGTCCGGCCGGGAGGGGTGCATCGCCACGCTCCTCCTCCACGAGATCGCCGCGCGCACGCCCCTCCCGTTCCACGTCGCGCTGCCCTCCTCCGCCGACCTGGCGGAGCTCTGCCGCGGGTACCTGGCCGCTCCGGACGTCGGCGTCACGAACGCCGCCTGGGCGGGCCGGACGGCCTTGAGCGAACGGGCCTTCACCCGGCGCTTCCGCTCGGAGACGGGCGAGAGCCCCGCGGTGTGGCGCGGCCGGGCCCGCCTGCTCGCGGCGGTTCCGCTGCTGCGTACCGCGTCGGTCAGCGACGTCGCCGGCCGCCTCGGCTACGCCTCGCCCGCCGCGTTCACCGCCGCCTTCACCCGCGTCTTCGGCCTGCCCCCGTCCCGGTTCACCGCGGCCCACTAGGACGGCCGTCCGCACAGTGCGTCACGTTCGGCGGGCGCGTGGGGGCCCGGCCGGGCAGGCCCCGTCGATCTCCGCCAGTGGGAAGAGGACGAAGCCGCTCGCGGCCCGGAACGGGCTCAGGCCGAGGCGCTGTTGCAGGAAGAGCGTCCAGCACAGGAAGAACGCGCCGGACAGCAGACCGAGAACGATCTGAGCGGCCAGTCCTCCGGAGAACCGCCGGCCTCTGAACAGGGAGAGCGCCGCCAGCAGCAGTCCGAGGAGCAGGTCGGCCTCGGCGAGAGCGCTGCCCAGGACGGGCCCGGCGACGCTGTCGACCGAGATGACGGTCCCGTGCAGGCCGAACGCTTGGCGCGGGTGCCGCCGTCGGAGGTGACGTGCACGGCGGCGAGGACCTGCGGGACCATCAGTGCCGGGATGCTCGCCCATGTATCGGGCGAGCATCCCGGCGACTTCGGCCCTCGTCCGCTCGCTATGGGGGAGGAAGCGGCACGGAACCGGAACCGTTGTCGAAGTGGAGTACTGGGGTGCCCAGTTGGTCAGGCTTAGTTGTCTGCGTCCGAGAAGGTCGAACCCGAGTAGAGGTCGCCGACGGCGTGCAGCGCCTTGCCGAAGGTTCCCACCACGGCGCAGCCTGCTGCGGCCGCGGGGGGACAGAGCTGCGGGTCCGCGTTGTCTGCCACGCCGGTTTTCGCTGCGGTGGCGGCGGTGGCTGCGGGTGCGATGAATGCCGTGGCGGACACGGCGAGGGCGACGGCGGTAAGTACGGTGCGAGGCTTCGTCATGTGTTGAGCAACGACCGAATTAACGGTCGGTAACGTCACGCGACGGCAAACTCCGCCCAGGTCCAGGGTTCGGGAACCGGTACGTGGGCCGCCTGGCCAGCGCTTCGCCGTGGGCGTCTCCGCCGCCCGGAAGCGGAAACTGCTGGGCTGTCACGGCAACGCCGAGGGGGCCTTCGCGGGGGCCAGTGCGCGGATCACGCGGGTCAGGTCCGCCGGGGCGGCCGCCAGGCGAACCGGCCTGCCCGCGTCGTCGAGTTCGGCGACGTGCCAGCTTCTGGGAATCCCGTCGCCGTCGCCGCCGCGGGCACGCCGCACGTGCTTGACGGTGAGTCGTTGCACGGGTATCCGTTTCGCCGCGAACCGGCCCGGGCCGGCGTGCGGCGTCACGGCGGGCGGCCCGCCACCCAGCACGATGTGGGTGCCGAAGTGGTACGGGTTGTAGTCGGTGTGCTCCAGGAAGCAGGCGGCCACGAACACCTCCTCATCGGCAGACGCCTCCCCGTCGCCCCCGTCGCTCCCGTCGTCCGTCCCGACCTCCCCGGGCGTACGGACCCGAGTGGCACGCCAGGCCAAGGCGAACAGGCCCAGGGTGCACAGCGAGCCGGCGACCGCCCACGCGAGCGCGACGGGAGAGCCGAGCAGGGTCGTGGGGTGGAGGTAGCAGAGCGGCAGGAGCCACAGGGCGGTCCCGGCGAGCGCACCCGCGAACGGGAGGGCCGACGGGACTACCTCGTCGTCAGGCAGCCGGCGCCCGCGCAGGCGCAGCAGCACCTGGGCCGCGGGGTAGCCCGCCGCGAGGGCGAACCCCGCCGCGATGACGGCCATCGACCCGCCGGTGGGCACGTGGTCGCGCCACGCGTAGTGCTCTCCGGCGACCTCCCTCACCTCGCCGCGCCAGAGGGTCAGTTCGACCCGGGCGCCGGCCTGGAAAGTCTGGGCGGCGTCCTGGGAAACCGCGAGTCGCTCCAGCGGTCCGCGCTCGGTGAAGTACAGCCAGCTGGTCCGCTTGGGGGAGTGGACCTCGGTTCGGGCGATCACGGCCTGTTGGGTGGTCAGGCACGCGCCGCGCTCCCTGGTGGGCGTACCGGCGGGGCACGGGGCGGCCGACTTCCAGGCTTGCTCGTACGAGGCGACGGCCGGCACGAGGCACGCGGTCCCGCCAGCCGACGCGAGCAGCAGCGCGCACACGATCAGCGAACCGGCCCAACTCCGCCCGGCGGTACGGAACGAGAGGACGGGGGCGTGGTCCGATGCCGGGGTCCCGTACGCGCGGTGCAGTGCGCGGAGCGCCTGCCACGTCGCGTCGAAGTCCGAGGGGTACCCCGAGAACGCCTGCGGGAGGGGCAGGAGCGTCGTGCGTCCGTTGCGCAGCAGCAGGCTGATGCGACGGATCTCGTGGACGCGGGGGTTGTTCGCGTGCAACCGGCGGACGCGCAGGTCGGCGACGTCGGCCCACGGCACGCTCCGGCGGCGGAGGAGCTTGCGGAAGTGCAGGCCGTGCTCGTCGGCGGTCACCTCGGCGGTGACCGCGCACAGCGACCCGACGCCCGACAGCGCCAGCAGCACGCCGATGCCCAACCAGAGGTCCAGGATCGTACTGCCGTACGTCGCGCGCTCCACGGCCAGGCCCACGCCGACCGCCCCGAGTCCGACGAAGAACCACAGGGCGCGCCGCTGGGGAGGCCGGCACGTCACGTCCCGCGCGTTGCTCATGCGCGGAATCCTGTCATCGGGCGGGGCGGTGCCGCTTGTGGGGAACGCGGAAGCCTTCTGGCGAACTACGTTGCCCGGGTGAAGAAATTCGCGTGGCGACCTGCCCGGGACACCGAAGGGTTCGCCCTCCTCGATGGGGCCCGCGAACAGTGAAGGCCCGGTGGAATCCACCGGGCCTTCACCGTTGAGTAGCGGGGACAGGATTTGAACCTGCGACCTCTGGGTTATGAGCCCAGCGAGCTACCGAGCTGCTCCACCCCGCGACGGCACCCTGAACCTTACGGCACCGACCTGGATCTGCCGAATCGGCTTCCGTCCCGACCCGACGACGCCCCGTCGGGGCACTGCTTCCGGCGCGGAGTCGACGCTCCTCAGTTGAGGGCCTCGGCCCCGCGTCATGACCGCGAGGGCGTCAGGAGTTGAGCTCCTCCAGGGTCCTGCCCTTGGTCTCGACGGCGAACAGGGCGATCACCGCGCGGACCGCGACCAGGCCGGCGAGTTGGGTGAAGAGCAACGTCAGGCCGCCGCCGGCCGCCAGGATCGCGCCGACGACGACCGGTCCGAGGATGACGCCGGTCCGGTTCCACAGTCCGCCGAACGCGGCGCCCTTGGCGCGGTTGCGGGTCGGGTACAGCTCGGGGGAGTAGAGGTAGAGCCCGGCGTTGAGCGCGAAGACGAAGAAGGTCGCGCCGGAGGCGAACAGCGCGACCCGGCCGCCGGAGACGGCTCCGGTCAGTGCGAGGCCCTGTACCGCAGGTACGAGCGGTGCAGCCGGGCCAGGACCGCCAACGGGGAGGTGTCCAGGTCGGGCCGCTCCCGGGCCCAGTCCTCGATGACCCGCGCCACCGCATCCGGCTCCGCCACCCTGCGCTCCGCCATCCCCGTCCCCTCACCCGGCCCGCGGGACCACGTCGCCGCAGGTCATCCACGGCGTCCCGGCCCCTCAACACCCGAAAATCCTATCCCTGGGAGACCGCCCCCGAGCGCGGCCGGTGCGGGTCCGCGCCCTGTGGCACGATTTTTCAGGTGACCGAAAGAAACCCTCCGGTGCAGCGCCTGCGGGACCTCGCGCTGCTGCGCCGGGTCCGCGACCGGATCGACCGGGAGTACGCGCAGCCGCTGGACGTCGAGGCCCTCGCCCGTGGCGTGCACATGTCGGCCGGGCACCTCAGCCGGCAGTTCCGCCTCGCCTACGGCGAATCGCCGTACAGCTACCTCATGACGCGGCGCATCGAGCGCGCGATGGCCCTGCTGCGCCGCGGCGACCTCAGCGTCACCGAGGTCTGCTTCGCGGTGGGCTGCGCGTCGCTGGGCACCTTCAGCACGCGCTTCACCGAACTGGTGGGGATGCCGCCCAGCGCCTACCGGCGGCAGGCGGCACGGTCGACGGTGGGCCTGCCGTCGTGCGTGGCGAAGCAGGTCACCCGACCGATCAGGAATCGAGAAGCGCCGCCCACGGGCCGCGGCTAGCGTGACGGCCATGGACATCACCCTTCACGTCAGCTCCCTCCCGCACGACGACCCGGAAGCCTCCCTCGCCTTCTACCGCGACGTCCTCGGCTTCGAGGTCCGCAGCGACGTCGGCCAGGGCACCATGCGCTGGATCACCGTGGGCCCCGCCGGCCAGCCCGACACCTCCCTCCTGCTGGCGCCGCCGGCCGCCGACCCCGGCATCACCGACGACGAGCGCCGCACCATCGCCGAGATGATGGCCAAGGGCACCTACGGCTGGATCCTGCTGGCCACCAAGGACCTCGACGCCACCTTCGAGCAGGTGCAGGCCAGCGACGCCGAGGTCGTCCAGGAGCCGACCGAGCAGCCCTACGGCGTGCGCGACTGCGCCTTCCGCGACCCCGCCGGCAACCTGATCCGGATCCAGGAACTGCGCTGACCCGCCCGACAGCCGCCGCCCGCGCCCCGCGGGCACCACCCCGGCC
>LIQL01000350.1 GCA_001418405.1 Streptomyces diastatochromogenes | reverse complement strand
CTCCCACCCCGCTCGGAACGGCCTGCGCGCACCGCTTCCGGTCGAGTGCGGCCGGGGCGGCGCCGGGGGTGCCGCCTGGCGCGTTCCGCGGGTAGCCATAGGGCAGGGTGCCCGCGCCTTCCAGGACTCGACCACCGTCATCGCGGACTCGGAATCCGCCCCACCCCCCACTGCCCGGACGCGGTGCCCGGATTCCGCACACCCCACGGATTCGCCCCGGCCGCGCCGTACTCCCCCTGCACTCCCGCCCCCGTGCTCCGCCTCCGCGGCCACCGTCCTGAAGGAGAGCAGGCCATGCCTCAGCAGTCCCCCCACGTCCTCGACCCGGCCGGCCGCGACCGCCGGACCGAGGACGCCTCCTTACGGGCCCGCGGCCCGATGGCCCGGGTCGACGTGCTCGGGGAGGAAGCCTGGGCCGTCACCGACCCCGAGCTGTTGCGGAGCCTGCTCCTGGACGACCGGGTGTCCAAGGACCCGCACCGGCACTGGGACCGCTTCCCCGACCGGACCGCCGACTGGCCGCTGAACCTGTGGGTGGCGGTCGAGAACATGTTCACCGCGTACGGCGCCGAGCACCGTCGCCTGCGGCGGCTGATCGCCCCCGCGTTCGCGGCCCGGACCATCACCGCGCTGGAGCCGGACATCGAGCGCTTCACCCGGGAGCTGCTGGACGACCTCGCCACCGCGCGGCCGGGCGAGGCGGTGGATCTGCGCGAGCGGTTCGCCGCTCCGCTGCCGATCCGCGTCATCACGCACCTGATGGGCCTGCCCGCACACCTGCTGGCGGACTTCCGCCGCGCCGTCAACGGCGTCTTCGCCACCGACGTCACCGCGGAGGCGGCCGCCGCCAACGCCCGGGACCTCTACGCCGCCCTGGACGCCTTGCTCGCCCTGAAGCAGGAGCGACCCGGCGACGACCTCACCACCCGCCTCCTCCAGGCCCGCGACCCCGAGGGCCAGGGGCACGGCCTCACCCCCCAGGAGGTGCGGGACACCCTGCTGTTGGTGATCAGCGCCGGGTACGAGACCACCGTGAACCTCATCGACCAGGCCCTGGTCGCGCTGCTCAGCCATCTTGAACACCTCGCCGCCGCCCGGTCCGGCGCGCTGCCCTGGGGCGACGTGGTCGAGGAGACGCTGCGCTGGCAGGCGCCGGTCCCGCTCCTGCCGATGCGGTTCGCCACCACCGACATCCCGGTGGCGGACGGCATCGTCATCCGCAAGGGGCAGGCGATCCTCGCCGCGTACTCCGCGGCCAACCGGCATCCCGCGCTGCACGGGCCGGACGCGGACCGGTTCGACCCCACCCGCCCCGACAAGACCCACCTCTCGTTCGGTCACGGCGTCCACCTCTGCCTGGGCGCCACGCTGGCCCGTCTGGAAGCCACCACGGCGCTGCGGATGCTCACCGCCCGCTTCCCGGAGCTGCGCCTGGCGGTGCCGGCCGACGCGCTCGTCCCCCTGCCGTCGTTCCTCACCAACGGCCACGTGAACCTGCCCGCCCTCGTCGGCCCGGAGGCGGGGGCCTGAGGCGGACACTGCCGAGGGCGGGTCCGGGTCGGACCGCGCGCACCGGTGGCGTGCGGCCGGCGCGGCCGAGGGCGTGCGGCGCCGTCGGAGGCCCTCGGACGTGGTCCAGCGCGGCGGGTCCGCACTGGGCAGGGCGGTGGCGACCGGTACCGCGAATTGGTCTAGTCCTATCTTGGTCCAGTCCATTGACATGCTCCTGATCTCGGGGCTATCCCAGAGGCAACGCCGCTGCCGGCAAAGGGACTTGGCGGCCCACCCTCCTCACCCTCGGGACATCCATGAGACGCAGGCGCACCCTCCGAGCAGTCCTCACCGCAACCGTCACCGCCGTGGCCACGGCCGGCCTGACCGCCCTGGGCGGCGGCGCGGCCCACGCGGCCACCCCGTTACCGGCCCATGTGTTCGCGCCCTACTTCGAGTCGTGGACGGGCGAGAGCCCCGCCGCGCTCTCCGCCCAGTCCGGCGCCAAGCACCTGACGATGGCGTTCCTCCAGACCGCCAACAAGGGCTCCTGCACCGCCTATTGGAACGGCAGCACCGACACCCCGGTCTCCCCGGCCTCCTTCGGCGACGACATCAAGACGATCAAGGCGAACGGGGGTGACGTCATCCCCTCCTTCGGCGGGTACACCGCGGACACCACCGGCACCGAGATCGCCGACAGCTGCACCGACGTCAACCAGATCGCCGCCACGTACGAGAAGGTCCTCACGACGTACGACGTGAGCCGGCTCGACATGGACATCGAGGCCGATTCGCTGGACGACTCCGCCGCCGTCGACCGCCGGAACCAGGCCATCAAGCTCGTCCAGGACTGGGCGAAGGCCAACGGCCGCACCGTCGAGATCTCCTACACCCTGCCGACGACGACCCACGGGCTCACCGACAGCGGACTCGCCGTACTACAGAGCGCGGTGCGCAACGGCGCCCGGGTCGACGTCGCCAACATCATGACGTTCGACTACTACGACAACGCCAGCCACGACATGGCCAAGGACACCCAGACCGCGGCCCAAGGGCTGTACGACCAGCTCGCACCGCTCTACCCGGACAAGAGCCCGGCCCAGTTGTGGGGCATGATCGGCATCATCGAGATGCCCGGCGTCGACGACTTCGGCCCGGCCGAGACCTTCTCCCTCGCCAACGCGAAAGCGGTCTACGACTGGGCGGTGGCCAAGAGCGTCAACACCCTGTCGTTCTGGGCGTTGCAGCGGGACAACGGCAGCTGTCCCGGCGCCCCGTCCGGCGACACCTGCTCCAGCATCCCGCAGAACACCTGGGACTTCAGCCACGTCTTCGAGCCGTTCACCCGCGGCGCCACCGCGCCGGTCGACGACTTCTCACTGACCGCGGATCCCGTCAGCGGCTCGGTGGCCGCCGGCGGCCGGGCCACCGCGACGGTGCGCACCGCGGTCACGGCCGGCGCGGCGCAGTCGGTGCAGCTCACGGTCAGCGGAGCGCCCAAGGGGGCGACCGCCGCACTGAGTCCCGCCGCGGTGTCGGCGGGCGGCTCCTCGACGCTGACCGTGAGCACCACCGCGGCGACGGCTTCGGGGACGTACCACCTCACCGTCACCGGCACCGGCCCGTCCGGCAGCCACAGCACGGCGTTCGCGCTGACCGTCACCGGCGGGAGCGGCAGCCAGTGCACGGCCAGCCCGTGGACCAGCGGCACGGTCTACACCGGCGGGCAGCAGGTCTCGTACAAGGGGCACACCTGGAAGGCGAAGTGGTGGACCACGGGTGAGGAGCCCGGCGCCTCCGGTGACGGGGGCGTCTGGCAGGACCTCGGCGCCTGCTGAGGCACCGGCCGCCCCGGCCCCCGTCCGCCTCGGGCCGCAGCCGCAGCGGCGTCAGGCGGGTTCTCCGGCGGCCGCGGCGGCCGGCGTGCTGCGGGACGGCCAGCGGATCCGCGTGCTGCACAGCGTGACGACGAGCGCCGAGGCGGCGACCGCCGCCATCCCCCACGCCAGGCCGACGGCATTGGCGAGGAACCCGATGAACGGCGGCCCGGCCAGCAGGCCGAGCGTGCCCATCGCGGCGACCAGCGTCAGCGCCCGGGCGCCCTGGCCGGCCGCGGCCACGTACACGCACGGGGTGACGGCCGCGATGCCCAGGCCGACGCAGGCGAAGCCGATCAGGGCCGGTACCGCGCCGCCGCTCAACAGGGCGAGCGCCAACCCGACCCCGGCCAGTGCGCTGCCGGCGCGGACGACGGGCCCGTCCCCCCAGCGGCCGCGCCAGCCGTCGGCGAACAACCGGGCCAGCACCATCACACCGGAGACCACGGCGATGCCCATCGGCGCCAGTTGGGCCGACGCCTTGGCGACGTCCTTCAGGTACAGCGCGGACCAGTCGTTCATGGCGCCCTCGGTCACCGTGCCGAAGGCCATGGCGCAACACATCCACAGCGTCAGGCGGGACGGCGGCGCCCACCGGCGGCGGCCCTGCCGTTCCTTGGGGGCCGCCGCCGGCTGCTCCTCGGTCAGCAGGCCCGGCCCGGCGCAGCCCACCAACAGCAGCAGGACCGCCGCGGCCACCGCGAAGTGCGCGGTCACGGCCGGGGTCACCGCGGTCACCGCCGAGGCCAGGACCGCGGCCGCCAGCGACCCGGCGCTGAAGGTCGCATGCAGTTTGGCCATCGCGTGGCGCCGGTGCCTGGCTTCGAGCGCGGCGCCCTGGGCGTTCATCGCGACGTTCAGCGCGCCCACCAGCACGCCGTCCACGCCCATGACCACCAACGCCGTCGGGTAGTTGGGGGCCGCCGCCAACGCGAACAGCAGCAGCGCCAGGCAGAGCGCGGACAGCAGCGCCAGGCGCCTCGCTCCCAGTCGGTTCATCAACAGCGTGACCAGGGGGAACGACACCGCCGCGCCCACTCCGGTGGCCATCAGCAGCACCCCCACTTCGGCGGCGGTCAGGCCGAGCTGTGCCTTGATCGCGGGGATCCGAGACGCCCAGGTGGCGTACTGGAATCCCAGCGAGCAGAACAGCGCGGCGATCGCCAACTGCGCCCGCAGGAAGGGATCGTGCACGCGGAACACCGGAAATCATTCCCCTTCGTGGTGGTGTGGTGCCGGACCGTGCGACATCGCGCCGGCCGGTTTCGGGGCCGCGGTGCGGTCGCCCCGCACCGGCCTGGACATGTAGACGGCCTGCCCGCCGTACTCTCCGGGCGGGACCACCCCGGGGTGCCGGACGAACCCGTGCGCGGCCCAGAAGGTCCCGCTGCCGGCGACCGCGACGAGGGAGAGCTGCTCGTAGCCGCCGGCCCGCGCCGTGGCCGTCAGGTGGCGCAGCAGCCGCCCGGCGAGCCCCCGGCCGCGGAGCGGTTCGGCGATGACGAGGTCGTGCAGGTGGAGGTTGCGCGACGGGACGAAGCTCCCGGCCGCCGGACCTTCGGCGTGCCCCGCTGCGACGCCCTCCGCGCGGACCAGGTCCGGGTAGTGGAACATCGGGTAGGGCAGCGCCAACAGGTAGCCGGCCAGGCCGTGTGGGAGGTCGAGCACGAAGCAGGTGTCCGGCGAGGCGTGGCCCCGGGACCGCAGCGCGGCCGGCTCCTCCGAGAGGCCGAGCGCGGCGTAGGCCCGGGACTCCAGCGCGGCGATGCCGCCCCAGTCGTCGTCCGTGATCTGCCGGATGCGGGCGTGGTGGCTCATCTACCGGGCACCTCCCGCGGCCGGTCGGGCGTGCGGCACCGCGGCCGGCCGCCGGGCCCGCCCGGGGGCCTCGCCGCGGATCCAGGCTGCGGGCAGCGGGCGGAAGCCGTTGAAGCCCTGCGTCAGGTAGCTGATGGCGTAGGCGCCGCAGGACAGCACCCAGACCGGGTCGCCGGACGCGAGGTCCGCGGGCACCTCGACCAGGCCGCCGTCCGAGGCGAAGGCGTCGTCGCCGTCGCAGGTGGGGCCCGCCACGACGGCGGGCAGCCGGGCCGTGCCGGCGTGCGCGGGGAAGACCAGCCGGTACTGCAACTGGTCCATCTCGTAGAGGCCGTTGAACTTCCCCACGCTCAGGTACAACCAGCGCTGCCGGGTGCCGTCCGGCTGCTCGCGGGTGGTCAGCCGGGCCACGTGCGCGCGCACGGCGCCGTGGTCCGCGACGAGGTAGCGCCCCGGCTCCACCAGGAACTCCAGGGGGTGTCCACAGACCTCCGGGAGACGTTCGAGGCCCTCCCGGATCACCGCGAAGATCTTGTCGACGGGCGGGTCGAGGGGGCGCCCGCGCCGGTCCGCGTAGCCCAGGGCCGGCAGGCCGCCGCCGAGGTTGACCCGTGCCACGGACAGCCCGCGGCGGCGCAGGGCCACCAAGGTCTCGGCCGTGCGGTCGAGGGCCCGGCGCCAGGCGTCCGCGGTCATCTGCTGCGAACCCACGTGGAAGGACAGGCCGTTCGGGACCAGTCCGGCGTCCCGCGCCGCGGCCAGCACCCGCACCGCGTCGGCGGGCGAGCAGCCGTACTTGTTGCTGAGCCCCCACAGCGCGCCGTCCCCGTCGGTGGCCAGCCGGCAGAACACCCGGGCGCCGGGGGCGTGGGCGGCGATGGCCGCCACGTCCTCCAGGCTGTCCGTCGCGAAGTCCCGGACGCCGAGCCGGTGGGCTTCGGCGAGGTCCCGGTCGGACTTGACGGTGTTGCCGTAGTGGATCCGATCGATCGGCACGCCGGCGCGCAGCGCTTGGGCGATCTCCCGCGGACTGGCCGCGTCGACGCCCGCTCCCCGCTCCGCCAGGCAGGCGAGGACGGCGTCCATCGGACAGGCCTTCATGGCGAAGCGGACGGCCACGCCGGGCAGTTCCCGTTGCAGGATGGCGTGGTTGTCGGCGATGCCGGCCAGGTCGAGGACGATCTGGTCCTCGGTCGCGGCGGCCAGTGCGGCGTGCAGGGCCGGGTTGTGGTGGCTCATCGGCCCGCCCGGTCCGGTTGCGGGGCGGGCCACCGCGGGCCGGCGGCCCGGCTCGCCGCCACCAGCGCCGCCCATGCCTCGATGAGCAGGGCGAAGTCGGCCATGTCCTGGCGGGCTTCGTGGAGCAGCTGGTCCCGGCGGGAGGCCAGGACGTCGGCGAACGCGGCGTACTTCCCGCCGAGTTTGCGGTAGGAGGCGTCGAGGACGTCGAGCCGCTGGACGTTCTCCGCCGGGTCCAGTTCGGTGCTCTCCCGGACGAAGGCGGCGATCGCGTCGGCGCGGACCTGCTGGTCGTCGTCGAGCAGTGCCTGGTTGGCGCGGGCCATCCGGTCGTAGACGAAGTTGAAGTAGAGCATGGAGAGGAAGAACTTGGCGAACCGTGTCTGGTAGGCCAGGAAGCCCGGGCCGGTGCGGCGTTCGCCGGTGTAGAAGTTCACGATATTGCGGTTGTGGAGGACGCCGGGCAGCGTGGCGTCGTGCACCAGGTGGATGAGGAAGTAGTCGCTGCCGATGGTGTTGGTGGCGGGCGGCAGCGGCACCCGTTCGTGCACGTGGTGGAAGCTGACGTTGCACATGTCCACCCGCATGGGATCGACCAGGGTCAGTACGGAGTGGTCCTGGCGGAACGGCTCCGTCCCGGCGCCCCGGAAGGACTCGTCGACGAGCTCCTGCCTGGCCTGGGCCGACCAGTCACCGGGCGCCCACAGTCCGACCACGTCGCTGTAGACGGCGGGGTCGGCCCGGTGGATCTCGTCAACGTCGACGGACAGTTCGCCGACGAAGGAACTGCCCACCATGGCAACGGGTTTGTGGGCGTGGAGCGGGTCCAGGGCGTTGCGGGTGACGCCCGGTGCGGCGTCGTCGGCGCGCTTGCCGAGCGAGCGGAGCTCGTGGTGGATGGGGAAGACCGGTGCGCCGTCCAGGGTCTGGTAGCGGCTGTCCGAGTCCCGGCGGTGGACCGACCGGCACCCCAGGGCGGCGGCGATCAGGAACGCACGGTTGGTGCAGGCGCCGTAGGAGGGTTCGGCCGGGAGCATCAGGTCCAGCACCAGTTCCGGCTTGGTGACGCCGGCGTCGCCGACCACCTGCCACAGGAAGTCGCGCTGGGCGGCCTCGTCCAGGTGGTGCACGACGACGTTCGGCACCGGGGGCAGTTCCCCGAGTGCCCGGGCGTGTTGGGCGAAGACCGGGGCGGTGCAGGAGTCCAGGACCACCAGGTGGACCTCGACGTCGAAGTGCCCGGCCGCGTGGGCGGCCTCCGCTCCGATGGCCCGGATCATGGCGGTGCAGGCCCGGTTGGTGGGCAGGGTCAGGCAGATTCTGCGCATGCGCGTGCTCCCCTGGGCTCCGCGGGCTCCCGCCCGTGCCACGGCTCCAGGCCCAGGAGCCTGGCGCCCAGTGCGGTCAGGTCGGACGTGCCGTACCTGAGGGACTCGTGCCGGGTGGCGTCGCCGACGAGCGTGGCGTTCCAGTCCGGGGTCCGCAGGTGCCGCCAGGAGTCGATCCGGGAGTCGGTGAGCGCGTGGTGCGAGGCGAGCGCCGGCATCATGGCGAGGTACTGGACCGCGCGCACCTTGTCGCGCGAGGTGTTGGCGGCGACCCCGTGGGCCAGCAGGCCGTTCCAGATCAGCAGGTCGCCGGCGGCCAGTTCGGGTCGGACGACGGGGAGTTCGGCGCGGTCGAAGGCGGGGCGGAGCGGGTCGCGGTCGGCCGGTTGCAGGGCCCGCCAGCGCTCGAACTGGCGGAACAGTTCGGGCGCGCACTGGAATCCGCCGCAGTCGGCATCGGTGTCGTTCAGGGCGATGATGCCCTGGACCCGTTGGGGCAGCACCCCGAGCGAGGTGTCGACGTCCCAGTGCAGTGCGATGTCGAACCCGCGGTCGGTCGGTGCGATGAGCCCGCGGTCGCGGTTCTTGATGTTGGGCGGGTTCAGGTTGAGCCGGTCCAGGGTCACCCAGAGCTCTTCGCAGTCCCACACGTCGACGAACGCGTCGTAGACCCGCTGGGTCTGGCGGCTGTCCCAGAGGGCTTGGTGGTGGTACGCCTCGACGAACCCGTAGACGTGCAGGTCCCGTTCCAGTTCCGAGCGGAACTCGCGCTCCTCGTACCAGGTTTCCGGGCGGTCGGGGTCGAGCCCCTGGAAGTCCCAGGCGAAGTCCAGCAGGCGTCGGGCCGCGTCCGCCGGGATCGCCTGCTCGACGACGACGTAGCCGTAGGTCTGCCAGAAGGCGAACTGCTCCTCGGACAGCACCCGCAGCTCCCGCGTCTTGCGGAGTTCGCGCAGGGGGGTGCGGGCCAGGTAGGTCTCGCCGTCCGCGCTGAAGTAGGGCACGTCCGAGGCGGCTCGGTGCAAGTACTCGTCAGTCGCTGGCATGCAGCGCTCCAAGGTTCGTGTCGGTGGGTGCCGGCGCGGCCGCCCCTGCCCGGGTCCGACGGCGTGGGACGTGTTGGGTCGGTGCCCGGGCCGTGCGGCCGGCAGCCGTGCACGGCCTTCGCGCGGTGCGGCGCCCGTGCCGCGTCGGGGCACGGGGCCGGCGGGGGCGCCGTCGGTGGGGAGTCGGTCCGCGCTGCGGCGGGTGTCGTTGCCGGAGGTGAGCAGGGTGGGGCGGCCAGAAGTGGTGGGGTGCGCGTCCGCGCACCCGCCGGTCACCCGCGTCGGAGTGGTGGTCTCCGCGAGTGCAGCACCGGCCCGTGCGCCCGCCCGGAGCGGTCACTTCCGCCCCTCAGGCACCGTGGGTCACTTGCTTCACTCACGCCCCAACAAAGTGGACTAGACCAACTCGCCATGTCAAGGCTGGAGTTACCGGAGGCCGCGGATCCGCCGCGAGAAGCCGACCGAACGAGAAGGCGCGGGCGATCCCTTGACATCCCGGATTGGACTAGGCCAACATCCGCTGGTCTGTACCAACGCTCCGATCGATGCGTCGCCACGACCCGGAAGGCCCCGTCGATGACCTCCAGCAAGCACAGCAAGGAGTTGCGACGACTCGCACTCTCCGTCCTCCAGCCGGGATTCGTCGGCACCGAGGCACCGGACTGGGTACTGCGCGCCATCAACGACGGCCTGTCCTCCGTCGTGCTCTTCTCCCGCAACATCGTCTCGACCGCACAGGTCACCCGACTGACCGCACAACTCCGTGCCGAGAACCCCGAGTTGATCGTCGCCATCGACGAGGAAGCCGGCGACGTCACCCGCATCGAGTCCGCGACCGGCGCCACCCGGCCCGGCAACTTCGCCCTCGGCACCGTGGACGACCTCGAACTCACCGCGGCCGTCGCCGGCGACCTGGGCCGCCAGCTGCGCGCCGCCGGCATCAGCCTCGACTACGCGCCGAGCGTGGACGTCAACTCCAACCCCGACAACCCCATCATCGGGGTCCGCTCGTTCGGTGCCGACACCGCACTGGTCGCCCGGCACGCCGCCGCGTGGGTCCGGGGGCTCCAGGCGGCCGGGGTCGCCGCCTGCGCCAAGCACTTCCCCGGCCACGGGGACGTCGCGGTCGACTCCCACCACGGCCTGCCCACCTACGACGCCGACCTCGACGAGATCGCCGCCCAGGCACTGCCCCCGTTCCGGGCCGCCGTCGAAGCGGGCGTCGGCGCGGTGATGAGCGGTCACCTCCTGGTGCCGGCCCACGACCCGGACCTGCCGGCCACCCTCAGCTCCCGCCTCCTGAACGACCTCCTGCGCAAGGAGATCAGCTTCGACGGCCTGATCGTCACCGACGCCATCGAGATGGGGGCGGTCGCCGACCGGTACGGCCTCGGCGGTGCCGCGGTCATGGCCGTCGCCGCCGGCGCCGATGCGGTCTGCGTCGGCGGTGAGCACGCCGAGGAGTCCACCACCGCACTGCTCTCCGCCGCGCTCGTCGACGCCGCCAGCCGGGGCGAACTCGCCGCGGAGCGCCTGGCCGAAGCCGCCGACCGCGTCCGGGCGTTCGCCACGTGGTCGCACCAGTTGGGGCAGCGGGCCCCGCTCGCCCCCGTCCAGCGCGACATCGGCTTCGCCGCCGCCCGCCGCGCCCTGCGGACCCGCGGCCCGGCGGACGACGTCCTACCCCTGGCCGCCGCGCCGCACGTGGTGGAGCTGGTGCCCTCGACCAACCTCGCCATCGGCGACGAAACGCCGTGGGGCGTCGCCGCACCGCTGCGCGAACGGCTGCCCGGCACCACCTCCGTCCGCCTTCCGCACCAGCAACTCGACGCCCGGTCCGGCACGTTGACGGACCACGCGCTGGCGCCCGCGGCCGGCCGTCCGCTGGTCGTCGTCGTCCGCGACGCCGCCCGGCACGCGTGGATGGGCCGTGCCCTCGCCGCTCTCACCACGGCCCGTCCCGATGCCGTCGTGGTCGAGATGGGCCTGCCGAGCGACGCCCTCCCCGGAGCTGTCCGGATCTTCACGCACGGTGCCACCGCCGCCTCCGGCGTCGCCGCGGCGGAAGTCCTGGCCCTCGGCCGCACGGGCCGCACCGCGTAGCCGGTCCCGGTTGCCGTCGGGCAGCGGAGTTCGGGAGGGGGCCGTCGAAGACGGCTGCGGAATCAGTGTTCCGGCCTGCTGGGAGTGAAGCGCACGGGGAGGTTGTGCAGCCCGCGCATGACGATTCCGAGGCGCCATTGGAGGTCCCCCTCGTCCACGGCGAGCCGCACGTCGGGCAGCCGCCGTAGGACGGTGCCGATGGCGATCTGCCCCTCCAGGCGGGCCAACGGGGCTCCCAGGCAGTAGTGGATGCCGTGGCCGAACGCCACGTGCTGGTTGTCCTCGCGGGAGATGTCGAAGCGACCGGGGTCGGCGAAGCGGGACGGATCACGGTTGGCGGAGGCCAGCACGACCACCACTGTCTGGTCCGCCGGGATCGTCACCCCGCCGATCTCGACCGGCCTGGTCGTGAAGCGCCACGTGGTCGTCTCCACCGGCCCTTCATAGCGCAGCATCTCCTCCACCGCCGTGGGGAGCAGCGACGCGTCGGCGCGCAGGGCGGCGAGCTGCTCTGGGTTGCTCAGGAGCGCGAGCATGCCGTTGCCGATGAGGTTCTCGGTGGTCTCGTGACCGGCGACGAGCAACAGGAAGGCCATCCAGAC
Organism: Streptomyces diastatochromogenes; assembly: GCA_001418405.1. Taxonomy (GTDB): domain Bacteria; phylum Actinomycetota; class Actinomycetes; order Streptomycetales; family Streptomycetaceae; genus Streptomyces; species Streptomyces albulus_C. Next base: position 421 of record LIQL01000350.1, on the reverse strand, counting down.
CACTTCGTCGTCGTCGAGCGAGTCGCCGTCCTCCGCCACCGAGACCAGTGCGGAGAGCAGCCCGTCGTCCGGGGCGGCGTGCTTGTGCCGCACCAGAGCGGTCAGGTAGGCGTTCAGTTGCGCGAAGGTGTCCTGGAGTTGCGGGCGCAGCGCCTCGTCCTCGGAGACCAGGATCGACGTCCAGCGCCGGAAGTCGTCGCGGTCCTCCGCCGGTACACCGAGCAGTTCGCAGATGACCGTGATCGGCAGCGGGAACGCCAGGTCGTCCATCAGGTCGGCGCTGCCCTTCGCCACCACCTCGTCGAGGAGCGCGTCGGTGATTTCCTGGATGCGGGGCCGCAGTGCGCGCACCCGCCGGGCGGTGAACGTCCGGACCACCAGCTTGCGCAGCCGGGTGTGGTCGGGTGGATCGCTGTTGAGC
>LIQL01000035.1:663-1557 GCA_001418405.1 Streptomyces diastatochromogenes | reverse complement strand
CGACCACGCCCAGCACGATGTCGTCGATCGCGGCCGGGTCCAGGTCGGGGAAGCGCCGCCGCACCTCGTGGATCAGGCCGACGACCAGGTCGATCGGCTTGGTGCCGTGCAGGGCGCCGTTGGCCTTGCCGCGACCGCGGGGGGTGCGGATCGCGTCGTACACGTACGCTTCGGTGCTCACAGAAAAGCCTTTCTTTCCGGCCGGGGTCGGGATCGCGGTGTCGGCCGCTGGTGTCGGGGCCCGGGACGGCGCGGTCGGGGAGGGTTAGCCGAGCAGGGAGCGGCCGATGATCTCCTTCATGATCTCGGTCGTCCCTCCGTAGATGGTCTGGATGCGGCCGTCGGTGAAGGCCCGGGCGACCGGATATTCCGTCATGTAGCCGTATCCGCCGTGCAGCTGGAGGCAGCGGTCGGCCACCCGCTTCTGGAGCTCGGTGGCCCACCACTTGGCCATGGAGGCGTGCACGGCGTCGAGGGTGCCCTCGGAGTGGTCGGTGATGCAGCGGTCGAGGAAGGCACGGGTCACCGCGCACTCGGTGGCCATCTCGGCGATCTCGAACCGGACGTGCTGGAGCTTGGCCAGCGGCCGGCCGAAGGCCTCGCGCTCCTTGACGTACCGGGTGGTGGTCTCCAGCAGGTGCTCGGCGGCGGCTATCCCGGCGATCGCTATCGCCATCCGCTCCTGCGCGAGGTTGGTCATCAGGTGCACGAAGGCGCGGTGGAGATCGCCGAGGAGGTTCTCCTTGGGCACCCGCACGTCGTGGAAGAACAGCTCGGCGGTGTCCTGCGACTTCTGACCGATCTTGTCGAGGTTGCGACCGCGCTCGAAACCCTCCGCCCCCCGTTCGACGACCAGCAGGCTCAGGCCGTGCGCGCCGCCCTCGGGGGTGGTCT
>LIQL01000035.1:0-656 GCA_001418405.1 Streptomyces diastatochromogenes | reverse complement strand
GGCTCGGTCATCGCGATCGCCGTGATCGTCTCGCCGCTGCAGAACCCCGGCAGCCAGCGGCGCTTCTGCTCCTCGGTGGCGAGCGAGGTCAGGTAGGGGCCGACGATGTCGTTGTGCAGTCCGATGGCGAAGCCGGGGGTGCCGGCGCGGGTGAACTCCTCGGCGAGGACGGCGCTGTAGCGGAAGTCCGTGGTGCCCCCGCCGCCGTACTCCTCGGGCNNNCGGCCGGCCGCCCGCCAGGCGTCCCGGCTGACGATGCCGTCCTTCTCCCACTGCTCGTAATGCGGCGTCACCTCCTTGGCGAGGAAGGTGCGCACCGTGGCGCGGAAGGCGTCGTGGTCCTCGGTGAAGATCTGGCGCTCCACTCTGCTGTCCCTTCGGGGATGGGCCTGGATGGTCGACGGGCTGCTCGGCCGGGGCCGGGGATCGCCCCGGGCGGGCGTGGCGCGCGCGTCCCCTCAGAGCCGGTGCTCGACGGTCTCGGTGAGCTCGGCGGGGTCGGGGTCTATCGGCTGGACGGTGCGCACCGTAGCGGCGGCCGCCCGGTGTGCGGCGATCCGGCCGCCGCGGGCGCCTGCCCGCGGTGACCGGGGGACGTCGGCCGGCGGTGGCTGCCGCGCACCGTGCTCGCGGACGAACCCGTCGGTGCCGTACGG
>LIQL01000349.1 GCA_001418405.1 Streptomyces diastatochromogenes | reverse complement strand
CCAGCCCGGCCTCGGCCGCGCACCGCGCCGCCACCTCCAGCCGCTCGGGCCGCCCGCCGGAGATCCGCACCGCGTCGCAGTGCAGCTCCCGGGCGATCACCGCCATGTCTCGGCGGACCACCGACGCGGTGCGGATCTCCGGCGGGCGGCCCGAGCGGCTGGAGGTGGCGGCGCGGTGCGCGGCCGAGGCCGGGCTGGAGGTGTGGTTCGCGCCGTTCCCCGTGGACCTCACGCCCGACGAGATGCTGCCGTTCTTCGCGGAGTGCGCCGAACGGGCGGAGCTCCTCCGGCGGTCCGGGGCCGAGGTGGTCTTCGTCACCGGGTGCGAACTGAGCGCGTTCGGCGCGGGCTTCATCCCCGGGGAGACCTACGCCGACCGGCTGCACGCGATGGCCACCGCCGACCTGGACTGGTGGCTGTCGCTCGGCCCGGTGGTGGAGCGGTTGAACGCCTTCCTCGCCGAGGTGGTCGGGGTGGTCCGGGCGCGTTTCGGGGGCCGGGTCAGCTACGCCTCCGGGCCCTGGGAGGCGATCGACTGGACGCCGTTCGACCTGGTGGGGGTGGACGCCTACCGGGCCGCGTTCAACGCCGACACGTTCCGGGAGGAGCTGCGCGGGCACGCCGCGCACGGCAAGCCGGTCGCGGTGACCGAGTTCGGCACCTGCCCGTACGAGGGCGCGGGCGCACGGGGCGGCATGGCGTGGCAGCCGCCGGCCGGCGCGGTGCCGGACGAGGGCGAGCAGGTGCGGTACTTCACCGAGCTCCTCGACGCCTTCGAGGCGGAGGGCGTCGACACCGCGCTGTGGTTCACCTTCGCCGGGTTCGGCAAGGTGACGCGGGACGCGGACCTCTCCTCGTACGGCGTGGTGCGGATGGTCGACGCGGAGGCGCTCTGGGAGCCGCGGGCGGTGTTCCGGGCGATGGCCGAACGCTACGCCGCCGCCCGGGACGGCGGGACCGGCGCGGCGGCGGGCCGGGGCACGCCCTAGCGGCGCTTCTTCCCGGTGCCCTTCGGCTTGGGCTTGCGCGCCGCCGGGTTCCCGGCACGGGTCTCCCGGCGGCGGGCGTACCGCTCGCGCGCCGCCGCGTACTCGGTGCGGCGGAGCTTCTCCCCGGGCGCCTCGGCCAGGCTGCGGCAGAAGTAGGCGAGCAGCGTGCCGAGGAAGCCGATGAGCATCAGGCTCTGCATCGAGCGCTCGGCGCCGCTGTCGGCGGCCGGGCCGGGGCGGCGCACGAACCCGTCCCAGGTGCGGCGGAACGCCAGCGCGCTGCAGATCGCGAAGCCGGCCACCACCAGGACGTTGACGAACGAGCCGACCGCGGCGATCTCCAGCCCCTGGAAGGCGAACCGCAGCACCAGCGCCCCCGCCGCGGCGAGCACCAGGGAGCCGACCGCGACACCGGCCCGGCGCAGCGCGTAGCCGCCGTCGTGCTCGACCCAGGAGGTGCCGAAGAAACGGATCTCGTCCGGTTCCGGGCCGCCCGGGGCCGCCGTGTGCTGCGCGTCGCTCATGGCGTCGATTATCCCCGGTGGCCCGCCGACCGTGCGGTGCGGGCGCCGACCGTGCGGTGCGGGCGCCGGCGGGTCAGCTCAGGCAGCCGGGCGCGACCATGCCGCTGCTGCCGGTGTGGACGTAGGAGTCGGAGACGTACTCGCCGGGCCCGATGTTGTCCCAGAGGTTGGAGGTGCCGTAGGGGCCGACGACCCACTGGCCGCGCTGCTGGCAGCGGATCTGGACCCGGGCGCCCGCGGGCAGCTGGCGCACGAGCGGGGTGTTGGTGCCGGCGCCCTGTCGGACGTTGACGCGGTAGCCGGGCGCGACGGGGTACGTCGCGGCGCCGGCGAGCGCCGCGCCGAACGCGGCCGGTGCCGCCTCGGTGGCCGCGTCCCCGGCGCCGGCGTCGGCGTCGGCGGGCTGCGGTGCGGTGCCGGTGCCGGTGCTCGCCAGCCCGTCCTGTGTGGTCATTTCGCTGTCCCCCCGTGTGCTGGATGGCTGCCCGTCGTGGCCGACGGTGCGTGTCCGGGCGCCCGTTCGACGCCCACGACGCGCACGCTAGCAAGCCTCACCCGTCCGGGACGCACCATGGACTAGGCTCCGCGCGTCGCACCTGCGTCCGAATCCGCAGGGCGCTTCACACGGGGAAGACACGGGGGTGGATCGATGCCGCCGCTGCGCGATTCCGGGCTCGGCCCGGAAGCGGAGCGTCCGGAGTACGCCGGGCACTACCGTCTGGAGGCGCGGCTGGGCTCCGGGGGGATGGGCGTGGTCCATCTGGCCCGGTCCTCCTCCGGGCTGTCGCTCGCGATCAAGGTCATCCACGCCGACTTCGCCCAAGACCCGGAGTTCCGCGGCCGGTTCCGGCAGGAGGTGGCCGCCGCCCGACGGGTCAGCGGCGCCTTCACCGCGCCCGTCGTCGATGCCGACCCGGACGCCGAGCGCCCCTGGATGGCGACCCTCCACATCGCCGGCCCGACCCTCGCCGAACACGTCAAGCGGAACGGCCCGCTGACGCCCGGCGAGGTGCGGCGGCTGGGCGCGGGCCTCGCCGAGGCGCTGCGCGACATCCACCGTGCGGGCGTCGTCCACCGTGATCTCAAGCCCGGCAACGTGCTGCTCGCCGCGGACGGCCCGAAGGTCATCGACTTCGGCATCTCCCGGCCGTCCGACAGCGAGATGCGCACCGAGACCGGGAAGTTGATCGGCACGCCGCCGTTCATGGCCCCCGAGCAGTTCCAGCGCCCGCGCGAGGTCGGCCCCGCCGCGGACGTCTTCGCGCTCGGCTCGGTGCTGGTGCACGCCGCCACCGGCCGCGGCCCGTTCGACTCCGAGAGCCCGTACCTCGTCGCCTACCAGGTGGTGCACGACGAGGCCGACCTGTCGGACGTGCCGGACGCGCTCGTGCCGCTGATCGAGAGCTGCCTGGCGAAGGACCCGGCGGACCGTCCGACGCCGGACCGGCTCATGCAACTGCTGTGCACGGACGCGCCGATGACGCTGCCCGCCACCCGGCCGACCCGTGGCGAGGCGCTGCCCGAGACGGTCCCCGGCGCCCGGATACCCGCCCAGCGCCAGCCGGTCCGCGCCGAGACCGCCGCGCGCGCCGAGACCACCCACGTCCGCGCCCGCACCCCGGACGCGGCCCGGGCACCGGCCGGCC
>LIQL01000348.1 GCA_001418405.1 Streptomyces diastatochromogenes | reverse complement strand
GTACGGAAGGGCACGGGACGGCGGAGAGGGGCCGAGCGGGGGCGCACGGGCGGCGGTGTCGGGACGGGTGCGTGCCGACATGCGCGGTGTGTTGGCCGGTGGCGGCGGGCAGGGCTTGGGGGTGGTGCCCGTCCCGCCGGGGGCCCGGGCCGTCCGACGGCCGGGTGTCGGGCCGTCGGGGTGCCGGTGCGCGGCTGCCGGCCGGCCGGCTAGACGGCCATGCCGTAGACGATGGTGAACAGCGTGCCCAGCGAGCCGATGATGAAGACGCCTGTGAGGCCGGCCACGATCAGGCCCTTGCCCTGCTCGGCGCTGAAGGTGTCGCGCAGCGCGGTCGCGCCGATCCGCTGCTTGGCCGCGCCCCAGATGGCGATGCCGAGGCAGAGCAGGATCGCCACCGCCATGATGACTTCCACCATCACGCGGGCTTCGTTGCCCAGGGTGCCGAACGGTCCCCAGTCCGGGGCGATTCCGCCGATGATGGTGGTGATGTCGCCCTTTTCGGCTGCAATGAACATGTGTGAACTCACCGCCCCTTTATGGGTAGTTGTCGTGCCGCGCGGTGCGGCACGGATCCAGTCTCTATCTTCGCTGACAAAGACGCCATCAGATGTCGACTTGGCGGCTTTCTTTGACGGATCCGGTGCGGGTGTCGTGCGGGCGACCCCGTCCGGCGTCCGCCGCCTCCCATTGTCTCACCGTGTGTATCACGGGCGATAACGCTGAGCAATGACTGTCGTGGCGGGTGGGCTCCGCGCGAGGATGAGGGCGCCCCAAGGGTTGGGGCGCGGAGCTGAGGGGGCTTCAAAGGGACCGGTGGAGGCGGTGCTTCGGGGGCCGTGGGGCGGCTGCGCACGCATGTGACGGGAATCGCACGCCGTTCGAAGCGCCCCGTGCGCCTGGCCGTGCGCCGCGGTGCGGAGGCAACGCGCGGCGGTGGCCGGCGAAAGGGCTGTGAACCGGGCCTGAATGGGGGAGGGTTGTGGGGTGCGGAAATTCTGGATGGCCAGTGGGCTCGGTGTGGGGCTGTTGCTCTGCCTGGTCGCGCTGCTCGTGATCGGTACGTATGGGGCGGCGGCCGGGCTGGCCGGCGCCACGGGCCGGGCCGTCGGGCTGGCCAAGGGGGCGGTGCCGGCCGCGTACCAGTCACTGGTGGCGAAGTGGGGGACGCTCTGTCCGGCCATCAACCCGGCGCTGCTGGCGGCGCAGCTCTACCAGGAGAGCGGGTGGAACGCGCACGCCCAGAGCCCCGCGGACGCCCGCGGGATAGCGCAGTTCATCCCGGGGACGTGGGCCACCCACGGCATCGACGGCAACGGCGACGGCAAGAAGGACATCTGGGACCCGGAGGACGCGATCCCGTCGGCCGCCTCGTACGACTGCGAACTGGCGAGCTACGTGAAGGACGCGGCGGGCAACGCCACCGCGAACATGCTCGCCGCGTACAACGCCGGCGCCTACCGCGTCATCCAGTACAACGGCGTGCCGCCGTACCGCGAGACGCAGAACTACGTGAAGACGATCACGACCCTGGCCAAGAGCTTCGAGGCCCCGGTCGGCCCGGTGGCCTCCTCCCAGCAGGCCGCGGCCGCCATCTACTACGCCCAGGGCAAGCTCGGCACGCCGTACCTGTGGGGCGGCAACGGCACGGCCGACCAGGGCGGACGGTTCGACTGCTCGGGGCTGACCAAGGCCGCGTACCACTCGGTCGGCATCGAACTGCCGCGGGTGGCCAACGACCAGTGGAACGCCGGACCGCACCCCAAGCGGAGCGAGTTGCTCCCCGGTGACCTGGTGTTCTTCGCCTACGACCTCAACGACCCGCGCTCCATCCACCACGTGGGCATGTACGTGGGCGGCGGATACATGATCAACGCGCCCTACACCGGCGCGGTGATCCGGTTCGACAAGATCGACACGCCGGACTACATCGGCGCCACCCGCGTGACGTCGGATGGCGCGAAAGCGCTCCCCACCGGCAACGGCGGGTGAACATGAGTCCTGAACTGCGGTGACGCATCAAGCTTCGATAACGTCCTGGTGATCATCCCGTGGAGAGTGGAACGCCGGGGGCGGACGGCGCGTTCCCCTGGCGTGGGGACACGGCAACGCTCGCGGCGGCACGCGCTCGACGGCCACGCAGATCGGCAACGGGGGTTGGTAGCACGTAGGCGGCGCTCGCACGGCGCGCGGAAGATAAGGGGCCACGGTTAGATGGCTGGACTCGCATTCGAGGGGCCGAACCCCGACGTCGACGTGCTCGACGGCATCAACGGCCTCGCGAAGGACGCCCCGCACTGGGTGAACCGCGCGATGGAGTTCGTCGGCGAGTACGGCATCATCGCCGCCCTCGGAGTGCTGTGCCTGATCGCCTGGTGGGTCGCACGACGCCGACCGGACGGCCCGGCCGCGATCGCCGGACTGCTCTGGGCCCCGCTGGCCGCCGGGCTGGCACTGCTCGCCAACATCCCGATCCGGGGCTTCGTCGAACGACCCCGGCCGTTCAAGGACCACGCCGGCCTGGCGGTGCTGATCCCCGGCAAGAGCGACTTCTCGTTCGTCAGCGACCACGCCACGCTCACCATGGCCGTCGGCGTCGGCCTCTTCGTCGCGCACCGCCGATTCGGCCTGATCGGGATCGGGCTGGCGCTGCTCGAAGGGTTCTGCCGGGTCTACATGGGCGTCCACTACCCCACCGACGTGATCGGCGGATTCGCCCTCGGCACGGCCGTCGCCCTACTGCTCGCCCCCCTCGCCCAAGCCCTCCTCGTGCCGATGACGGCCGCGATCGCACGCTCGCCACTGGCCCCCCTGGTACGGGCCGGCCACGACCCGTCGCCGGGCCGCGGCGCCGAGCCGGGTCGCGGCGCTCAGCCCGGCCCGGTGGTCCCCGCGGAGCCGGTCCAGGACCTGGCGGCCTGACGCCTCCCCTCCGGGGTGGGTTTCCCACGTTGTCGGCGTTCCCGCCGTGGGGGTTGCTGTTTGCGCCTGCGGCGCGGGGCCGCTGCGCGGGGCGTTGTCCGCTGCGCGGGGCTTGTGGGGTGCGGTGCCGGGTTGGCGGGTGGTGGGGTGCCCGGACTGCTGCGCTTTACGTCCTGCACACCACCCCCTCCGGCCCGTCCCCTCCCGTTGGGGGTGGGGGAAAAGATGGGTGAGTGGGCCCCAGCCTGAGTGGTCCGCTGCTGGTCAGTCATCCCCC
>LIQL01000347.1 GCA_001418405.1 Streptomyces diastatochromogenes | reverse complement strand
TGGATCGCCGGCGTCCGGGCGCTCTACCTCCAGGCGCTGCATCCGCGCGCGGTGCGCGGCGTCCTGCAGAACTCGGCCGCCTTCCGCCCGGACGCCGGCGATCCACATCATCGGGTCGGCGTGCAGTTGCCAGGTCACCGAACGGGGCCCGAAGAGCCCCTGATCGCCTGCCATCGCCGTCGCGCCTCCTTTGGACGGTCAGCGCCGTACCCGGGGCATGCCGAGGCCGATCCACGAGATGATCTCGCGCTGGATCTCGTTGTTGCCGCCGCCGAAGGTGAAGATGACCGAGGAGCGGTAGCCGCGTTCCAGTTCGCCGTGGAGCACCGCGCCCGCCGAGCCCTCGGTCAGCGGTCCGGCGGCGCCGGCCACCTCCATCAGCCAGGCGTAGGCGTCCCGTCGGGCCTCGGAGCCGTAGACCTTGACCGCCGAGGCGTCCTGCGGGGTGAGCGTGCCGCGGTGGAGCGCGTCGACCATCCGCCAGTTCAGCAGTTTCATGGCGTCCAGTCTGGTGTGGGTGCGGGCCAGCCGCCCGCGCACCCAGCCCAGGTCGATGACCCGGCGGCCGTCGGCGAGCTTGGTGCCGGCGGCCCAGCGCTGGACGTCGTGCAGGGCGCGGATGGCCATGGTGCCGTGGGCGGCGAGGGTGACCCGTTCGTGGTTGAGCTGGTTGGTGATGATCCGCCAGCCCTTGTTCTCCTGGCCCACGCGGCGGGTGGCGGGGACGGTGATGTTCTCGTAGTAGCTGGCGGTGGTGTCGTGCGAGGCCAGGGTGTTGATCAGGGTGCAGGAGTAGCCGGGGTCGCTGGTGGGGACCAGGAGCATGGTGATGCCCTTGTGGGGTGGGACTCCCTCTTCGACGGGGCCGGTGCGGACCGCCAGCCAGACCCAGTCGGCGGTGTCGCCGTTGGTGGTCCAGATCTTCTGGCCGTTGACGACGTAGTGGCCGCTCTCCTCGTCGCCCTCGCGCACCGCGCGGGTCTTCAGGGCGGCGAGGTCGGTGCCGGCGTCCGGTTCGCTGTAGCCGATCGCGAAGTCGAGCTCGCCGGAGAGGATCCGGGGCAGGAAGTACGCCTTCTGCTCGTCGGTGCCGTACTGCATGAGGGTCGGGCCGACGGTGTTCAGCGCCATCAACGGCAGCGGCACCCCGGCCTGGGCGGCCTCGTCGAAGAAGATGAACTGTTCCATGGGCGTCATCCCGCGCCCGCCGTACTCCGTGGGCCAGCCGACGCCCAGCCAGCCGTCGGCCCCGAGCCGACGCACCGTGTCGCGGTAGAAGCTCTTCTGGGCTGCCGGGTCGGCGTACCGGGCATAGGCGTTGTCCGGTACCAACGCGGCGAAGTACGCCCGCAGTTCGGCGCGCAGCCGCTGCTGTTCCGGGGTGTAGTCCAGGTGCACGGCCCCTCCACCAGTCGTCCGGTCGACTCGTCCCGGCGCCGACGGCCGACCGGGTGCTGACGGCCCGTCGGATTCCGGGATCGGGGGCACAGTAGAACGCGTTCCAGTAATACGGAAGGGCGGTGACCGCTCCGGTCCGGACGCCCGAAGGGCCCGGCGCGCCCCTTGGAGGGGTGTCGCGCCGGGCCCCGGCCGGAGAACCGCCGCGCCGGGCGGCCGGGTTCAGCCGGCGTGCTTGGCGGCCTCGCCGGCCCGGGCGCGGTCGCGGTCGCGCTGCCCGTCCTTGCAGTACCTCACGAAGCCGGTGTTCGTCACGTGCTTGGCCGAGATCCAGCTCCGCCGGCTCCCGCGGACCAGGTACCAGACCTCGTTGCCGCGGATGTTCTGGGCGCGGACCTTGCAGACGAGGTAGACCCGGGCGCGGTTGCGGAGGTCTCCCTGCGAGGCGGAGTCCGTGCTCGGGTACTCGCGCTCGTTCATCCCACGGGAGGCGGTGATGGTGCCGTACGAGTCGCCCGAGCTGGCCTGCATCTGGGGCCGGGGCTGCGGGTCCGCCTGTGCCGGAGCCGCTACGAGCAGCGTCGCCCCCAGGGCGACGGCCGTGGTCAGTGCGCCCGCACCGGCTGCGAGCTTCTTGCCTCGGGCCACGAGGACGTCGGTCGTGGACATAGGGGTCTCCATTTCTTGACGCGCGATGCGTGCCGCGCAGTGCCACCCAACGGTGCGATGCGGACATTACGCGCAAAGGCCCCAAAAAATGTGGTGAAACGACGACTCCACGGCCGATCGTGTGACGTCGTGTGGGGCCGGTGGGCGAAGGAAATCACCCGCCCCCCGGCGCGCCGGTGCGTGCGGTCAGCCTTCCGTACCCGCCTGGTGGATGCCGAAGACGGCGCCCTGCGGATCGCGCACCATGGCGATCCGCGGGCCGTCCGGGACGTCGGTCGGCGCCATCAGCAGCATGCCCCCGGAGTCGGCGGCCCGCGTCGCGGTCCCGTCGACGGACTCCACCGCGAAGTACGGCAGCCAGTGCGGCCGGACGACCTCCCGGTCGCGGTCCTGCACGGTGCTCATCCCGCCGAAGTCGGCACCCTCGATCCCCCACTGGGCGTACGTGCCATGGGACCTGACGGTCCATCCGAAGATCCGGGAGTAGAAGGCCACCGCGGTCTCGGGGTCGCCGGTGGCCAGCTCCACCCAGCCGAGCGCACCGGGCTCGTTGAGCAGCTCCGCGCCGGCGAAGGAGCCGGCCTGCCAGACCGCGAAAGCCGCGCCCTGCGGATCGGCGAACACCGCGAACCGGCCCATGTCGAAGACGTCCCGCGGGTCCACCAGCACGCTGCCGCCGGCCTCGGACACGGACGTGGCCAGCGCCTCCGCGTCCCGAGTGGCGAAGGTGACGGTCCAGGCCGTGGGCTGGCCCGCCGCGTAGAGCGGGCTCGCCGCGGCGACCCGGGCGTCGCCCGCCGAGAAGATCGTGTAACCGCCGGCCCCGGCCCGCGGTTCGGTCGCCGGGTGCCATCCGAAGACCTCTCGGTAGTAGATCGCGGCGGCGGCCACGTCCGAGGTGCCCAGCTCGACCCAACACGGCGCACCGGGCGTCGGCTCGGTGATCTTCACGCGCTGCTCCGTCCCTCGGCGCCACGGCCGGCCGGGCGGCGCACCGGACCGCGCCGCCCCCGGCTCCCGTGCTGCCGATCGTGCGACGGGCGGTGCGGGCCCGCAACCCGGCGCGGCGGCGCGGGTCAGGGCAGGTGCGGGTGCGGTTCCCGACGGCGGAACGGGCGGTGGGAGCGGTGCGGGGCGTCCGGCGGGAGGGCGGCGGCCAGGTCGCGCGCGGCGGCCCGGGCGGCCGTGGTCGCACGGGGGAAGAGCGCCGCCTCGTACGCGCGCACCGCCCGGTCCGGGTCGGTCTGCCAGGTGTGCGCCTCGACGAGGTTCCGGGCCAGCGCGCAACCGTCCGCCAGCGCCAGGTCGACGCCCGGGCCGGAGAGCGGCGCCATCAGGTGCGCGGCGTCGCCGAGCAGCGTCAGGCCCGGGGTGTGCGGCCAGACGTGCGGCACCGGCAGCGCGAACAGCGGGTGGCTCGCGAACCCGCCGTCGCTCTCCCTGAGCAGCGCCAGCAGGCTTTCGTGCCAGCCCGCGAACCCGGCCAGCAGGGCGGCCCGGACCGCCTCGGTGTCGGTGGCGCGCACCCCGGCCCCGCGCGCCCAGTCCTGGGAGCCCCGGAAGGCCGCGTAGAGCCGGATCCGGCCGCGGCCGTCGCGGCGGGCGAGCAGGCCCCGGCCCCCGGACAGCGCCATCATGGTGCCGCGGCCGACCAGCCGGGCCGACCACGGGTGCCGGGTGTCGACGTCGTCGAGGCCGGCCTCGACGAAGGTCACGCCGCAGTAGTGCGGCTCGGCGTCGGACAGCAGCGGGCGGACCCGTGACCAGGTGCCGTCGGCGCCGACGACCAGGTCGAAGGCGGCCGTCCCGCCGTCGTCGAAGACCGCCCGGTGGCGGCCGCCGCCGCACGGGTGCAGCGTCCGCAGGTGGCTGGCCCAGCGGACGGTGCCCGGCGCGAGCCCCGCCACCAGCAGGCGGCGCAGCGCACTCCGGTCGATCTCGGGGCGGTCCGCTTCCGGGCCCGGGACCGGGAGGTCCCGGTGGAGCACGGCGCCGGTGCGGTCGAGCAGCCGGAGCTCCTGGCCGGCGGGCCGGGCCGCGGCGCGGAACGCCCGTTCCAGCCCCGCCACCCGCAACGCCGCCAGCCCGGTCGCCGCGCGCAGGGTGAGGGGGCCGCCCGGCCCGCCCCGCGTCGGGCCCGGGTCCCGTTCGAAGACGGTCACCGGCACCCCGTACCGCTGGAGGATCCCGGCGCAGGCCAGCCCGCCGGGGCCGGCCCCGATGATCGCGATGCGGAAGGCGGTGGCGGGCATGGCACGGCGCTCCTCGGCTGGTGCTCGGTCCGCGGCCCGTCCCGTGCGACCGGGACCGTCCTGCCTACCAGCGGAGCACAGCGGGCCCGCCCGCGCGATCGGTGCCGGGCGCCGGACCGACCGGGATCACGCCGGCAGGGCCCGCAGCAGCACCAACGAGCCCTCCAACGAGGGGCGTTCGCGCAGCGCGCCGTGGCGGGCGTCCCAGGTGCCGTCGGCGAGGTCGCGGCGCAGGGCGTCGGCGAAGCGGTCCCGCTCCGGCGCGTCGACGAAGCTCCAGGCGGAGCAAGCCTGGCGGGCGGCGGGGTCGAGGAGGCGCTCGGGGCGCCCGTAGTACGCCTCGTTGAA
>LIQL01000346.1 GCA_001418405.1 Streptomyces diastatochromogenes | reverse complement strand
CAGCGCGTCCCGGATCTCCTCGATCACCCGTCGGAAGACCGGGTTCCGGGCGGCCTCGGCGACCGCCAGGTGGAAGAGCGTGTCCATGGCGACCCAGGCGGTGGTGTCGGCCTCCTGCTCCATCCGTTCCAGCAGGTGCGCCAGGCGGTCGAGGTCCTCCGGCGTCCGGCGCAGCGCCGCGTACCCGGCGACCGGGACCTCGACGTGCCGCCGGACCTCCAGCAGGTCGCTGGCCGCGTAGTCGCCGAAGGTCGGGTCGGCGACCGCCCCGTCCGAGACGACGAAGGTGCCCTTGCCGGTGCGGGAGACGGTGAGCCCCATCGTCTGGAGCGCGCGCAGCGCCTCGCGGAGCACCGGCCGGCTGACTTCGAGGCGGCGGCACAGCTCGGCCTCGGAGGGGAGCTTGTCGCCGACGGCGTAGTCGCCCCGCTCGATCGCCCCGCGCAGATGGCTCAACACCGCCTCCATCGCGCTCACGCGGCGCGGGACGGGGGGAGTGGCGGGACGCCAGCTGTCTGGCTGTCTGACAGGTTCACCTGGGGATCGTCGACCGGCGGTGGGGGAGCTGTCAAGCGCGGGGCGCGTGGGGTTCGCGACCCGCGTGCGGCGGGTGCGGGTGGGGGCGCGGACGCCGGGTGTCGAGTGTTCTGCGCCACACCCGCTTCCCGGTCGCCGTCGTGCCGGGCGGACATCGAGGTGCCGCCAACGCCCTTTGTATTCCGGTGAGTTGTGGTGAAGGGGGGCGTGGTGCGGGCCGCTCGGGGCACCCCCTGAATGGCCGAAATCGGGTGGGGTTAGCATATGAGCACCGCCTAGCTCGATCGAGAGATAAGCCTGTGACTGTCAACGACGACTCGTTCACTAACTGGAAGAACCGCGAGGAGATCGCGGAGTCGATGATCCCGATCATCGGGAAGCTGCACCGGGAGCGGGACGTCACCGTTCTCCTCCACAGCCGCTCCTTGGTGAACAAGTCGGTGGTCAGCATCCTCAAGACGCACCGGTTCGCCCGGCAGATCGCAGGCGAGGAGCTGTCGGTCACCGAGACGCTGCCGTTCCTGGAGGCCCTCACCACGCTCGACCTCGGCCCCTCCCAGATCGACCTCGGGATGCTGGCCGCGACGTACCGGGCCGACGACCGCGGGCTCTCGATCGCGGACTTCACGGCCGAGGCCGTCGCCGGCGCCACCGGCGCCAACAAGATCGAGTGCCGCGAGGGGCGCGACGTCGTCCTCTACGGCTTCGGCCGGATCGGCCGCCTCGTGGCCCGCCTCCTCATAGAGAAGGCCGGCTCCGGCAACGGCCTGCGGCTGCGCGCCATCGTGGTCCGCGGCGGCGGCGAGCAGGACATCGTCAAGCGCGCCTCGCTGCTGCGCCGGGACTCCATCCACGGCCAGTTCCAGGGCACGATCACGGTCGACGAGGCGAACAGCACGATCGTCGCCAACGGCAACGAGATCAAGGTGATCTACGCCAACGACCCGAGCGAGGTCGACTACACGGCATACGGGATCAAGAACGCCATCCTGATCGACAACACCGGCAAGTGGCGCGACCGCGAGGGCCTGTCGAAGCACCTCCGCCCCGGTGTCGACAAGGTGGTGCTGACCGCCCCGGGCAAGGGCGACGTGCCCAACATCGTGCACGGTGTCAACCACGACATGATCAAGCCGGACGAGCAGATCCTGTCCTGCGCCTCCTGCACCACCAACGCGATCGTCCCGCCGCTGAAGGCGATGGACGACGAGTACGGCGTCCTGCGCGGTCACGTGGAGACCGTCCACTCGTTCACGAACGACCAGAACCTGCTGGACAATTACCACAAGTCCGAGCGTCGCGGCCGTTCGGCGCCGCTCAACATGGTCATCACCGAGACCGGTGCCGCGTCCGCCGTCGCCAAGGCGCTGCCCGACCTCCAGGCGAAGATCACCGGCAGCTCGATCCGGGTGCCGGTGCCGGACGTCTCGATCGCCATCCTCAACCTCCAGCTGGCGCGCGAGACCAGCCGCGAGGAGGTCCTCGACTACCTGCGTGACGTGTCACTGACCTCGCCGCTCAAGCGCCAGATCGACTTCACCAGCGCCCCCGACGCGGTCTCCAACGACTTCATCGGCTCGCGCCACGCGTCGATCGTCGACGCCGGCGCCACCAAGGTCGACGGGGACAACGCGATCCTCTACCTCTGGTACGACAACGAGTTCGGCTACTCCTGCCAGGTCATCCGGGTCGTCCAGTACGTCTCCGGCGTGGAGTACCCGACCTACCCGGCGCCGGTGGCCTGACCTCGGCGGTCCGCCGGGCCGTGGCCCGGCGGGGCCCGAGCGCCCGAGGGGCGGTCATCGATCCGATCGGGATCGGTGGCCGCCCCTTCGCCGTTCAGCTGTCGAGGGAACGGCAGGAGGTGGTCGAGGAGGGCGTCCGGGCGCGCCTCCGGGACGTAGTGCCCGCAGTCGGGCAGGACCGCGCCGACGATCCGCTCGGTGACCGGACGCAGCGGCGCGGCGAGGCGCTCGACGGCGAACCGTTCGTGCCCCAACTGTCCTATCAGGAGGCGGAGTTCGGCGGCCAGGGTGGTCGTGTCGTAGCCGTCGGCGGGCTTGTCGGAGCGCCCCGCGCCGCGCGGATCGACCGCGACCACCCGGAAGCGTTCGGCCAGTCGCGGCATCATGAAGCACCGGACGTGCCAGTTCTGCGGCCGGCCGCCGACGAGTCCGGCAGGTGGGGGACGCCGGTCGCAGTACCGAAACCGGCCAGCGTCCGGGCGAGCGAAAGCGTCATGCCTGTCCTTCCCCCATGGCAGCCGCGGCCGGCGGCGCCGCTGGTGCTCCGTGGCCCGTGCGGCAACAAGCTGGAGAAGGGCGACCTCAAGGCCGCCCGGCCCGAAGGGAATTGAGGCGCGGTCGATCCGCACACGGTGCCGGACGGCCCCCGTCCGGGGGAATTGCCGAAAAGTGCCTCGCCAGAACTTTGTCGGACGGTGACGATGCGAACGTGAATCGTGATCATCGTCGTGCCACGCACCGTCGCCGGGTCCTCCGGACCGGTCTGGCCACCCTCAGCATGCTGTCGTTGATGTCCGCCCTGCCGGCCGCCGCGCAGTCACCCCGTACCCCCGCTCCCGCGTCGCCGTCGGCCCGTCCGCTGACCGCGGCCGAGGGCCGCACCGCCGCCTACTTGGACTCCGTCCGCAAGGACCCGGCGCAACTGCGCGGCTTCTTCCGGCAGTTGCCCAAGGGCGGCGACCTGCACAACCACCTCTCCGGCGCGGTGCCGACCGAGTACCTGATCACCCTCGCCGCCGAGGACGACCTGTGCGTCGACGTGCAGACGATGACGGCCGTCCCGGGGCCGTGCGGACCGGGCAAGCGGCCGGCGGCGGACGCCCGGACCGACCGCGCCTTCCACGACGCGCTGGTGCGTGCCTGGTCGATGGAGGACTTCCCGTCGGGCACCTCGGGCCACGACCACTTCTTCGACACCTTCGGCAAGTTCGGCGAGGTGACCTGGCGCCACCGCGGCAAGCTGCTGTCGCGGGTCGCCGACGACATCGTCGGACAGAACCAGTTCTACCTGGAGACGCTGGTCACCCCCGCCTCCGAGGAGACCAAGAAGGTCGCCGACCAGGTCGGTTGGCTCGGCGACTTCGACCGCATGCACCGGGCGCTGGTCGCCGACGGCAAGCTGGACCGCCTGGTGGCGACCGCGCGCAAGGAAGCGGACGACGCCGACGCCGAGTTCCGCAAGTCCTCCCGCTGCGGCACCGCCCGCCCCGCGCCCGCCTGCCGGCTCACCGTGCGGTGGAACTCCCAGGTGTCCCGGGGCAGCAGCCCCGAGCGGGTGTTCGCGCAGATGGAGGTCGGACTGCGGCTGGCCGAACGGGACCCGCGCTTCACCGCGGTCAACCTCGTCCAGCCCGAGGACGGCGAGAGCGCGCTGCGCAACTACGGCCTCCAGATGAAGATGCTCGACTACCTGCACCGCACCTACCCGCGGGCCCACATCACCCTGCACGCCGGTGAGTTGTGGCCGGGCCTGGCCAAGCCGGAAGACCTGAAGTCCCACGTCAACGAGGCCGTCAACGTCGCGCACGCGGAACGCATCGGCCACGGCGTCGACCTCGTCCACGAGGACGGCTGGCAGCAGTTGGCGCGCACCATGGCCGCCCGCCAGGTCGCCGTCGAGGTCCCCTTCACCAGCAACGCCCAGATCCTCGGCGTCAAGGGCGCCGAGCACCCCTTCGCCACCTACCGGGCGTACGGCGTGCCGATCGTGCTGGCCACCGATGACCCGGGCGTCTCCCGCATCGACATCAGCCACGAGTACCAGTACGCGTCCACGACGTACCGTCTCGGCTACGGCGAGCTGAAGGACCTGGCCCGGGCCTCCCTCCAGTACTCCTTCCTCGCCGGCCGCAGCCTGTGGCAGGGCAACCCGACCCGGTCCGGCTACCACCCGGTCGCCGCCTGCCGCGGCCAGCTCCCCGGCAGCGGCACCCCCGGCGCCGCCTGCCGCCTGCTGCTCGCGTCCAGCCCCAAGGCGGCCGTCGAGTGGCGGCAGGAGGCGGCGTTCGCCGCCTTCGAGAAGAAGTTCGCCGCCCGCCGCTGAGCGTGGACCGGCCCTCCCGGGCCCCGGGCCCCGTCCACGACGGTGCCCGGGGCCCGGGGCCGTCCGCTCAGCCGGCCGTCCCGGTGGGCTGCGCGCGGAAGTCCAGCAGGTAGAAGACCTTGTCCCAGCGGCGGTCGCCGAGCGCGACGAAGTCCGGGATCCGGCCGTACTCCCGGAAGCCCAACGACCGGTACATCCGCAGGGCGTGGGCGTTGTCGCCCCGGGCGTCCAGGGTGAGCACCTCGACGCCGGCCCGCCGGGCGTCGTCGATCAGCGCGCCGGTCAGCGCCCGTCCGATGCCGCGACCGTGCGCGGCGCCGGCCACCGCCAGCTTCTCCAGGTCGGCGTGCGGGCGGTGCGTCGGCCGGGCGTAGCGCAGCCAGTAGCCCAGGCCGAGCAGGGTCCGTCCGACGTACGCGGCCCGCAGCGCCCCGTCGCCGGCAGCGGCCGCGGCCCGCACCCGCTCGACGAGTTCGGCCACCTCCGCCCGCTCCGGCGGGTCCACCCAGCCCAGTGCCGCGCCCCCGGCGACCAGGTCGGCGAGGATCCGGTGCGCCGCCCCGACGAACCCGGCGGCGCGTTCGGGGTCGGCCAGCACCGCGCGGGCGTCGAGGAGGACGGGTTCCGAGGCGTCGTGGGGCTCGTCGGTCGTGAGGGGTCGCATGGGCGGCAGCCTAGCGCCGCATCAGACAACCTCTGCCGTGTGGTTGTGGTGCCGTGCCGGATCCTGGTCCGGACAGTGTCGTGTCGCCGGGTGCGGTGCTCAGGTGCGTGGCGGGACGCTGGCGATCTCTCTCCTGGCACGGCGGCGGACACCGATCGGCAGCTGTGGGGCCGACTGCTCGATCTCCTCCCACTCGGACGACGTGACGTCGACGTCTGTCTCGGTCATCTGGTCCCGGTTCGCCAACCGCAGTTCCACCTTCCGACGGAGGGCCGCGTAGCGCACGGCAGCGGCTCGGTGGCGCGAGGCGAGTTCGGGGTAGTTCCAGACCAGTTGGCCGGCACTGAGCGCGGCCGTCAGCAGGCTGGCGGCGCCGGCCACCACACGAACACCGGTGAGGCCGGAGGCCGAGAGCGAGGCGAAGAGCGTGGTACCGACGACGGCGGACAGCATGGCTGTGCTGATGCCGCTGACGCGGTTCCAATGGTCGAATCGCTCCGAGGCGATGTTGTGAGCCACATGGAGCATCTGTAAGCCCCGGCTCCAACGCTCCAGTATCTTGACGCAGTCCAGAGCGCCGCCATCTGCCACCGTGTATACCCCCGACTCGACCACCACGCCCCCTGCGCACGCACCATCTCGCCCGACTGTGAAGTCCCTGTCAAGTGCGCACCGTGATGCGGCACCAGGGGGGGCGGTGGGGGGCCGGCGGCCGGTTAGTGGGCGGGCCGTGCGCGCACCGCCTCCTCCAGGGCCGCGGCGATCCGCCGGACGTCCTCGGCGGTGGTCCGCCAGTTGCTGAACGCGGCCCGCAGGGCGGGCAGTCCGGCATAGACGGTGGGGGTCAGGAAGACCTCGCCGGCCAGGGCGTCGGCCAGCGCGGCGAGCCGGTCCGCGGTGGGGGCGTCGGCGAGGGTGAAGCAGACGACGTTCAGGCGGACCGGGGCGAGCAGCCGCAGTCCGTCGAGGGCGGCGACCGCCTCGCCCAGGACGCGGGCGCCGTCCGCACACCGTTCCACGATCTCGCGGTGGCCCTCGCGCCCGTAGGCGCGCAGCGTGAACCAGGTGGACAGGGCCCGCAGCCGGCGGGAGTTCTCCGGGGTGAGGTGCACCAGGTCGGGGGTGTCGCCCAACGGGCCCAGGTAGGCGGCGGCGTTCTGGAAGACCCGGGCCTGGAGGTCGCGCCGGCGGGTGAACTGGACCGCGCTGTCGTACGGGACGTTCAGCCACTTGTGCAGGTCGATGCAGAGCGAGTCGGCCAGGTCGAGGCCGTCGACCAGGTGGGCGTGTTCCGGGGAGAGCGCGGCGAAGGCGCCGAACGCGGCATCCACGTGCAGCCAGCAGCCGTAGCGGTCGCGGAGCGCGGCGAGGGCGGGCAGGTCGTCGAAGTCGACTGTGTTGACGGTGCCGGCGTTGGCGACGATGACGCACGGCCCGTCCGCTTCCTGGAGGGCGCGCTCCAGGGCCGCCGGGTCCACCGCCTCCCGGTCGGGGAGGGTGGGGACGGTGACCAGCGCGGACCGGCCGAGGCCCAGCACCGACAGGGCCTTGGCCACGCTGGAGTGCGCGGCGCCGGACAGCACCCGTACCGGGCCCAGTGCCGCCACACCGTCCTGGGCCGGCGAGACGCCCCGACGCTCCCCGAGCCATTCCCGGGCGATCGCCAGGCCCACCGTGTTGGACATCGTCGCACCGCTGACCAGCGTGCCGTCATGGGCGTCGGAGAGCCCGAAGAGCGTGCGCAGCCAGCGCACGGTCTCGTGTTCCAGGTGCTGTCCGGTGGCGTCCAAGGACGACATGGAGTTCTGGTCGACGGTGGCCGTCAGCCAGTCGCCCGCGAGGGCCGCCGGCGTCACGCCGCCGGTGACGAAGCCGAGGTAGCGCGGGCCGGCGCTCGCCGACAGCCCGGGCTGCCACCGCGCGGTGAACTCCGCGAGGGCGTCGCGCAGTCCGGTGCCGCGCTCGGGCAGCGGGGCCGGTTCCGGGGCCGGCCGGGCGGGGACGACCGGCGCCTCGGCGAGCCCGTCGAGGTGCGCGACGGCCTGCCGCCGGGTGGTGTCCAACAGGTCGGGCAGGGCGGCGAGGTCGGCGGCGAGCTGGGGGTGCACGGTGCGCTCCGTTCGTCGGTTCGAGCAGCGTTCCCGCCGACGCTAGCCGGGAGGGCCTCCCCGTCTCCTGGTCCAATGCGCGACAAGTGGACTGGAAAACGGGGCCGGGTGAGCGCAGCGGCCGTGCCGGGCGGAGCGGCCGCCGGCGCGGGCCCTACGCCCGCGCCGCGACGGCCGGCCCGTCCGGGGCGCCCTGCGCGTCCCCCGTGGCGGACGCGTCCGCGGCGCGGCGCTCGTCCAGGAACCCGGCGATCAGCGCCGCGAATCCGGCCGGGTCCTCGCCCGGGGCCCCGTGCCCGGCGTCGATCTCCTGGTAACGGCTGTCGCGGATGCCGGCGAGCAGCGCCCGCTGCTGGTCGGCGCCGATGATCTGGTCGTGGGCGCTGGCCAGCACCAGCGTCGGTGCCGTGATCCGACCGAGCACCGGGCGCAGGTCCACCGAGAGGTCCACCTCGGTCTGGCGGGCGGTCCCGGGCGCCAGCGTCGTGGCCAGTGCCTGCACCAACTCCTCGTTCCCCGCGGTGTCGGTGCGCTCCCAGTACCGCGGGCCCAGTGCGGCCAGCGGCAGCATCCGGGCGAAGTGCGCGGTGCCGTGCGCGGCGTCGGTGCGCAGCAGGTCGAGCCAGTGGGCGAACTCGGCCCGCATCCGGGTGTCGGTGTGCACCCAGCCGGCGTGCAGCAGCAGCGAGCGGACCCGCTCGGGCCGGTGCGCGGCGAGGTGGGTGGCGATCGCGGCGCCCAGCGAGTGGCCGACCAGGTGGAAGCGGTCCAGCCCGGCGTGGTCGGCGGCGGCCAGCACCTCGTCGGCGAGGTCGGCCAGGGTGAGCGGTCCGCCGTGGTCGGTGGTGCCGCCGGAACCCGAGTAGTCCGGCGCGACCACCGTGAAGCGGTCGGCGACCGCGTCGGTCAGCGGCAGCCACTGTTCGCGGGTGGCGCCGGTGCCGTGCACCAGCACCACTCCGGGGCCGGTCCCGGTGCGGTCGTACGCGACGGCGGCCGGGCCGGCGCTGAGGGGGACGTGGATGACGGGCATGGGAGTCTCCTTGCTGGGTGGGAACGTGGCGGGAAGGGGCGCACGGCCGTGCGCCGGCCCGGCCGGGTCGGCGGGCGGGCGTTTTCAGGCGGTGGCGCGGGCGGCCGGCACCATCCGGGCCAGGGCGGCGCGCAGTGCGGCGTTGAACTCGGCGGGCCGTTCCTGCTGCGGCATGTGGCCCGCGCCGGCGATCACGCTGAGCCCGGCGCCGGGCGTGAGCGCGGCGCAGCCCCGGGGCACCTCCAGCGGGATCTCGGTGTCCAACGCGCCGTGCAGGTAGTGGATCGGCACCCGGAGCGCGGGCAGGACCGGCCGCGGGTCGTAGGCGGCGGCCGCGGCGAAGTGCTCGTCGATGTGGACCCCGGAGTCCAGGATCTGCCGGACCGTCCAGTCGACCAGCGCGGGCGAGGTGCCCGGTGCGTACCAGTGCGGTACCCACGCGGCCAGGGTGCCGGCCCGGTCGCGGCGCAGGCCGTCGGTCAGTTCGGCCAGCGGCATCCCGGTGGACGGCCAGTACGCCGGTCCGTCCACCGCGATCACCCCACTGGTCAACTCCGGTCGCCTGACCCCCAGTTCGGTGGCGAAGGTCGCGCCGATCGACGAGCCGACGACCACCGGCCGGTCCAGCCGCAGCGCGCCGATCAGCGCCACCAGATCGCTGACGACCCCGGCGGTGGTGTTGCCCCGGAGGGGCCGGGCCGACCGCCCGCAGCCCCGCCAGTCGACGGTGACCACCCGGTGGTCCCGGGTGAGGTCGGCCAGCTGCGCGCCCCAGGTCCGCGCGCTGGTGCCCCAGCCGTGCAGGAGCAGCAGCGCGGGGCCGGTGCCCTCGTCCTCGTAGTAGAGGGTGGTGTCGTTGACGTCCAGCTGGGGCACGGCGGCTCCTCCTCGCTTCGTCGGGCCCCTGCGGGCCTGCGGTTCGTGGTGCCCTCAGCCAACCGCGATCACGTCCGCCGACCAATGGGTGATCCGCGCTTACACTGATCGCGAACGGTGATCAATGAGGGTCACGGCGAACGGGGGACCATGGAGATCCGACAGCTGCGCTACTTCCTCACCGTGGCGGAGGAACTGCACTTCGGCCGGGCCGCCGAACGGCTGCACATCGTGCAGTCCGCGGTGAGCCAGCAGCTCCGCCGGCTCGAACGCGAGCTGGGCACCGAACTGTTCACCCGCACCACCCGCACGGTCCGCCTCACCGAGGCCGGCGACCGGCTCCTGCCGTACGCCAGGGAGATGCTCGCCCTCCAGGCCCGCGCCCGCGAAGCGGTCGACGCGTTGCGCGCCGAGCAGGCGGCGCGGGTGCGGCTCGGCACCAGCTCCGGGCTGGGCGAGCGGCTGGACACCCTGCTGGCCGCGTTCGCCCGGTCCGCCGACCACGCCCCGCTGGAACTCGTCACCGGCAGCACCGAGGAGCGCCTGGCGAAGGTGCGCACCGGCGAACTGGACGCCACCCTGCTGCGCGGCGAACGGACCGAACGGGGGCTGGAGTTCCTGCCGCTGTGGCAGGACGCGCTGCGGGTCGCGCTGCCCGCGCACCACCCGCTCGCCGCCCGGGAGGCCGTCGAACTCGCCCACCTGGCCGAGCTGCCGCTGCGGCTCTCCCCGCCCGCGCGCAACCCCGCGCTCCACGACCTTCTCCTGCGCTCCTGCCGGGAGGCCGGCTTCGAACCGGTCATGGGCCCGGAGTTCACCAACGCCCAGGACACCCTGGCCGCCATCGGCTACGGCACCCCGTCCTGGACGGTCTTCTACGCCCCGCACGCCGAACAACTCCCGATGCCGGGCGTGGTGTTCCGCCCCCTGCGCGAGCCCGAGCCGACCCTGCGGACCTACCTCGCGGTGCGGCCCGGACCGCCGCGGGCCGGCCTGCGCGCGCTGATCGACGCCTGCAACGCCGCGGCCGACGACGCCCCCGACGCCCCGGCGGCAGCCCCGGACCCGCACCGCGCACCGAGTTCCGGTTGAGCGGTGCTCACGCTCCGCCCGCCGGGGCGGCCGGCTGGGCCGGGACCGCCGCGGCGACGAACTCCGCCACGTGCCCAGGCAGTTCCCGGTGCCGGTACCACGCCAGGCGCACCGGGACGGGCGGCAGGTCGGGGACGGGCACGACCCGGATGGCCGGCGGCGCCAGGTCCGCCAACGACGCGACCGAGAGGTGCACGGCGTCGGACTGCACCACCACGGCCATCATCTCCGCGATGTCGTCCACCCGGTGCCGCCGGCGGATCGGCCGGCCCTGCGGGGTCCGGTGGGGCACCAACTCGTCCCACAGGTAAGCGGGGAAGTCCCCGGGGCGGTCGAAGGCGTCGTACGCGGCGACCTCCTCGATGGAGACGGCGTCGCGCCCGGCCAACGGATGCCGCGCGCCCACCACGACGGCGCGTGACTCGAAGTGCAGCACCTCACTGGTGACGAGGTCCGGCTCCTGGATGCCGAACTTGACCACCAGCACGTCGAGTTCGTCGCGGCGCAGCGCGGAGAACGGGTCGGTGAGGTCGTAGGGGGCGAGCACGGCCCGGTCCTCGCCCCATCCCGCGGCGGCCAGGATCTCCCGGGCCGTCCGCGGCGAGCTGGGGTAGCCGAAGCGGATCGGACGGTCCGCGGGGGAGCGGGGCGGTTCAGGCATCGTGGATCTCCTCGGTGAGGGCGGTGTAGGCGCGGAGGTGGTCCGGGCGCTCGGACGTGCCGTCGATCCGCAGGGCGGCGAAGGGGCCGGCCGAGGCCGGTAGCCAGGGTGCCTGGCGGACCACCAACTCGTCCCCGGGGCCGACGATGCCGTCCGCCACGGCCTCGACCAACAAGTGGTTGAGGTGGACCAGGCAGTTGGCGATGGTCACCCCGGCCGTGGCCACGTGCAGCTCCCGCCGGACCGGGGCGCGGCCTCGCCGGTCCCGGTCGGCCAGCACCCGCACCACCGTGGAGGGACGGGTCGGCAGTTCGGCCGCCCCGTCGAAGAGCTTCAGCAGCCGGCGCAGTGCGGTGCTGGCCCCGGCGTCGGCCGGGCCCTGCCAGGCGGCCGAGCCGTCGTCGGCCACGTGGTCGAAGGCGAACCGGTCCGTGAGGTTGACCGGGTTCCCCGCGAGGAAGACGGTGCGGGTGAAGTCGCGGCGCCAGTTCGCGGCCGCGGACGGCTCGACCCGGGCGGCGAACGCGCACGTGGCCCGCACCCAGGCCGGCAGGTCGAAGTCGCGCAGCACGCAGACCGCCAACACCTTGGCGTCCGACGCGGCTCGGGTGATCTCCCGCCGCGCCGACAGCAGCCCGTCGGCGGTCAGCAGGTCGAAGCGCGTCGCCAGCTCGGGCCGGGCGGTCAGGATGCGCCGGGCCACCTGCGCACGGAACAGTTCCTGGGACGTCGTCATAGGTAGACCGCCGAGAGCAGTTCGGGACTCGGTGCCGGCCGGTGCCTGGCCAGCAGAGCGGAGGTCAGCCGGTAGGGATTGACGTGGAGGTGGGCACCGCGGTGCCGGGAGAGGACCTCCGGCAGCGGCGCCGGATCGGTGGCCCTGTCGTGGGACAGCAGCCGGGCGGCACGCGCCAGGCTCTGCCGCAGCGCCTCGTGGCGGAAGGACTGCTGCTGGCCCGGGCCCAGCCCGGCGATGAAGTACAGGCGCATGCCCAGCCGCAGCACCGCGTCGTCGAACTCGGCCCCGGCCCCGCGCAGCAGTGCGCCGGTGGTGTGGTCGTGCCAGTCACCGTGGCGCGCGGAGCGGATCTCCCCGTCGATGGGCACCCGGCCGAGGGTGACCCGGCGGACGGTCGCTCCGCACACGGACAGCGTGCGCTCCAGGAGCAGGTAGTCGGGTTCCAGCTCACGGTCGTACAGCAGCACCGTCTCGTCGAACCGCGGTGCCAGCGCCACGAGCTCCCGCAGGACGCAGGCCAGGTAGTTGGGCCGTCCCCCGGCGTCGACGATCTGGCGCAGCGGCAGGCCGTACCGGGTGGCGTCGAGGAAGACCGGGCCGCCGTAGGCGCGCTGGTCGAGGCACATGCCGGCGGCGCCGAGGCGGTCGATCACCTCCTCCAGCCCCAGTTCCGGCGGCTGGTGCGCGAGCAGTCCGGCGTCGTGCATGCCGAGGCGCGCGTAGTGCGCCGCCCACATTTGCAGGACCCGGGCGCTCGCCGGGTGAACCCAGCCGTGCAGTTCGACCGCCTCCGCGTAGGGACGCAGCGCGGCCGGTCCGGCCCGTCGTCCTTCGGACCGGTAGCCGACGTAGAGCTCGCCGATGTCCTCCTCCGTGAGACCGGAGTAGTCGGTGTCCCCGACGGTGCGGTCGAGGTGTTCCCAGAACCCGAGGGTCTGCTCCGTGAGGTGGTAGGTGGTGGGGCTGTACCGGTAGGTCACCTCGGCCAGTTGCGCGGTGGCCCGGTACATCACGTCGGTCCACAGCAGCCCCTTGAGGTGGCTCGGTGTCAGGGGCTTGGACGGGGTCACGGTGATCGGGGCCAGCAGCACCCGGGGGTGCGCCGCTCCCGGGGGCACGGCGTCGGCGTGCGAGCGCCGTGCCGGGGCGGGTGCCGAGGCGGTGTGAAGACTGGTCTGCACTACGCCCCTTCCGCCGCTGCGATCAGGTGCAGGAACGCGTCCCGGTCCGGCGCCGCGGGCAGCAGCGCCGGATCGATCGGGGGCGCCTGTTCCACCCGGGCCCGGAACTTCTCGTCGCCGAACGCCGCGGCCGGCGTGCTCAGCCCCATCACCACGCGGACGACGGAACGCCAGACCAACCCGTCGGTGAGGGACGCCGCGCGCACCCGTGCGGGGCTGGGTCCGTTGCCGTGCTGCGGCTGCGGCTGCGGCTGCGGCTGCGGCTGCGGCTGCGGCTGCGCGGGCGGCCGGCCGACACCGGTCGCCGCCTGCCACTGGGCGGCCCGCTGCGCGTCCTCGGACGCCGCGAACGCGTACCAGGGCGCGTAGCACTGCTCGGCGAGCCGGCCGGCCGCCTGACCGAGCGCCAGGTCGGGGACCGCGTCGGTGAGCAGGTCGGCGAGCCGGAAGGCGTGGTCCAGCGCGAGCGAGAGACCGCGGCCGTACAGCGGATTGGTGACGCAGGCCGCGTCTCCGACCGCGAACAGCCCCGCCACCGGCCGCTGCCGGGTCGTCACCGTGCCGCGCAGCGTGTTCGGCGGGCAGGTGATGACGTTGACCGGGGTGAGCGGGTCGCTGACACCGGGGGCGAGCCAGGCACCGATGCCGGGCGTGGCCCGGGCAGCGGCGGCGAACGCACCCGGCTCGCGCAGCCGTGCCGTCGCGCGGTCGCCGGTGGGCACCATCACCGCGACGGCGAAGGTGCGGTTGTCCGCCGGGTGCAGCGCCGCGGCGTAGTGGTCCCACACCCCGGCCACCGCGTTGCCGCGGTTGAGCGGTCCGGGGCGCCCGCTGCCGCGCAACCGGTACTGGCGGCTGTAGCCGGTGAGGGCGGAGGGCCCCACCAGGTCCTCGGCGACCGGGACCCCGGCGGATACCAGCCAGTCGCGCGAAGCGGCGCGCCGGCCGGTGGCGTCGATCACGACCGACGCCGGCAGCACCTCGCCGTCCGCGGTGTGCACCCCCCGGACCCGCTCGCCGGCGGAGTCGAACGCCAGCCCGCGGACCACCGTCCCGTGCTCCAACCGGACCTGCGGCAGGTCCCGCACGAACCGGTACAGGAGCAGTTCGAGAACGGTGCGGCGGCAGGCCAGCGCCACGAGATCGTCGTCGCCGACCTCCCGGGCCCGGTCCTCGACCAGCGGCGGCAACGCCTCGATCAGGTCCAGCGGTTCGGCTCCGGCCGCCAGAAGCGCGTCGAAGAGCCGCGGGGCCCGGCGGCGCAGCGTCCGCACGCCGATCGAGGTCAGGGAGTGCGAGTGCACCGCCTGCGGAACGGTGGGCCGGTGCCAGTCCCGCACGGCCTGCTCCACGGGCCCCTCCGGAGGTGCGGCCGAGCGCTCCAGCACCCGCACCTCGTAGCCGGCGCCGCTGAGGGCGAGTGCGGTGGCCAGTCCGGCGACGCTCCCGCCGACTACTATCGCGGGCACCGTCTCAGCTCCGTCGTCCGTGGACGAAGAACACCCGGCGCACACCGGTCTCGGAACGGTCTGGCACCGGATCGGGCCACCGTCCGTAGTCGGCGGCCGGCTCGCCCGGCTGCGTGGCCTCGACGGTGAAGCCGTGGGCGTCGAACAGCGCTTCCGGCTCGTCGGTGCCGAACAGCCACGGGCAGCCCCAGCCGGCGAACACGTCGAGCAGGTCCCGCATGTTCGGCAGGGTCAGTGCGGCCGCGTTGACGATGTCCGCGGCGATCCGGCTGCCCGGTGCCATGAGCGCGGCCACCCGGTCGAGGATGCGGTGCGTGTCGTCGCCGGGAATGTAGTAGAGCAGCCCCTCCAGCAGCCAGGTGGACGGCTGCTCCGGGTCGTAGCCGGCGGCCGTCAACTCGCTTTCCCAGTCGGGCGACGTGAGGTCGAGGGCGATCGAGCGGTGGTCGACCCGGGGCCGTACCCCCCGCAGCCGCTCCTCCTTGTAGGCCAGGACCGCGGGCCGGTCGGCCTCGAAGTAGCGCAGGTGCGCGGGCCAGTCGAGCCGGTAGGCGCGTGAGTCCATCCCGGCGGGTGCCAGCACGATCTGGTGCATCTCCGGGTCCTGGGCGGCCGACTGGAGGAAGTCGTCGAAGAACCGGGTGCGGATGGCGTTGTAGTCGGGGGTGCTCGGGACGGCGCTCCGCACCTTCTTGGGGAAGGTGACCTCGTGGATCTCGCGGAGCAACTCCTTGCCGTCCTCGCCGGCCAGCCGGACGGCGTAGGGGTCGGTGTAGAGCCGGTCCTCGCGTGCGGTCTCCGCCGCGCGCAGCGCCGCCGTCAGAAGTGCGGTCCGCTCGACGGCGTCCAGTTGCTCGGTCATGCCGTGCCTTCCTCGCTGACGGGGTCAGTGCCGGTCAGCTGCCCCCAGAGTGTGTGGTCCTGTCGGAACATCCGGTCCTTGACCTGGGTCGGCCGGATGCCGGTGGCGACGCTGGTGTGCCAGTCCCGCAGGAAGGCGTCACCGTCCAGGCGCCGTACGGTCGCGGCGGTCAGCCGGCCGGCCGCACGCGCCGTCCGGTAGCCGGCGGCCTCCCGGCCGATGGCCCCGTCCAGTTCGACCGCGAAGCGCTGCGTCTCCTGCGCGCTCCACACGTCGCGGGCCGCCACGGCGAACTCGTAGTGCGCGACGGCGCCTTCGGGCCGGTCCGCGACCCGGCAGGCGGCGTTGCGGACGTCGAGGCCGGTGGCCTGCGCGGCCGCCGCGAGCGCCCGGATGACCTGCGCGTCGCGCAGCCGCTCGCCGACCGCGTCCGACCGGGTGCTGCGGCCCGCGTACGCCACCCGCGGCACGCCGGCGACCCGGTCGACGACCCGGACCACGTCGCCGACCGCGTAGCGGTACAGACCGCCGATGTGGCTGAAGACCACGTGGTAGTCCCGGTCCGGCTCCAGTTCGTGCAGGGTCAGGGTCGGGGAGTCGGGACGGATGTCGGACTCGGCGTCCAGGAACTCGTAGGCCGACGCGGTCACCACCAGGGAGCCGGCGGAGCCGTGTCGGTCGAGCGCGACACCGGTCGGCCCCTCGGACGCGGCGACGGGTGCCGGGAGCGTGGCCACGCCGGGGCCGAACTCCTCACTCAGCCGCGGCAGGTAGAGCGTCGCCATGCCCGTCGTCCAGAGGAACAGCGCCCGCATGTGCGGCCAGACGTGGGCCGGCCGGATCGTCCCGAAATGGTCGGCCAGTCGCTCCAGGGTGGCCGCCCGTTCCGGATGGGGACTGCCGTACGGCACCCCGCCGAGTGTGCCGTCGCGGATCTCCTTGACCAGCCGGGGCCACCAGAGGTTCAACTGGTAGGGCAGCGCGGCCACCATCGCCGGGTTGATCCCGATGACGCAACGGACGTCGCTCTCCACCGCGAGGCGCAGCCGCAGGTAGGTCTTCTCCAGGTGGTCGTCCTCGTCGACCGGCACCGGCAGGGTGCCCCACGGCGCGAACGTGCCGGGTTCGGCGGACAGCGGCTCGCCGAACCGCGTACCGAGGTCCACCTGACTGGCGCCGACGTGGGGCCGGCCCGAGGCCGTGGTCGGGGGCGCGGGACGCGGGTCGTGCTTGAGGTTCAGCACCGCGTCCGGCCGGTCGAGCACGTCGGGGAAGTGCTCGATCAACGGGGCCCAGGCGGCGAAGTAGAACGGGAAGAAGGCCCGGCGCATGAAGCCCTCGGTGACCGGGATCTTCTTGTGTGCGCCGGTGGTGCCGCTGCTGGTGAAGTACACCGCGGGGTCGTCGGCGCTCAGCAGGTTGCTCTCGCCCGCCGCCATCCGCTCGATCCAGGGCGCCAGCGCCGCGTAGTCGTTGATCGGCACCGCTTTGCGGAAGTCGGCCAGGGAACGGATCGCGCCGAAGGAGTGGGCGCGGCCGTACTCGGTACCCGCGTTGTGCTCCAACAGCTCGCTCAGCACGCGGTGTTGGTGACCGTCCGCGTCCGCGAGCGCGCCGTGGAGGCGCTCGCGTTCGCCGAGGACCCGCTCCCGGTAGCTGCGCATCCGGGCCGGATCAGCCCATGGATCAACGGATGTCACGGCCCATCACCTCTCCTAGTAACTGCACGGTCCGGGAGACGTCGTCCGGCTCCTCGACGACGGTGACCGGCAGGTGCCGGACCTCGTCCAGAAGGGCTTCGCGCAGGTCGGACTGGTACGTCTCGAACGACGCCCGGTCGGGCCGTTCGCCGTAGTACTCAAGGGGGTTGGCCTCGGCTCCTTGGCCGCTGCGCTCCCAGGCGGTGGCCGTCGACACCTCAAGGAAGACCACCTGCCGAGGCTGGGGGAAACTGCGCCACCAGTCGAACAGGGGGTGACTGCCGACGCCGGCCAGCCGGCACTTGGCGAGGATCTTGTAGTAGTAGGAGTCCACCAGCACCGGTGCTCCGTGCGGACTGCGCTCGATGCTGTCGCGCAGATGGACCGTCGCCGTCTGCAGCAGGGTGACCATGAAGTCGAGGGAGTAGCCGTCGTGCAGATCCGGCAGGACGTCGGCGACCAGGTTGCGGCGCAGCCTTCCGATCAGGGAGTGGCCGGGCGCCAGGAACGCGTCGTCGAGGGAGACCATGTGCCAGGAGGGCGCACGCTCGGCGAGTTCCGTCAACGCGGAGGACTTGCCGGCGTAGTCGGTGCCGAGGAGTACGACGAACGGGGGTGCGCTGCGCGGCGCCCCGGTCTCGGTGCGGCCAGGGGCGGTCAGGCTCGTGGTGTCCCCGGTCATCGGGGTTTCTCCGCGCCGGGACGGGAATTCCCGGTGTCCCGGAAACCGCGCGGTGGCGGGCACTCGGACGCACTCACCGGCCGACGGGTCCGGTGCCGGCGCCGTTTTCGTACGGCGCTGCTCAACGGATCAGTGGGCCCGAAACCGTAACCTGCCGAAGTCGACACGCTTTTCCCTCGTTCCTGAAGTGCTCTGGCCCCCGGAAACGGTTCTTACTCGGGTTTCTGGGGTATATCGCCGCGAGAGGTAATGGCAGCACCGTAGTGGCGGTTATCTATGAATATCCGGAGTCTTTCGGTGCGGTGCCGGAGGCCCGCGCCTGGCTGAATCTGCGCCTGTTCAGCGCGCGTTGTGCATCTCGTCGTGGGACGGGAAAGTAAGCTGCCAGGCCCCGCCTCGTCTCCACCGCGCAGAATTCGGAAGACGTAATTCCATATTCCTCGCCGCCCGGATTTCGCGTGGGGCGCGGGCGGCGTGGACCGCACGCCGGAAATTCGCGGAACGGCCGGCATCATGGGCGTACTCCGCGGAAGCCGCCGCCACTGGCGCAGCCGACACCGCATCACCGCCCGGCCCCCCGCCGAAGGAGAACCAGCTCAGGCAGCGTTTTCTCGCCGGAATATCAGCTCGCCCGCGCCCAGGCGTACCGGTGTTCCGGGCGCCCGGTGTCGCCGTACTTCAGGGTGAGGCTGATGTGGCCGGCGCGTTCGAGGTGCTTGAGGTAGCGCTGCGCGGTGGAGCGGCTGACCCCGGCGCGCTCGGCGACCTCGTGGGCGGAGAGCGGCAGCCCGGCCTCGTCCAGGATGCGGCGGATCAGGTCCACGGTGGCCGCGGAGTGCCCCTTGGGCAGTTCGCGGTGCGGGGAGCCCGGGGTGCGGAGCGCCGCGAAGATCCGGTCCACCTGCTCCTGACCGGCCTCGCCCCGCCCGCCGACGCCCTCGACGGTGCGACGCAGCGCGGCATAGCCGTCCAGCTTGGCCCGCAGCCCCGAGAAGCCGAACGGCTTGACCAGGTACTGCAGGGCGCCGTACCGCATCGCCGCCTGCACCGTGGCCACGTCCCGGGCCGCGGTCACCATGATCACGTCGGAGTGGTGCCCCATCTGCCGCAGCCGCCGCACCAACGTCAGACCCGTCTCGTCCGGCAGGTAGTGGTCGAGCAGCACCAGGTCGACGTGGTGGCGCTCCAACGTGGCCAGCGCCTGGGCCGCGGTGTGCGCGCGCCCCACGACCCGGAAGCCGGGCACCTGCGACACGTAGGCGGCATTGATCTCCGCGACGCGGAAGTCGTCGTCCACGACAAGGACATCGATCACGGTGACTCTCCTGTGGCCGTGAGCTGACGGGGGGCGGACGACGGGAGGGCGGCGGGCGGGCCGCCGCGGCCCACGCGGTCGGGCGTCAGGGCTTCGGGCAGGACGACCGTGAAGACCGCGCCGCCGCCCGCGCGGGCGGTGACCCGGGCCATCCCGCCGTAGCGCTCGGACAGCCGCCGCACCAGCGCCAGACCGATGCCCCGGCCCCGGGACGCGACGGTGGCGGGCTTGGTGGACCAGCCCTCGGCGAAGATCCGCTCGCGCATCTCGGGCGGCACGCCGGGCCCGGTGTCGCTGACCCGGACGACCGCGGTGGTGCCCTCGGCGCGCAGCTCCACCTCGACGAACGGTTCGCCGTCGCGCCGCTCGACGGTGGCGTCCAGCGCGTTGTCGATGAGGTTGCCCAGGACGGTGACCAGGTCGCGCGGGTCCACCACCGCGTCCGGCAGCAACGTCGCGGGCGACATCCGCAGCGACACGCCGCGTTCGGCCGCGATCGCCGCCTTGCCGACCAACAGTGCGGACAGCAGCGGGTCGTGCACCCGCTCGGCGATCTGTTCCGCGGACGCCCGGTGGGCGCTGGCCACCTCGGCGACGAACTCCACCGCCATGTCGTACCGGCCCAGTTCGAGCAGTCCGCGCACCGTGTGCAGCTGGTTGGCGTGCTCGTGGTCCTGGGCGCGCAGCGCGTCCAGCAGGCCCTGGGTGCTGTCCAGTTCCCGGCCCAACAGCTCCAGTTCGGTACGGTCCCGCAGGGTCACCACCGCACCGCCGTCCCGGGTCGGCACGCGGTTGGCGACCAGCACCCGGCCGCCGCTGACCGCCAGCAGGTCGCCGCCGGCTACCCGACCGGCCAGCACGTCGGTGGTGCGGCCCGGCGGCAGCACCTCGTCGAGATCGCGGCCCGCGGCCCCCGGGCCGAGGCCCAGCAAACGCCCCGCCTCGTCGTTGACCAGCCGGATCCGGCCCCGCCCGTCGAAGGCCACCACGCCCTCCCGGATGCCGTGCAGCATCGCCTCCCGCTCGTCCAGCAGCGCCGAGATGTCGGCGGTGGCGACGCCATGCGTGCGGCGCCGCAGGCTGCGGGCGACCACCACGGCCGCCAACACCCCGGCCGCCAGCGCCGCGCCCGCGTACCGCAGCAGGCCCGGGATGGCGCGCAGCAGCAGCCCGTGGACGCTGTCGTAGGCGATGCCGACCGAGACGGCCCCGACGATCGCGCCGCTGTCGTCGCGCAGCGGCACCTTCGCGCGGGCCGACCGGCCCAGCGTGCCGGTGTCGATCTGGCGGACCTCCGCACCGGCCAGGGTCCGGCTGGGGTCGGTGGAGACGTGGTGGCCGATCTCGGCGACGTTGGTGTGCGACCAGCGGACCCCGCGGGTGTCCATCACGACGACGTACAGCGCCCCCGTGGCCCGCCGGATCCGCTCCGCGGTGGACTGCACCGGACCGCGTGCGGCCGGCGCGGTGGCCGTCACGTCGCGGGCCAGCTCGGGGTCGGCGGCGGCGGTCTCCGCGATGGCCAGGGCCCGGCGCATCGCCTGGTCGTCCAGGGAGTGGCTGAGCGGGGCCAGGAACAGGCCGGTGGCCAGCACCGTCACCCCGGTGGTGATGACCAGTTGCGCGGTGAGCACCTGCGCGAAGACACGACGGGGCCAGTGGATCCGCATGCGGTCCCCCTTGTCTCGGCCGCCCTCCGCACGCTGCGGAACCGACACTGCTGTGTGCTGACGTTCGTTGTTCATGACGCTCTTTGTTGATCTCGGGTAAACGCAACGTAAGCCGCCGTGGCCCGGCTGCCCAGACCCCGTGGAACTTTTGTTGTTCTAGCGTGAGCAAAATGGGCACAACAGGGTTTGCGCGCAGAACGACTGCTTGCGCCCACAAGGCTGCCGCCCGGGCCCGGCTCGCTCCTAGCCTCCCGGTCCATGAACAGCCACACCAGCCCCGCCATCGAGCTACGGGGCGCGAGCAAAACCTTCCGCACCCCCTCGGGCGGACTGCACACCGCCGTCCGGGACCTGGACCTGACGGTCGGCCGCGGCGAGTTCGTCGCCGTGGTCGGGCCCACCGGATGCGGTAAGTCCACGACCCTGACCCTGGTCAGTGGCCTGGAGGAGCCCACCGAGGGCGACGTGCTGGTGGCCGGCGAGCCGGTCCGCGGCATCGGCGACAAGGTCGGCTTCGTCTTCCAGCAGGACGCCGTCTTCCCGTGGCGCACCGTGCTCTCCAACGTCATGGCCGGCCCCCGCTTCCGCGGCGTGCCCAAGGCCGAGGCCAAGGAGCGGGCCCGCGAATGGCTCGCCCGGGTCGGCCTGGCCGCGTTCGAGGACCGCTACCCGCACCAGCTCTCCGGCGGCCAGCGCAAGCGCGTCGCGCTCGCCGCGACCTTCGTCAACGACCCCGAGATCCTGCTGATGGACGAGCCGTTCTCCGCGCTCGACGTGCAGACCCGGGCGCTGATGTCCGACGAACTCCTCGACCTGTGGTCCGGCACCGGCGCCTCGGTCGTCTTCGTCACCCACGACCTGGAGGAGTCCATCGCGCTGGCCGACAAGGTCGTGGTGATGACCGCCGGCCCCGCCACCGTCAAGGAGGTCTTCACGATCGACCTCCCGCGGCCCCGCCGGGTCGAGTCGGTGCGGCTGGAGCCGCAGTTCATCGAGATCTACCGGGAGATCTGGTCCTCGCTCGGCGAAGAGGTCCGGATCACCCGCGAAAGGGGTGCCGCCGATGTCGCCTGAGACCGTCACCGCACCGGCCGCGACCACGTCCGGCACCACGGGGGAGCGCAGCGAGGCCCGCGCCCGCGCCGCCCGCAACCACAAGCTCCTCGTCTACGGGACCCGGGCCGCGCTCCTGGTCGGACTGCTCGGCCTGTGGGAGTGGCTGGCCCGCGCCGCGGTCATCGATCCGTTCAACTTCTCCATGCCGTCGAAGATCTGGGACCAGATCACCCAGTGGGCCGTCAACGGCACGCCGCAGGGCACCCTGTGGGAGCAGGTCTGGTACACGCTCTACGAGGCGCTGCTCGGCTGGGTCATCGGTGTCATCGGCGGCGTCGTCCTGGGCATCGCGCTCGGCCGGATCCGGTTCCTGGCCGACGTGCTCGGCCCGTACATCAAGGTCCTCAACGCGCTGCCGCGGATCGTGCTCGCGCCGATCTTCCTGATCTGGTTCGGTCTCGGTCCGGCCTCGAAGGTGGCCTCCGCCGTCGTCCTGGTCTTCTTCCCGGTGTTCTTCAACGCCTTCCAGGGCGCCCGCGAGGTCGACCGCAACCTGGTGGCCAACTCCCGGATCCTGGGCGCCAGCAACCGTCAGGTCACCCTCCAGGTCGTCATCCCCTCCGCCACGTCCTGGATCTTCACCAGCCTGCACGTCAGCTTCGGCTTCGCGCTGATCGGCGCCATCGTCGGCGAGTACATCGGCGCGACCAAGGGCCTGGGCCTGCTGGTCTCGGCCTCCCAGGGCACCTTCAACGCCGCCGGCGTCTACGCCGCCATGGTGATCCTCGCGGTCGTCGCCCTGCTGGCCGAAGGACTGCTGGCCTTCCTGGAGAGGCGCCTCTTCCGCTGGAAGCCGGCCGACGCCGGCGACGCCCGCTGACCCCACCGCCGCCCCCCCCGCACCCGCAC
>LIQL01000345.1 GCA_001418405.1 Streptomyces diastatochromogenes | reverse complement strand
GGCGGCGGGGCCGCGGGCGGAAGCGTCCGGCAGGGTCCGGGCGCCCGCCCGGACCCTGCGGTCCGCCGGGCCTCAGTCGGCCAGGCTCACGATCATCTTTCCGGTGTTGGCGCCGCGGAGCAGGCCCAGGAACGCCTCGACGCCGTTCTCGATGCCCGACACCTTGGTCTCGCTGTACTTCAGCTCGCCGGAGCGGATCCAGGCGGAGACCTCCTCGACGAACTGCGGCTGCAGCGCCTGGTGGTCGCTGACCAGCAGGCCCTCCAGGCGGAGGCGCTTGCCGATCACCAGGGCCAAGTTGCGCGGGGCGGGGCTCGGCTCGGTGGCGTTGTACATCGAGATCATGCCGCAAATGGCCGCCCGGCCATGGACGTTGAGCGTGCTGATGGCGGCTTCGAGGTGGTCGCCGCCGACGTTGTCGAAGTAGACGTCGATGCCGTCGGGGGCGGCGGCCTTGAGCTGCTCGGTGACGTCGCCGTTCTTGTAGTTGAAGGCGGCGTCGAAGCCGTACTCCTCGGTGAGCAGGCGGACCTTCTCGTCGGAGCCGGCGGATCCGACGACCCGGGAGGCGCCCTTGAGGCGGGCGATCTGGCCGACCTCGCTGCCCACCGCGCCGGCCGCGCCGGAGACGAAGACGGCGTCGCCCTCCTTGAAGTCGGCGACCGCGAGCAGCCCCGCGTACGCGGTCAGGCCCGGCATGCCGAGGACGCCGAGGTAGGCGGTGAGCGGGGCGAGCGAGGCGTCCACCCGCGCGGTGCGGGCCGCGTCCACGACGGCGTGCTCGCGCCAGCCGAGGCCGTGCAGGACGTGGTCGCCGACGGCGAAGCCCTCGGCGCGCGAGGCCAGAACCTCACCGACCGCGCCGCCGTCCATCGGCTGGTCCAGCTGGAAGGGCGGGACGTAGGACTTCACGTCGTTCATCCGACCGCGCATGTACGGGTCGACGGAGAAGTGGAGGTTCCTGACGAGGATCTGGCCGTCACCGAGCTCGGGCAGCGCGGCCTCGCGGAGCGCGAAGTCGTCGGGGGTGGGCCAGCCCTGGGGGCGGGCGACGAGGTGCCATTCGCGGCTGGTGGTCGGCAGCGGTGCGGACATGAGCGTGATCCTCCAAATGCTTCAGATGCTGAAACAATCATGCGTCTGAATATTTCAGGTTGTCAAGCAATTGGGTATCCTGGTGTGTATGACTGCACGCCCAGACCCGCTGACCGTCGAGGTGGTCGATCTCATCGGCACCGTCGTCGCCCGCTTCCACGAGGAGTACGAGCGGGCCGCGGCCGAGCACTCCCTCACGGGCGCCCAGGCGCGACTGCTGCGGCTGCTGGCGATGGAGTCGATGCCGATGCGCAAGCTCGCCCAGTGCCTGAAGTGCGAGCCGTCGAACGTGACCGGCATCGTGGACCGCCTGGAGTCCCGTGGCCTGGTGGAGCGGCGCCCCGATCCGGCCGACCGCCGGGTCAAGCTCGCCGTGCCGACCACCGAGGGCCGGGCGACGGCCGAGCACCTGCGCACGTCGTTGGACTTCGCCCGCGAGCCACTGGGCCGGTTGACGGCCGCCGAGCGCACCCTGCTCAAGCAACTGCTCCAGCGGATGCTGGGAATGGGGGACGCACCCGAAGGCGGCGGGTCGGCCGAGGGGCCCGACCGCAGCGGGGCGTGACGGGGCCGGTCGTGGAATTGGCCCAGGAAGGCCGTGGCCGAGTGTCCCGGCGGACCGGGCCGGTGGCGGCTTAATCTGGACCGCATGACGCACCAGAGCCCCGCCCGCCACACCGTCGACTTCTACTTCGACCCCATCTGCCCGTTCGCCTGGATCTCCTCGCGCTGGATCCTGGAGGTGGAGCACCTCCGGGACATCGACCTACGGTTCCGGGTGATGAGCCTGTCCGTGCTCAACGAGGGCCGCGCGGACCTCCCCGAGAAGTACCGCGAGCTGCTGGACGCCGGCTGGGGGCCCGTGCGGGTGTGCATCGCGGCCGCCCAGGAGCACGGCGAGGAGGTGCTGCGCGACCTGTACACGGCGCTCGGCACCCGCATCCACAAGGACGGTCGGGAGGACACCGCGACCGTCATCGAGGAGGCGCTGGCCGAGGTCGGGCTCCCCGTCGAGCTGGCCCGCGCCGCCGAGCAGGACACCTACGACGACGCGCTGCGCAAGAGCCACCACGAGGGCATGGACCCGGTCGGCGAGGACGTCGGCACGCCCACGCTCCACATCGACGGGGTGGCCTTCTTCGGCCCGGTCCTGATGGCGATCCCCCGGGGCGAGGACGCGGCCCGGATCTTCGACGGGGCGCGGCTGCTCGCCGGCTACGACCGGTTCTTCGAGTTGAAGCGGACCCGCACCGGGGAATTCGACTTCAGCTGACCTCGGTTGACGGTGACGGGCGCGGCGGCCCCGTGGTCGCCACCCGTCCCCTGCCCCGCGGCCGGCGCGGTCCGCACACCGCGCAGCGGCACGGGCACCAGGACCGCGGCGGGGCGGGTGGGGTGAGTGGGGCGTGCGGGGTGCGCGTCGGGGCCTCGGACCGCACCGGGGCCCGGAGC
>LIQL01000344.1 GCA_001418405.1 Streptomyces diastatochromogenes | reverse complement strand
GCCCCCACCGGCACCCCGGCACCGGGCGCGCTGCCCCGCACCACCTCCGCCGAGACCCTGGCCACCATGCAGGCCGCGGTCCTCACCAGCTCGCCCGTCTGGATCGGCTACGTCAACGCGGACGGCGCCGCCAGCCAACGCGTGATCGCCCCCGTCCGCGTCGAGGGCGGCTACGTCACGGCCTACGACCACACCTCCGACGAGGTCCGCACCTACCCCCTGCACCGCATCACCGGCGTCTCGGAACTGGCCGACGACGCGGTCTGACCCACCCGGGAACCACCCGCCGAACGGACCGGGCGGCCTCGTCGGTGCGATGCGGCACACTGGACGTTTGGCACGTCGGGCCGCCCGACGGCCCCGGCCGGCGGTTCAGCCCCGGAATGCGAAAGGCGAGGCGCGTGAACGGACCTCTCATCGTCCAGAGCGACAAGACGCTGCTGCTGGAGGTGGACCACGAACTGGCGGACGCCTGTCGGCGGGCCATCGCGCCGTTCGCCGAGCTGGAGCGGGCGCCGGAGCACATCCACACCTACCGGGTGACCCCGCTGGGGCTGTGGAACGCGCGGGCCGCCGGCCACGACGCCGAGCAGGTCGTGGACGCGCTGGTGCAGTACTCGCGGTACCCGGTGCCGCACGCGCTGCTCGTCGACGTCGCCGAGACCATGTCGCGCTACGGCCGGCTGACGCTCACCAAGCACCCCGCGCACGGCCTGGTGCTGTCCACCACCGACCGTCCCGTGCTGGAGGAGATCCTCCGCTCGAAGAAGGTGCAGCCGCTGGTCGGCGCGCGGATCGACCCGGACAGCGTCGTGGTGCACCCCTCCGAGCGCGGGCAGATCAAGCAGACCCTGCTCAAGCTGGGCTGGCCCGCCGAGGACCTGGCCGGCTACGTGGACGGCGAGGCGCATCCGATCGAGCTGGCCGAGGACGGCTGGTCGCTGCGCCCGTACCAGGCGCAGGCCGTGGAGGGCTTCTGGCACGGCGGTTCCGGCGTCGTGGTGCTGCCCTGCGGCGCGGGCAAGACGCTGGTGGGCGCGGGGGCGATGGCGCAGGCCAAGGCGACCACGCTGATCCTCGTCACCAACACCGTCTCGGCCCGGCAGTGGAAGCACGAGCTGGTCAAGCGCACCTCGCTGACCGAGGACGAGATCGGCGAGTACAGCGGGACGAAGAAGGAGATCCGCCCGGTCACCATCGCCACGTACCAGGTGCTGACGACCAAGCGGAAGGGCGTCTACCCGCACCTGGAGCTGTTCGACTCGCGGGACTGGGGTCTGATCGTCTACGACGAGGTGCACCTGCTGCCGGCGCCGGTCTTCAAGTTCACCGCCGACCTCCAGGCGCGCCGCCGGCTGGGGCTCACGGCGACCCTGGTGCGCGAGGACGGGCGGGAGTCGGACGTCTTCTCGCTGATCGGCCCGAAGCGGTTCGACGCGCCGTGGAAGGAGATCGAGGCGCAGGGGTACATCGCGCCGGCCGACTGCGTCGAGGTGCGGGTCGACCTGACCGAGTCGGAGCGGTTGGCGTACGCCACCGCCGAGACGGAGGAGAAGTACCGCTTCTGCGCGACCACCGGCAGCAAGCAGCGGGTGACCGAGGCGCTGGTGCGGCGGCACGCCGGCGAGCAGACGCTGGTCATCGGGCAGTACATCGACCAGCTGGACGAGTTGGGCGAGCACCTCGACGCCCCGGTGATCAAGGGCGAGACGTCCAACGCACAGCGCGAGAAGCTCTTCGACGCGTTCCGACAGGGCGAGATCTCGGTGCTGGTGGTGTCGAAGGTCGCGAACTTCTCCATCGACCTGCCGGAGGCCACGGTCGCCATCCAGGTGTCCGGCACCTTCGGCTCCCGCCAGGAGGAGGCCCAGCGGCTGGGCCGGGTACTGCGCCCGAAGGCGGACGGTCACGAGGCCCGGTTCTACTCGGTGGTCGCCCGTGACACCGTCGACCAGGACTTCGCCGCGCACCGCCAGCGCTTCCTGGCCGAACAGGGCTACGCGTACCGGATCGTGGACGCGCACGAGCTGCTGACGGCGGGCGACGACGTCGCGGCCGGCGAGGACGATCCCACCCCGGCGTGAGCGCGGGCGGTGGCGACGGCGGGGGCCGTCGCCACGGCCGGGCTCCGGTGGCGGCCGTCAGCCCGTCGGGGCCTCGCTGGGCCGGCGGGCGTCGGTGCGCGGTGCGGGGACCCGGCGGGCGGCCAGCAGGCCGGGGGCGCCGGGACGGCCCGGGGGCCGCAGCGTCCACCAGGCCAGTGCGGCCAGCAGCGCCAGGCCCAGCATCGGGTAGGGGGAGGCCAGCGGCTGCTGCCACCAGGGGAAGTGCAGGGCCAGGGTGCCGCGGTGGTTGAGCGCCCACATCGAGCGGGCGGCGAAGACGAGGGTGATCGCGGCCACCAGCGCCCAGCGCCAGCGGTCCCGCCGGGCGTGCGCGATCAGCGCGACGAGCAGGGGCACGCACCAGACCCAGTGGTGCGACCAGCTGATCGGCGACACCAGCAGCGCGGTGACGGCCGTGGCCAGGACGCCCCAGAGGTCGAGGCCGCGGTTGCGGTGGCAGCGGCGGGCGATCCAGAGCCCCGCCGCGCCGGTGGCCACGGCCGTGGCCAGCCACCACAGGCCCGGTTCGGTGGTGCGCAGCAGGCGCGCGACGAGCCCTTGGAGTGACTGGTTGTCGACGATCCACACCTTGCCGACCCGCTGGGTCTCGAACATCCGCCGGGTCCAGAAGTCCACGCTCGCGCCCGGCAGCACCAGCGCGCCGAGCAGCACCGACACCACGAATCCGGCGAGGGCGGTGAAGGCGGCCTTCACCCGCCCGGTGATCAGCAGGTAGACCGCGAAGATCGCCGGGGTCAGCTTGATGCCCGCGGCGAGGCCGGTGGCGAAGCCCTTGAAGCGGGCGCCGTCCGGGCGCGAGAGGTCCCACAGGACCAGGCAGGTCAGGGCGAGGTTGACCTGCCCGAAGACCAGGGTCTGGAAGACCGGTTCGAGCCAGAGGCCGAGGGCGGTGGTGCCGAG
Source organism: Streptomyces diastatochromogenes (assembly GCA_001418405.1). Classification (GTDB taxonomy): domain Bacteria; phylum Actinomycetota; class Actinomycetes; order Streptomycetales; family Streptomycetaceae; genus Streptomyces; species Streptomyces albulus_C. The sequence goes on along the minus strand of LIQL01000344.1, from coordinate 3,663 downwards.
GAGCAGCGGCGCGGAGTAGGCGTACCGGCGCAGACCGGCGGCCTTGCAGGAGAGGTGGATCAACAACGCCAGGAGGGCGGCGTTGGCCATGACGCAGGTGATCTTGAGGGTGGTGAGCGAGATCCAGGTGGTGGGGATGAACAGCAGGGCGGCGAACGGCGGGTACGTCGCCGGCAGCGCCCACTTGGTGACCGTGAAGCCGTAGAGGTCACCGCCGGTCGCGGCGGCCTGGCCCTCGGCGCGGTAGACCTCTATGTCGGACATCGGCAGCTGCACGGCCAGGGAGAGCGCGTACAGCCCGGCGCAGGACAGGACGAGCAGCGCCGCACCTATCGCCAGTCGGCCCGGGCTGGCGATGCTCTGCGCCCAGGTGCGTCTCCACGTCCACGTCCCCGTCCCGTCGGCGGCAGACACCCGTTGACCCCTCCTCGTCGCCCTGAGCGCGCTCCTTGCGGCGACGCTAGTGGATCGAGACCGACCGTCCGTAACGCTTTCCGGTCAACCGGATGTCCATGCGGAAACGACTCTCACACGCACGAAAGGTGCGCGATCCGGCCGAACCACGCACCAGCGCCGACGAGCGCCGCGCCTGCGGTGCTGCGGAATGACGCTGCGCGGACCTGCTCGGACCCACTCAGAGTTTGGTTGCACTTGTGCAGATTTGCTGGAACCGGGGACCGTGCTCGGGCGCGGTCCGGCAGTGCCCGGTGCGCGCTCGCCGCGCGCCCGGCCTCAGCCCTCGGCGTACTCGCCCATCACGACCACGCTGAACGCGGCCGCGGCGAAGACCTTCACCGCGCGGACGGCGTTGCCCAGCAGGTGGCGGTGGCCGTCGCTGGGCGGTGAGCCGGTGGTCGGGTCGGTGCCGAGGGCCGTGGCGCCGTTGGCCGAGCGGCGGGGGAGGGCGTGGACGGAGGCGGTGTGGATCGTTGCGCTGCTCATGCCTCCATCATCGTTTTCACGCGAATGGCGCACATCGCCCCACGGTTCCATCTCTGCGCGCCGCGGCATCGGCCTGTGGGCCCATGCCGACCCCTACGGGAGACCTACGGTTCTCGGGGTCGTCCCTCCAAAGGACGGCGTCGCCGCCGGCCCGGACGGGGTACCGGGCGACGCCGGCGCCGGCCCCGGAAATTCCGTTGGCGTCCCTGATACGTGCTGACTACAATCGCGCGGTTGCCTGCCTCCCGTCAGGGGAGCGCCGCCGACCGGTCGGAAACCGGCCGGCCCTTCGCATCATGCCGTCGCACGCCGTCGCGCCGTCGCGCCGCAGACCGAGGATTGACCGTCACCGGAGGCAAGCCGTGCCCTCGCACGCCCACCCGACACCCGACCAGCACACCGCACCGCCGGCGCCGCCCGCCGACCCGCTCCAACGGGAGCGCGCGCACCTCGCCGCGTCCCGTTCCGCGCTCCGCGCCATGCGCGAGGACGCCGAGAACCTCAACATCGCGAACGTCACCGCGAACTGGGTCAACGCCGAGGTCCTCCAGGGCGAGATCGACGCCCGCATCAAGGCCCTCGCCGACCTCGCCCACACCCCGCTCTTCTTCGGCCGCCTCGACTACCTCCACGCCCCCGGCATGGACCTCGCCGAGGGCGCCACCGGCGAGAACTTCTACGTCGGCCGCCGGCACGTCCACGACGCCGACGGCGACCCCATGGTCATCGACTGGCGCGCGCCGGTCTCCCAGCCGTTCTACCGGGCCTCCAAGAAGGACCCGATGGACCTGAAGCTGCGCCGCCGCTTCGGCTACACCGCCGGCGAGCTGACCGCCTACGAGGACGAGCACCTCACCGACCCGGCCGAGGCCGAGACCACCAGCGCCCTGCTCCAGGCGGAGATCGAGCGCCCGCGCGTCGGCCCGATGCGGGACATCGTCGCCACCATCCAGCCCGAACAGGACGAGATCGTCCGGGCCGGCATCGGCGGCACGGTCTGCGTCCAGGGGGCGCCCGGTACGGGCAAGACGGCGGTGGGCCTGCACCGGGTCGCGTACCTGCTGTACGCCCACCGGGAGCGGCTGGCCCGTTCCGGCACCCTGGTCATCGGTCCGAACCGCTCCTTCCTCCAGTACATCGAGCAGGTGCTGCCCGCCCTGGGGGAGTTGGAGGTCAAGCAGGCCACGATCGACGACCTGGTCGGCCACGTGGAGGTGCGCGGCGCGGACGACGCGGCCGCGGCCATGGTCAAGGGCGATGCGCGGATGGCGGAGGTGCTGCGGCGGGCGGTGCGCTCGCACGTGACGCTGCCGCAGGAGCCCTGCGTGGTGGTCCGCGGCTCCCGTCGCTGGCGCATCCCGGCGTACGAGCTCGAAGAGATCGTGCGGGAGCTGCAGGACCGCGACATCCGCTACGGCGCGGCCCGGGAGGCGCTGCCGCAGCGGATCGCGCACGCCGTGCTGGTGCGGATGGAGCAGGCGGGCGAGGCGCCCGACGACCGGGTGCAGGACGCGGTGGCCCGCAACGCGGCGGTGAAGGCCGCGGTCAAGGCGATCTGGCCGCCGGTCGACCCGGCGAAGCTGGTGCTGCGGCTGCTGGGCGACGCCGAGTTCCTCGCGGCGCACGCGGACGGGCTGCTCAGCGAGGAGGAGCAGAAGACGGTCCTGTGGGCGAAGCCGCCGCGCGGCGCGAAGAGCGCCGCATGGTCGTCGGCGGACGCGGTGCTGATCGACGAGGCGATGGACCTGGTGGCGCGGACGCACTCGCTCGGCCACGTGGTGCTGGACGAGGCGCAGGACCTCTCGCCCATGCAGTACAGGGCGGTGGGCCGGCGCTGCACCACCGGGTCGGCGACGGTGCTGGGCGACATCGCCCAGGGCACCACCCCGTGGGCGACCGACACCTGGCAGCAGGCGCTGGCCCACCTGGGCAAGCCCGGTTCGGTCGTCGAGGAGCTGACCCAGGGCTTCCGCGTGCCGCGCGAGGTCATCGCCTACGCGTCCCGTCTGCTGCCGGCGATCGCGCCCGACCTGAAGGAGGCCACCTCCATCCGTGAGTCGGCGGGCGACTTCGAGGTCCGTGCGGTGGAGCCCGCGGACCTGGACGCGACCGTGCTGGCGGCCTGCCACGACGCGCTCGCCAAGGAGGGGTCGATCGGCCTGATCGCCGCGGACGCCCGTATTCCGGTGCTGCGCGCGGCCCTTGAGGAGGCCGGCATCAGCGCTCTGTCCCCGGGTGCGGAGACCTCGGCCGACGCCCGCCTGACGCTGGTGCCGGCGACCCTGGCCAAGGGTCTGGAGTACGACTACGTGGTGCTGGACGAGCCGGCGGCGGTGGTGGACGGCGAACCGGACGAGCGCACCGGCCTGCGCCGCCTGTACGTGTGCCTGACCCGGCCGGTCTCCGGCCTGACGATCGTCCACGCGGCGGGGCTGCCGGAGCAGCTCGGGGCCGCCTGACGGTGCGCGGGCGGGGTGCGGGCGGGGTGCGGCCGGCGACCCGGCCGGCGACCCGGCCGGCCGGCGCCGCCCCGGCCGCCTCCGCCGACCCCGCCCGCGCCCGGCCCGCACGCCCCAACTCCCTTGCTCAGGACAGCGTCTGGCCCGAGTAGACCGAGAACTCCGTCTTCTCCCGCGGGGCGAACGGCGCCTTCCAGCTGCCGGTGCCGTGGTAGACGTACGAGGCGCCGTCCGGCGACGTGACCAGGCGGTCGGCCTTGCC
>LIQL01000343.1 GCA_001418405.1 Streptomyces diastatochromogenes | reverse complement strand
ACGTCCTGGGCCCGGCACCCGCGGCCACTCCTGCTCGCGGGTGCCGGGCCCAGGACGTCCGCCACCATCGGCGTGTCGATCATGCCGGGGTGGACGGAGTTGACCCGGATCCGGTCTCCGGCCAGGTCGAGCGCGGCGGACTTGGTGAGCCCGCGCAGCCCGAACTTGCTCGCCCCGTAGGCGGAGTGCCCCGGGATGCCCCGCAGTCCGGCGGTCGAGGAGATGTTGACGATCGAGCCGCCGCCGGCGTTCCGCAGGGCCGGGACGGCCGCCTGGATGCCGAGGAAGGGGCCGAGGAGGTTGACCCGCATCAGCAGCGCGAAGTTCTCCTCGGTCTCCTGGTCGACCGGCGCGGTCCGCCACAGGGCGGCGTTGTTCACCAGGACGTCCAGCCGCCCGAAGGCGGTGACCGCGGTGTCGACGACCGTCCGCCAGCCGTCCGCGTCGGTGACGTCGTGCCGGACGAACCGGGCCGCGTCGCCCAGCTCGGCGACGAGTGCCCGGCCCTCCTCCTCACGGACGTCGCCGAGCACCACCCGGGCGCCGCAGGCCACGAACAGGCGGGCCTCGGTCGCGCCCTGTCCGCGCCCGGCGCCGGTGATCACCGCGACCTTGCCGTCCAACCGCGCCGCGTCGGTCGTCATGCCTGCTCCTCCAGCGCCCGGAAGTGCGGGATGACCGTCTCGCCCCAGTGCCGGATGGTCTCCAGGCAGGCTTCCTGCGGCACGGTGCCCATCTGGATCAGGCACATCACCTCGTCCACGCCGATCTCGCGCAGCTGCTCGACGTAGGCGATGGCGTCCTGGGGGGTGCCGTAGGCGTGCTGGGCGTTGTAGGTGCCGGTGTCGACCGGGCGGGCGGGGATGTTGGCCTCGTGCAGCTTGGCGACCAGCTCGTCGCGGTCCTGCGCCAGCGCGGCGACGTGGTCGTCGTGCTCGTCGTGGACGGTGGGCGCCGGGCCGTTGCCGTACCAGTGGGCGATCGCCTCGGCGAAGAACCGCTGACCGCGGGTGCCGATGCGGTAGGCGGCCGGCCCGTCGTCCAGCACGATGGTCGGGCAGAGCGCGGAGAAGTGGTCGTTGGTCTCGGTGGAGACCAGTCGGTCGCCGCCGCGGGTGGCGATCGCCTCGTCGTAGACCTTGCGCATGGTGCGCACGTCGTCCGCGCCGGCGAAGCCCATCACCAGGGCGCCGATGCCGAGTTCGGCGGCGAGCTTGAGGGTGTCGTGCTTGCTGCACGCCATGAACAGCGGCGGGTGCGGGCCCTGGACGGGCCGCGGCAGGATCGCGCCGGGGCCGATGTCGAGCCCGCCGTGCCACTCGAAGGTCTCCTCCCGCCAGGCGTTGCTGAAGATCTTCAGTGCCTCCTCCATCTGCGGGTAGGTGTCCTCGGGGCGGACCCCGTACATCGACATCTCCTGCTTGGTGGCGCCGCGGCCGGCGCCGATGTCCACCCGGCCGCCGGAGAGCACGTCGAGCATCGCGGCCCGTTCGGCGACCCGCACCGGGTGCTGGTAGCCGAACGGCATGGTGACCACGCCGTGGCCGATCCGGATGCGGGAGGTCCGGGCGGCGACCCAGGTGAGGAAGATCTCCGAGGCGCTCATGTGCGCGTACTGGGTGAGCGAGTGGTGCTCCACCGCCCAGATGCGGTCGAAGCCCATCTCCTCTGCGTAGACGGCCTGTTCGACGCAGTCGTGGATGACCTGGCGCTCCCGTTCGGGCGTCGGGTCGGCGAGCTGTGCCTCGAAGATCATCGAGAACTTCACGGAACTGCCTCCTCTGTTCTGGAGGTGCGGAGACTATTTCTAATAGGAATATGTCTAGCAGGTATACGTGGCGAGAGGGAAGGGGGGCCGACGATGTCCCGTCAGGTGGGGGACCAGGGAGGCCGTAGACTGCGGAGCGTGACGGAGAAGAAGGCGCACGGAGCGCAGGCCGGGGTCGACGCGGAGCGTCCGGCGCTGCCGGCGACCAGCTGGGCGGTGCTCGGACTCCTCTCCTTCGGTGAGGAGTTGTCCGGTTACGACCTCAAGAAGTGGTCGGACTGGTCGCTGCGCTTCTTCTACTGGAGCCCGTCGTTCAGCCAGATCTACGGCGAGCTCAAGCGCCTGGAGAAGGTCGGCTACGTCAGCTCGCGGATGGTCGCCCAGGAGACCGGTAACCGCGACAAGCGGGTCTACGTCATCACCGACGAGGGCATGGCGGCGGTCCGCCGGTGGGCGCGCGAGGCGCCCGTGGAGCCGCCGGTGCTCAAGCACGGCGTGATGCTGCGGCTCTGGCTGGGGCACCTGCTGGAGGTCGAGCAGATGCGCGACGTGCTCGGCCGGCACCGGGAGTATGCGGAGACGATGCGGCAGCGCGCCGAGGCGGACGCCGCCGGCGCCCGCGCCGAAGCGGCCTGGGCCTACCCGTCGCTCGCGCTGAAGTGGTCGGAGCGGTACTACGCCTCCGAACGCGACCTGGCGGACGCGATGCTGGCCGATTTGGACGAGATGGCGGCCGCGGACGGCACCGACGGTGCCGACGGCGAAGCGGTCAACCGCCCGTAGGCGCGCCGGAAGTAGAGCAGCGGGCTGGTCTCGCGCAGCCGCTCCGGCGGCGTCAGGGCGGTGA
>LIQL01000342.1 GCA_001418405.1 Streptomyces diastatochromogenes | reverse complement strand
GCGCCTGCGTACCGCGCCTGTCACCCGGCGCCGTGCTCGTCATCGACGACTACGCGGACGCCTCCTGCCCGGCGCGACCCACGTCCCCCGGCGTGCTGCGCGCCTGCGAGGAGTTCTTCGGCGCGCCCACCCCCGTCGCCGTGGCCGCCACCGACGCCGGCTGGGCCCTGGGCGTCTACCGCCACCTGGACCGCACCGCCCCCTTCCACTGACCACCGCCCCCGGGCCACACCCCGAAAAGACCCCGGCGCCATCCGCCGTGGACGAAAAAACCAGGACGACGAGGACCGAGGAACACCGAAGGGCCCCACCGCGAACGGTGGGGCCCTTCGACATCGTGCCCGGTGAAGGCACTGGCGGAGGATACGAGATTCGAACTCGTGAGGGGTTGCCCCCAACACGCTTTCCAAGTCTGTTGGTGCAGGTCAAGGCCCTATTCGTAGGCGTCCGCCCGCGTTCAGGGGCGTTCCCCGACCCCCGAAAACTCGCGGCTCGAACGGCCGTGAACGGTGACGTACGGAGCTGAATGAGACGGAAACTGAGACGGAGCAGACCGGTCGGCCGGAGCCAAGGAGGCGGCCCTGATCCCTTGCTGCGCAGCCGTGGGACCCTTGGCAGCGAGCAATGGAGCGACACGAGAGGAGCCGAAGTGTCGGAGGCCAGTCCGCGCGGAACCTACCTGGTCATCTCGGAGGCACTGCGGAAGGGAATCGGCGACGGGGAGATCGTTGACGCCTTGCCGTCTGAGGCTGACCTCGTGCGCTCGCACGGTGTCTCCCGCAATACCATCCGCCGCGCCCTCAAGGTCCTCGAAGCCGAGGGCATCCTTGAGTCCGCGCCCGGGATCGGGTGGCGCGTCGCCCGGGGGGGCGACCGCCGATCCCTTGTGGAACGCATGACGGACGTGATCACGGAGGACTCGCTGGCGGTCGGCGACACGTATCCGTCCGAGGCGAAGCTCTGTGAGCGCTTCGGCGTCTCCCGCACGGCAGTGCGCCGTGCCATTGCCCAGATGGAGGGAACCGGCTTGCTCGACACTGTCCACGGCAAGGGGCGCACAGTACGCGCCCTGCCGACGCCTAAGGTCCGGTCCTAGCCTTGGCCGACATGGGACTGACTGAGTGGGCGTACTCGCTCTCCGAATCGCTGCTGTCCGATCCGCTGCCGCGCCGGTGGGCACATTCGCTCGGGGTCGCCAAGCGCGCTCGCTCCCTGAGCCCGATCCTGAGCGATGATGCCGAGCTACTGGAAGCAGCCGCAGTGCTGCACGACATCGGCTACTCGCCGGAGATCGCTACGACCGGCTTTCACCCTCTCGACGGGGCCCGCTTCCTCCGAGACCAGGAAGGGGCGGACGAACGGGTGGTCCGCCTCGTGGCCCATCATTCCTGTGCCCTCTTGGAGGCTGAGGAACGCGGGCTCAGGCAGGAACTGGCGAGCGAGTTCGAGCTGGAGCACCCCGACCTCGTTGACGCGCTGCTCTTCTGCGACATGACGACGACGCCGGACGGGACGCATACCACCCCGGCCGATCGGCTGGACGAGATCGTGCAGCGGTACGGCCCCGACACGATCGTCGGACGCTTCATCCAACGTGCGGCACCGGAAATCTACGCAGCCGCGGAACGGGTCGAGGGTCGCCTGGCCAAGGTGGTTGCCGGAGGTCAGCCGATGTAGGGCTCATGGCGCGAGTCGTCCAGGCCGTGCTGGATGCGCAGCCGCATGGACGGGTGGATGTCCAGGTCATCGAGGTCCGCTGGATCGATCCAGCGGACCTCTTTCGACTCGCTGCTTGTGCGCACGGAACCGCCGGTCGGATGGGCGCGGAAGCAGATCGAGAACTGCTGCCGGACCTCTCCGTCGTCGTACGCCATCACGTGCTGTGGGTCGGTGTAGAGACCCACGACGCCGTCAATTTCGACGGTGATCCCCGTCTCCTCCACGACCTCCCGCACGACGGTGTCGCCGATGCTCTCGCCGATGTCGTGCCCGCCCCCGGGGAGTGCCCACAGGTCGTTGTCGGTCTTGTGGATAAGCAGCAGCCGCCCGGCGTCATCGCAGACGACTGCCGTGACTGAGGGCACCACGGAGTTGGCTATGGGCGCATTGGGATCGCGGAAGTAGTCGATTCGGCTCATGCGTGCGGACCTCCACAATCGGCGGGTGATGAGATGGGCTGGGCTGTCTCCCAGACTCGTTCGATGCTCTCAGCGTACGCATCGAACAGTTCACCACCCGGTACCCGCTGGATGTGCAGGACTGGCGCCATGTAGGCACCGACCCCGTACAGATGACCGTTGGCCAGCATCTCGTCATCGGCCCGGTAGATCGAGTTGTAGAGGGTGGTGTCGTGGAGCCGGAACTCGACGCCGGGGAGACCGAAGAGCGGGGCGTAGTTGACGAGGGCGTTTCGTATCTTGCCGGCCATGGCTGGACCGATCCCCTCGTCTGCGCCTCGGACCGCGACGGCCTCACTGCTGGGGTCTCCCATCATGAAGCGAATCGAGACGCCGGCCGCCGACTTCTCCTTCACCACGCGGTGGAACTCCGGGTCCTCGGTGAGCCAGAAGCCCGAGTACACGAGCACGTCGGAGTGCTGCTTCGACTTCGCGTAGAGCTGCGGCCACAAGCGGTTGGGCACAACGGAGCGATGTGGGTACAACTTGATCAGCTCGGCGTTTCCCGCCTCTGCCACCTCGGCTGAAGTCCGCTCTTCCGGCCAGAGGTAGGACACCTCGCATTGCAGCAGTGAGGCGGTGGCGTACTGGAAGCGACGGTATGGCTTGCGGTTCGGCTCGCCGATCCAGCGCTCAACGGTCTTCGCTGACACCCCCAGGCGCTCGGCCACTTGATCCAGTGTCAGTCCACTCTCAACGATCGCGCCTCGCAGTCGCTCGTTGGCCATGCCGCACTCTCCCCCGGGGTGGGACGACTTGTGGACGACTTCACCGTAGCGAAGTCGTCCACAAGTCGTACATGTGCGAGGTCGCTCGTCTTCAGAGCTGACGCCAGTCTGGAAGCACATCGAGCGCGAGGGACTCGCAGAACCCCGAAACAGCCGAAGGGCTTGACACTGCGAATCCTTCTCTGCAAGATGAGGAACACGTAACACATGTTCCTCTTGCTCGGGCGTCGCCCCGGAGGCCCTTCTTTGGGCTGCACGGATGCACGACCTGCATGACTGAACGGCTCCGCCGGACCCGCTTACACGCGGCCCGTGCGGCAGCACCACTCTCCGGCTGTCAGGTCGGAGGGGAGCGGCAGATAGCCCGTCGGCTGTCAGACCTGGTGCGAACAACCTGGACAGCGGTCCACCAGCGCAGGGAGAACGAACTCCGCAGGCTGGTGAGTGCATTGGCACTGAGACACCGAATCCCGAGCGGGGGCGAGTCCTCGCGATGACCGGTCGGTGGATAGGACTGCGGCGACACAGCTTCCGAGTGTCGCCACGGACGGTGTAGGCACTCCCTCACGTTGCGCGTGAGAGCCGAAACGGACGATGTCGCCAGAAGACCACGACCGCAGTGGGTTCCCACTTCATCCCGACACCCGCTGCGCGCGATTCATCCCAAGCGACCGCGGGCTATCCGCGGCCGGTATCGCGGACCAGGCCGACGAGAGCTACACCGTCGCCGCCTGTCCCGGTGAAGTCGTCCACCTCGCCGACGGCCAGCCCCGTCCCGCCAAGGACGACGAGAACCGCTGACCTGCGGGCCCGATCCGGCCTGCTTCACCCCAAACGGCACGCGCCCCGGAGTAGCCGCTCCGGGGCGCTGTCGGGCCGTTCCGCTGAAAGGAACCACGACCCATGAACCAGATTACTGTCACTGAGGCGCTGACGGCGTTCGAGCCGTGGCTGGAGCCCACCGCCGCTGAACTCGACGCCATCGACGCCGAGATGCCGCTCCTCACGGCGGAGGCGGACTTGCTGGACGCCTACGTCACCGTGATGGACCGGCCGGCCACCGAGCTGGACGTGCGCCGCATCCGCCGGGCCCGCCGCCGGGTGCTGGCGGCCCGCCGGGACCTGGCCAACCGCACCGCCGCCGGCAATGAGCTGCCGGAGGTGGGGGCATGAGCTACACCACCGATTCCGCTCTGTCCGCCGCGCACGCGGAGGTCAAGGCGGAGATCTCCCGCACCGACACCAAAGCGTCCCTGTTGCTGGCTTTCGACGGGGCGGTGCTGGCCGGCGTCTGGTCGGTCGCCAGCAGCGTCCACCTGTCGACCGTGGCCCGGATCGTCGGCGCGGCCGGGATGGCGGTGCTGCTGGGGGCGGTCGCCCTACTGCTGCTCACGGTCCGCCCGAAGTTGGCAGGCGTCAGGCCGGGCGGGTTCCCGCTGTGGGCGACGCTGACCGCCGAGGAAGTGGCGGACGCCCTGGCGGTCGATGAGCGGGCCGAGGACATCGCCAGGCTGTCTCGTCTCGCGGTCGCCAAGTACGGGCGCCTGCGCCGCTCGATCAACTGGACCATGGCCGGCGGCGCGCTGCTGGTCGCCGCCGGGGTGCTGGCGTGGGTGGGTGCGGCATGACCGAGCCGAGCGTGTACCTCGATTCCCTCCCGGACGCGGCCGTGGCGTTGCTGCGCGCGGTCTATGACGCGTTGGACGTTCCCCTGCCGGACACGACCGACTACGACGAACGCGCCTACGCCACGCTCTTGGAGCGCCGGTCGGGGCACGCACGGATCATCCTCGACGGTGTCCTCCACGACGACCACATGGTGGGGTACGCCGCCGAGATGCTGCGCGAGTGGACGGCGGAGCAGCCGCTGACCTACACCCCGTGGACCGCCGACGGGGGTGCGTCATGACCCTCGCGCTGCGTTCCGCCGCCCGTCGTGTGCGGCTGCTGGTGGCGCTGGTCGGTGTGGCGTGGGTGACCGCGTTCGCCCCGCCGCCCGGCGCCCACCTCACCGTTCTCGTCGTCCTGCACCACCCGGGTTCGGGGGGTGCGGGGTGAGCTACTACGAGGAGCAGCGGGCCGACCGGGCCGCGAAGGCTGAAGAGAAGCGTCTGAGTGCCCGGCACGGCGAGGAGCTGCGGGCCGCGCGCCAACAGGAAGCCGACGCGCGGTCGGCCCGGCTGAGGGATCAGGAGCGAGCGGACCGCAAGGCCGATCGGCTGGAGCGGCAGCAGCGGCGCCGGGAGCGGGCGGAGCGGCGGCGGGAGGTGCTGACTCCGGCGGAGATCTACCGCCGCGGCACCCTCGCCGTGGTCACCGCCTCCGGCCTGGCGTCCCTGCCCGCCCAGATCCTGCACTTCGTCAACATCAGCGCGCTGCTGTTGCCGCTGCCGTTGGCGATCGAGGGGTTGGCGTGGGTGATGGCGGCCGGTGTCGCCTACGCCGACGCCCGCCACCTGCCCGCATGGGTGCGGTGGCTTCTTCGCTCCCTGATCGCCGCCTTCGCCGGGTTCGCCGCGTTCATCAACTACGGCTACGGCCAGAGCATCAAGGGCCTGAGCGCCGGGGACGCGAAGACGGTCGGTCTAGGGCTGGCCGCGGTCACCCTGCTGGGCCCGATCGCCTTCGAGATTCGCCAGTGGGTCTCGACCCTGGACGCCTCGATCGAGGGCATCGACGCCGATCGACATGAGCACTCCCGGCGTCGCCGCCGGCATCACCGCAAGGTGGTCCGGGTCGCCGATCGACTCATCTCCGCCGCCCCCCACGGGGAACTCGATCGACAGGCCGCGTTCGAGCGGGCGTGGTCGATCGTGCGCGGCTGCCCCGACCCCGGCATGACCCCGGCCCTGCACAAGCGGGCCGTGAAGTCCGCCCAGGCCATGGACAAGGCCCGCGCCAAGCAGCCCGATCACCCGCAGCCCGAACCGGTGCCGCAGGTGCCGGACGGCGCTGCGGAACGGTCTATGGCTGATCTCGAAGAATCCACCCCCGGCCCGGCCGACCGATCGACCGCCCTAGAAGCCGCCCCCGGGCCGATTCTGGACCGGCCGAAGGTCGATCTGATCAAGCGCACCGTCACCTCGACCGTGCCGGTCGAGTCGATCCGATCGACCCCGATCGAACCGGTACTGACGGCCGCGGCGGAGGCGCCCCGGCCGCGTCGGGTGACCGGCAAGGTGCCGACCGCGGCCCGATCGAAGCGCCCGACCCGGACGCCCGAGCAGTTGCTCGACGAGGCTCGATCGGTCACGGCCGATTGGCCGATCGACGAGCTGACGGGGGAGGCCATCCGTAAGGCGGTTCGCTGTGCCCCGGCCAGGGCCCGGGAACTGCGGGACGCCCTGCGGGCCGAGCGTGCCGACCAGAACCCCGGTGGGGAGGTGGCGGCATGAGCGAGCCGATCGCCGGCGCCGACCTGTGGCGGCCGGTGATGGAGGCGGCCGGATGGCGGTGCTGGTGCACCGGCCAGTGCGGCGCCCCGCACCGCCGCCACCCGCGCGGCCCGCAAGACCCGTGCCAGCGGCCCGCCGCAGGGTGACGGGCTGTTCGACCTGTAGTCGCACCACGCCGCTCCCGGCCCGCCCGGGAGCGGCCCACTCAACGACGTCATCAGGGAGCGGGGATGAGCCTCCGCCGCGAAACCGCCGAGGACGACGACCTGCGCACCGAGGGTCTCCTCGCACAGGCCGGACGAGCCATGACCAGCGCCGAGAGCCACCAGGATCCGTTCTTCCGGGCGGTCGTCTCGGGCCTGGCCAGCAGCGATTCCCACGACCCGCCCGCGGGTCACAACTACCCGAAGCGGGGCTGAGAGGAGCAACGCCGATGTTCCACGCAGGCGACGAGGTCCAGATCCTCAACTGTGCCGACGACCCCCGCGCCGCCGGGCGGACCGGCCGAATCATCGACGAGGTCCCGCCCGGCCCCCTGACCGAAGGGCGGTGGACCGTCCACGGCGTGGGTCTGTTGATCGGCCCTGTCCTGTGCCACACCCACGAGCTGCGCGGCACCGGCCGCAGGAAGGGCTGACATGAACGCTCGCCGCTACCAGTTCGACAACCCCCTGCCCACCCCACGGCAGGAACCGCCCCTGCCCGTCTACCAGCCCCAACCGATGCCCGGCCCGGCCGTGTACGAGGACGGGCGGCCGATCGTCGTCCAGCACATCCACCACGCCCCGCCCGACCGCACCGTCCAGCGCGTCGCCCTCGGCGCCGGCGTCGGCGGCGGCGCCGTCGCCGCCGGGGTCTTCCTCGGCCCGCTCCTCGTCGCCGCGATCTCCTCCATGGCCATCTCGATCGGGGCCGTCGCCCTGGTCGTCGTCGCCGTCTCCTGGGGCCTGGTCAACGGCGTGAAGGCCCTCGGCGGCCCAGAGGGCGAGAAGGCCGCGAAGAACATCGCCAAGGCCCGCCGCAGCCGCGGCTGAACGGTTGCCCGATCCGCCCGACGCAGTGCGGGCGGTGAGGGGAGCCGGGACAGTCCCGGCCCAGACGGGAACCGAGATGGCCCAGCACAACCAGCCGCCGCTCACGGCGGCCGAGAAGGTCAAGATCGCCGGTCTCACCGCCCGGATGTGCAAGCGCTCCCTCGCCGGTGAGGACGTTCACCTCGGCGACCTTCAGCGCAAGGTCGACCGGATCCTCGACGGCGCCGCCGAACGCGCCCAGAGCAACGCTCACTGACTTCGCCCCGGGGCAGCCGGATTCGCCTGGCAGCAGTCGACCGCCCCGGGTTCCTGCCCACCCTTCACAGCAGACAGGACCTTCAGCATGACGGATACCGTCACCCCTGCCGCGCACCTGCGCGCAGTACCGGACACCCTCGACGAGGACGACGCCCCGGCCGTGCCGGCGGCGGTCGACAACCCCGCACTGCCCAAGCCCGGCCTGGTCAACGAGAAGCGCAAGCCGATCGTGGCCGGCTGGATGACGAACCGCCGCGACTTCCTGGCCACCGCCCGGCACGCCGGGGCCAACCTCGGCTACGCCTCGCTCTACCACGGCGCCCGCCTGCCGGTGTATGCCGCGCGGCTGTCGTTCATGGCCCCGCGGGGCGCGTGCCGGTTCGTCACCGCCACCAACCGGTGGGTCTGGGACCGTGAGGCGGCCCCGCTGCGGGCCCACGCCGTCGCCAACGAGGACGTCGAGGAGTACATGCGGCTGGCCCGTCTGCGGGCCGGTCGGGTCCGGCTGCGGGGCCTGGTGACCCTGATCGCCGCCATCTTCGGCGCCGGCTTCGCCCTGTGGCTCTACGTCATGACGCCCGGCCTGCTGTACGCGTTCGCGGCCGGTGGGGTGCTGCTGCTGGGGCGGGCCGGGCAGCAGCCCGACGCCCCCGTCGTCGGCCCCGCCGTCCTCAAGACCGAGGTGCAAAAGCTGACCGGCACGATCGTGCTGCGCGGGCTGGAGAGCATCGGCAACACCAGGATCACCGCCGCCATCAAGAAGGGCGGCGACATGCAGGGCATGCGCTTCACCAGTGAAATCGTCCGCGACGGCCCCGGCTACCGCGCCGAACTCGACCTGCCCTACGGCGTCACACCCGAGGACATCATGGAGGCCCGCAAGCCACTCGCCTCCGGCCTGCGCCGCAAGGTCGGCTGCGTGTGGCCCGCCCCCGACCCCACCGAACACGAAGGCCGACTGATCCTGTGGGTCGGGGACAAGCCGATGAACGAGACCACCAAACCGGCCTGGCCCCTTTTGAAGGCCGGGCAGGTGGACCTGTTCAAGCCCGTGGTGTTCGGCAACGACCAACGCATGCGCGACGTGCAGGTCACGCTGATGTTCGCCGCGATCGTCGTCGGCTCCGTCCCCCGCATGGGCAAGACATTCCTGATGCGGCTGCTGCTCCTGATCGCCGCCCTCGACCCCCGCGCCGAACTGCACGCCTTCGACTTCAAGGGCACCGGCGACTTCGGCGCCCTGGAGCCGGTGTGCCACCGCTACCGGGCCGGCGAAGAGGACGAGGACATCGAGTACGTCGTCCAGGCCCTGCGGGAGCTGAAGGACGAGCTGCGGCGGCGGGCGAAGGTGATTAAGTCCCTGCCGCGCTCGCGCTGCCCGGAGTCGAAGGTGACCCCGGAGCTGGCCGGCGACAAGAAGCTGGGCCTGCACCCGATCGTGGCCGGCTTCGACGAGTGCCAGATCCCCTTCGAGCACGAGAAGCACGGCGCGGAGATCGAGGCGATCTGCACCGACCTGGTCAAGCGCGGCCCCGCACTGGGCATCGTGGCGATGTTCGGCACCCAGCGCCCCGACGCGAAGTCGCTGCCCACCGGGATCTCCGCCAACGCGGTCCTGCGGTTCTGCCTGAAGGTGATGGGCCAGCCCGCCAACGACATGGTGCTGGGCACCAGCATGTACAAGGCCGGCTACCGGGCCACGATGTTCTCCCGCTCCGACCGCGGCATCTGCTGGATGGCCGGCGAAGGCGACGAACCCCGCATCGTCTCCAGTGCGTTCGTCGACGCCGTCGGCGCCGAAACCGTCGTCGCCCGGGCCCGGCAGGTGCGCGAGGAGTACGGCAACGTCACCGGCCACGCCATCGGCCAGACGCCCAACGCCACCGCGGGCTCCGACATCCTCGCCGACGTCCTCGCGGTCATCCCGGCCATGGAGAAGACCGTGTGGTGCGAACGCATCGCCACCCGCCTCGCCGAACTGCGGCCGGAGACCTACACCGGCTGGAAGGGCGAGAACGTCACCGCAGCCCTCAAGCCCTGGGGCATCAAGCCCGGCCAGGTCTGGGGCCAGACCGACGACGGCGAAGGCAAGAACCGACGCGGCATCGAACGCGCCGACATCACCGCCGCCATCACCCGCCGTAACGCCGAACGGGCCGCCGCATAGCCCCAGCACCCCTGCTAGACCTAGCAGCCTCCGCTGCTAGGTCTAGCACCCTCGCTAGCACCCCAAAGGGCCTGTGATCAGGCACCTAGCGCCTAGCACGCCTCCAGGCCCAACCCCCGAAATCCGCCCCTGGACGGGAGTTGACCCACATGTTCCCCGCTAGCTTCTTCGCCCTGACCGCCGCACTCGCCGGCTACGCACTGTTGTGCATGGCCTCGCCGTTCGGCACCTGCCGCCGCTGCCGCGGCTTCGGCCAGCGCGTGCGCTACCACCGCGACGGCACCGCCAAGCCCGGCAAGTTCTGCCGCCGCTGCAACGGCACCGGCAAACGCGTCCGCATCGGCCGCCGCCTGCACCACCACGCCCGCCGCATCCACACCGACGGCACCCGCACCCACCACACCGACTCCAAGGAGACCCAGCCGTGGCAGTAACCCTCTCCGTCGTCCTCATCCTCGGCGTCCTGCTCGCCCTGCTCATCCGCTACAAGTCCCTCGGCCTGGGCGCCGCAGCCATAGCCGTCCTCTTCGGCTTCTACCTCGCCAACACCGACGCCCGCCACACCATCAACAACCTCACCACCGCCATCACCCAAGCCATCACCGGCCACTAAGGAGCAACCCCGTGCGCCTGCGCATCCAGCACGCCGTTTGCCCCCACCGGGGGCTCTACCTCACCGACACCCCGCGCCCCAACTGCCGCGACTGCGACGGCAACGGCGGGTTCAACCGTGACTACGGCGACTACGAGACCGGCGAGTACGCGGGCACCGAATGGGAGCCCTGCACCTGCTGGAACGAGAACCGCCGCTGGCTCCTCATGCCGCTCCCGCGCCTGCCCCGGCGCCACCGTGGCCCCGGCCGCGACCCGTGGGGCGCCGGCGGCTACAGCGACGAACCGCCCTTCTAACCCGAGAGGACCGCACGATGACCTTCGGACAGATCACTAACCGGGACGAGCACCGCTGGCAGCTCCGCGCGGCGGAAGTGCTGACCCAGCTCCTCAAGCACGGCTACGACGGTGAGCTGCCCGCGCTGATGTGGACGATTGCCAGCACCGGCACGCTGATTGGTGAAGCCAGCGTTCTCCAGCCCAACGCCGACCGCCGCGCGGCTTTCGAAGCATGGGCCCAGCTCCTCGACCGCCACGGCAACCGCTGGCCCGAGCGTGACCGCATGAACGGCGGCACCCACCTCCACCTCACCTTCAGCTACCCGACCAACCGCGGGGACGTCAAAGGCGCGATCCGCGCCGACCTCGACCCCGCCGACTCCGACCAGTAGCTACGCCAGGGGCGACCGCCTCATCTCGCCAAAGATCCGCGGTCGCCCCTGGTCTCCAGTCCTCAACAGACCTATGGAGGTCTCCAGCATGACCCAACCCACCGACATTCGGCGAGTAGCCCTCGCCCTGGCCGCCGCCGACGTGCCGGTTCTACCCCTGCGGGCGGGCAAGGTCCCGTTCGGCAACTGCACCGCGTGCAAGGGGAACGCGTGCGGGGGCCGGCCGAACATGAAGAACGCTGGCCCCTGCGAGTGCCCGAGGCCGTGCCACGCCTGGGCCGCAGCCACCACCGACCCCCGCGTCCTCACCTCGCCGGCGTGGGCGTCCGCGTGGCGTGAGGCAGCGGCCGTCGCCTACCACCCCGGCGGGGCAGGGCTGACGGTCGTCGACCTGGACGACGCGGCAGCCGTCTCTTGGGCCCGCGAGAACCTGCCCGCCACCCGCACGGTGCCGACGACGCGGGGCGAGCACTGGATCTACCACGGCACCATGCATTCCCCGAACGCGGTACGGCCCGGCATCGACATCAAAAGCTCGATGTCCTACGCCCGCTGGCTCGGCCCCGGCACCGGCACCATGACTGCCCTGCCCGACGCCGTCCGCGTCCTGGCCGTGAAGAAGCCCACCACGACCCGGCCTACCCGCCCCGTCGTCGCCGTGCCCGGGCTCGCCGGGGGCGGGAAGTGCCGGCACCGCACGCCCACCTACCTCGACCGGGGTATCGCCATGGCGGAGCAGCGCATCACCACCGCTCAGAACTCGGTCCACACCACCGTCTACCGCACGTTCCTCGCCGTCCTGTCCGCTCACGGCCGGTGCGGCTGCCTCACCGACATGCACGTGGGGCGGCTATTCGCCGCCGCTCAGGCCAAGGGCGAGTCGCCCCGGCACTGCACGGACGCCTGGGCCAACGCCCAGACCGCGCTGGGGATGTGAGGCGCGATGTCCGAGGACGAGAAGACCCCGGCCCGCGCGATCATCACCGACTACGCGCAAGCGCACTTCCGGTACTTCCGCACCATCGACGGCACCGTGTACGCGCAGCGCAATGGCCACCCCGTGGCCCGCCCCATCCGCTCCCAGGGCACGACCGGCAGCCACCGCCAAGAACTCATGGTCGACCTCTTCAACGACGGAATCGGCGTGTTCAACGGCACCGCACTCAAGGAGGCACTGGACTTGATCGAGGCACTCGCGCTGAGTCAGGACGTACAGCCCACCCACATCCGGGTCGCCCCCGGCTTCGACGGAGCAACCTGGCTGGACCTCGGCCGCGACGACGGCCAGTCCATCCGCATCCACCCCACCGGCTGGGACATCCGCATCCCCGACCCGCGCGAGGTGTCCTGGCGGCGCACCCAGCTCACCGGCGAACTGCCCCTGCCCGCCAAGGACACCGACGGCAAGGGCATCGACCTGCTCATGCGGCTCACGAACTTCGCCACCGCCGAAGGCGAATGCCTCGCCCTCGCCTGGCTCATCGGCTGCCTCGGCCCGTCCGTCCCAGTCCCCGCCCCCTTCCTCACCGGTCCCCAGGGAGCGGGGAAGTCCACCGCGGGCCGCATGCTGGTGCGGATCATCGAGGGCATGAGCGGGGACCTGCGCCGGGCCCCGAAGGACGAAGAGAACCTGATCACGGCCGTCGCCGCCGGATGGGTCACCGCCCTCGACAACCTCTCCCACCTGCCCCCGGACCTGTCTGACCTGATGTGCTGCGTCGTCACCGGGGCAGAGAGCATCAAGCGCGCCCTGTTCACCGACGGCGACGTCGTCCGCTCCCGCTACCGCCGCCCCCTGCTGCTGACCGGTATCGACGTCGGCGTCATCCGCCCCGACCTCGCCGAACGCCTCCTCCCCCTCCGCCTCGAACGCCCCCGCGTCCGGCGCACCGAAGCCGAACTCTGGGCCGAGTTCGAAGAAGCCCTGCCCGTGATCCTCGGCTCGCTTCTCGACCTCACCGTCAAGGTCCGTGCCGCCGAAGCCGAGACCCCCACCGACCTGCGCATGGCCGACTTCGCCCACCTCTGCGCACAACTCGACACCGCCACCCACTTCGGTGCACTCACCGCCTACCGCGCCAGCCTGGATGACCTCAACGACGACGTCATCGAGGGTGACCTCCTCGCGCAGACCGTCCTCAAGCACGCCGCCACCCTCGACCCGGGCACGGAGACCCGGATGACGTCGTCCGAGTGGCTGCACTGCCTCACCGGCCTCTACGCGGGGGAAGACTGCCGTCCCCTGCCGAAAGGCTGGCCCACCACCGGCAAAGTCCTCTCCGACCGCCTCAAGCGCCTCCAGCCCACCCTCGCCGCACGCGGCGCACTCATCGACTGGGGCCGCACCAGGGAAGGCCGCTACATCGAGATGACCCGCCAGGCCGCCACGTCGCCGTACCTGCAAGAGCCGATGCACTGACCGGCGAACTCGGCGCCGGGACAAGCAAGAAGAGCACCGGGGCGCACCACGCGCCGGGTGCTCTTCTTGCTGTTCGGCGGCTGCCGCCGCTCGATGGTCGCGCCGCGCAGCGGCTCCTTCTTCACGCTCTGAGCCGCGCAGCACTACAACAGACACCCCTCTTTTGTCCTAAGAAGGGAAGCGCTGCGTCACCTGCGTCACACGGACCGAAAAGCGGCCCCTGGCCTGCAACGAAAGCGGTGACGCAGACGACGACCTCTGCGTCATCCTGCGTCACCTGCGTCACACGGCGACGCAGCCCATGACGCACCGGTGACGCACCCCCACGCCACAGCGTCACGCAAAACCACAGGTCAGACGCCCGAATGACGCTGGTGCCGCAGTGACGCAGAAATCCGCACCTCGGACAGCTCGCCCTGATCGAAGGGGATCTCTACATGGAAACGGCCCACCTTGCCGAAGCCATCGAACCAACCCTGGTGTTGCTGACGGTCGAAGAGGCCGCCCGCCGCCTCCAGGTTGGTCGCACCGTCTGCTACCGGCTCATCAGTTCCGGAGAGTTGGAGTCCCTGAAGGTCTACGGGCTCCGCCGCGTCCCCGCTGACGCTCCGGCCGCCTACCTCGCCCGCCGCCGCGCCGAGCAGCGCGCAGCCTGACCCACTCAACACCGGAGCGTCGCCCCGCCGTGGGGCGACGCTCCGGCCCTTTCTACG
>LIQL01000341.1 GCA_001418405.1 Streptomyces diastatochromogenes | reverse complement strand
GACAGACCGGATTCGTCCGAGAAGACGATCGCTGCTCCGCTGTGCTCGGCTGTGGTTTTACCTGGGGCCACACCTCACTCCGCCAGGTCATCACCGCCTTCTCGTCGCGTTCGTAGGCCCGGCGCGTGGGGGTCTGCCGCGACCAGCCGTGTCGCTTCAGCAGCCGCCACACCCCGGACGGGCTGGTGTACTCGGCACCAGTCGCCTCCTTGATCACCCGGCGGATCCGGGCCAGGGTCCACACCCCTCCGGTGAAGCCGTGTGCGGCAGGTCCCTGCTTCAACGCCTCTGCGACCTGTGTGAATTCGTCCTCGGAGACCAGCGGGCGCCTGCTCGACGGCCCTGAGGAACGTAATGCCTGTGTTCCGCCGTTCTTCCACTTCTTGTGCCAGGCATGCACTGCCTGCCGGGAAGCCCCCAACCGCCGGGCTATCTCTGCCTGGGCGATGCCCTCTTCGAACCACTCGGCAGCCTGCAACCGCAGCTTCTCCCGCTGCAGACGCCCCTCACACGTCAGCCCCATCTCCTCCATATCCGTGGGATAGCACCACCAGACGGGCCGTCAACCCCAATAGCAAGCCTCAGTAGTCCGGCGCGGCCCGCGGCCAGTCATTCCTGTGTGTCTATTGGTGGTTGGTGTCGTGGGCTGCGGTGAGGATGAGGTCGGTAACGGCTTGGGGGTGGGAGACCAGGGAGACGTGTGAGGAGTCGATCTCCACTGTCTTGCGTGCGTGTGCGCGTTTGGCCTCGTATCGTTCGAGGCTCGGGTTGATGGCGCGGTCCTGATTGCCGACGAGTACGTAGACGGGTTTGTCCCGCCAGGCTGCTTCGGTGAGTTTGTCGGTGAACGCCGATTGTGCGATGGGGCGTTGCGTTGAGGCCATGATGGAGGTCTGCTGCTGGGAGAGGTCCTGGGCGAAGGTGGCGTGGAGTTTGTCGGGCTGGATGTACACGTCGGTGCCGGTGGTTCCGTCCCCGTTGCGGAAGGGGACCTGTTTCAGTGCTGTGGTGAGCGGTGCTGGCGAGAACTTACTGGAGAGGCTGGCGAAGGACTCACCCTTGTCCGGCATGATCGCGTTGATGTAGACGAGTGCCTTGACGTTGTCGAGGCCGGCGGCTGCCTGTGAGATCACTTCGCCGGCGTAGGAGTGTCCGACGAGGACGATCGGTCCCTTGATGGTCTTCAGGAGGCTGTTCAGGTAGGTCGAGTCCTGGGGTATGCCGCGCAGGGTGTTGGGTGGGGCGATGACGTGGTAGCCGTCGTGCTGCAGGCGTTGCACCACTGCGTTCCAGCTGGAGCCGTCGGCGAATGCTCCGTGCAGGAGCACTACGGTCGGCTGTTGGCCCTGCGGGGCCTTGCCCAGATCGTCTGCGGCGTGGGTCGGTACCACGGTCAGGGCGGAGAGGACCGCCACTGTGAGGGCCAGTCCGCCCTTGCCTGAGGTGAGGATTCCAGAGACGGTCATGTGCTCCCACTTCCTCGGCGTAGAAGGTGAACTTCGCCATTTCGGTGGCTTGGAACCGTGAGGATCGTGCGGAAGGAGTCGGCAGCAGCCGCCGCGACTGCCGTGTCCGGTCGGCCGCTTGAACCCGAAAGCAGCCTCCGACGCGGAAGTCGTGGTGGTCCGCGTTCCGTCGTGCCGCGGATCACCATTTTCGCGTCTCTGCGGTTGGCACGCATCCGACTTCTGCGTTCGTTCGCCGTGCGGCAGAGGGTGCCTTGCCGGCTTGACAGGCCGTCGCTGTTGGAGCGTGGGGTACTCGCCTGGCCGAAGGGCACGACTTCCGACGGCTGGCACCACGTCGCAGGTCGGGCCAGGGGCGCCTGATCCGGGAGCTCGTGCCGCCGGTCACCGGCCAGGCTCAGGAAAGGGCCTTGAGTACTTCCTGTGCCAGCGGCCCGGAGGACGCGGGGTTCTGCCCCGTGTGCAGGTTGCCGTCCGATACGAGGTACGACTCCCAGGCGGGACCACGGGAGTAGTTGGTGGGTACCTTCTTCAGCTCGTCCTCCAGCAGCCACTTCGCGTCCTTGGCGAAGCCGACCCCTTCTTCTTCCTCGTTGCAGAAGCCCGTCACGTCGCGGCCCGCGAAGGGTGTGTTCCCGTTCTCGTCGCGGGTCGCGAGGATGGCGGCCGGTGCGTGGCAGACGATGGCGAGGGGCTTGCCCGAAGCGAGTGCCTTGCGGAGCAGCACGGCGGAGTCCGCGTCGAACGCGAGGTCCTCCATGGGACCGTGGCCTCCGGGGTAGTAGACCGCGTCGTAGTCTTCGAGCCGCGCGTCCTTGATGGCGATGGGGTGGCGGAGCTCCTCGGCGGACTCGATGACCGCGGTCTCCTTGAGCATGTTCTCCTCGCCTCCCGCGTAACGGGGCTGCAGGCTCATGGTGTCCACGACGGGGATGACAGCGCCCGGGGTTGCCACCGTGACCTGGTATCCGGCATCCGTAAAGACGCTGTAGGGCGCGACGAACTCCTCGGCCCAGTACCCTGTCGGATGGCGATGACCGTTCTCGAACGTCCAGTAGCTTGCACCAGTCATCACAAACAAAACTCGACCCACGACTACGCCTCCTCGCAATTTCGGACCGGGAAGAATTCACTGTTTATGAAGCTACCTCGGGCTGGCAGGCGCGGCAACCGCAGGTCCGCACAATTAATTTCCGTAGCCTTAAGGCGCAAATTCGAGCTAAATGCAGTCCGGATTCCGGAATGTCATGGCCGAGTAGGTGAACGGTTCCTGTAGTCGATCGCCGCGACCTTGAATGCCTTCCTGTGCGTTCAGTGAGTCCAACACGCTGATCAAGATCGGCGGTGGCTTCGGCTTTCTCACAGCGATTCTTGGCATGTGCGGAGCGTTCGCGGGCCTGGTGAACGGGGCGCGGGGCCGGCACCTGATCCCGACGTGTCCCGACTCCGGAAGGAGCCTTGAATGCCTTGCCCGCACAAGTCGCGTCCCGTGTCGGTTATATCGTCCGCAACGGAGCACCCTGAGAATTTCAGCTGAGTCGATGCACCCGATTCTTCGTGTGGCCCGGAATTCCAATGAATCGGTGGCGCTCAAATGCAGGAGTCTGGCACGCAAATCCACTCTTGATGTATTGTGTTCTCTGAGTTGCCGGCAGTCATATGCGGGATCAGACTGGTCGCGAGGTCCTCCGGAGAGAGGCGCACGAGCCGTCTTCGATATCAAGACCGCCGCTGGTGTTGGCGGTCGGCGGCTTACAGACCGGGCGCGTGGAAGCCGTTCAAGTACCAGAACGCAGCCGAGTACCAAGCCAGGACGATCACCGTGACGAGCGTGCCACCGGCGAGCGGGAGCGCCCAGCCCGGCCAGCGGCGGTGGCGCACCACGACAACCTTGGCGACGAAAGCCCCGTAGAGAAAACAGCCGGCGAGAGAGTGCAGCGCCTGGCGGGGCCCGGTCAGGCTGACGCCGTAGGCGATGATGCATTGCTGGGCGATCGGGATGGAAAACAGGAAGGTGAACACACCGATCAGGCGGTGCACGGTGCCCACCGGGTGCGGCGCGGCGCGCAGGCCGGGCAGCCGGCCGTACATCCACAGCGCGAGGAGCAACTGGATCAGAACCAGTCCCAACAGGGCGCTGCCCAGCTGGGTCTTGAGCAGGATGACGGCGGGGCCGTGCATTCCGAACAGGCTGCGCCGGGGCTCCGGGGTGTGTACCCGGCCGTACCAGAGCAGGGCAGCGGTCACCGCCAGGGGCAGCAGCAGCCACAGCACCCCGAGGAACTGCCGGGGTTCGGCGCGGACGGTGAGGCGTGGCACGTGGTCAGCCGCCCACGCCGTCGACCTCGTCGCCCCGAGGAGCGCCGCCCCGAGCGGATGCAGAGCGCGGCGGGCGAGTGATCAGAAAGCCGCCGAGCGCCGCCACAGCGCCGACGGCCTCGGCGATCGCGCTGGCGGACTTACTCGGCCACCAGACCGGCTCGTACATGTTCGGCAGCGGACCGAGCGTACCCACGTTCACATACCGATAGAGCAGCACGGCGCCCACGGCGGAGACGGACACCAGGAAGGCGAACGCCCACACCAGCCGCCGGCGACCGAAGAGCAGGACCAGCAGCGCGGCCAGGGACGCCACGGCGGCTTCGAGGCGGAACAGCGTCCCCTGGCTGATCTGCTGCCCGACCCGGTCATAGACAGAGGCGAGATCTGCATGCACGTAGGCGTTCACGGCCAGCGCGGCCGCGGTCACCAATTGGAGCAGCACGCGCGCGACGGTGCGCCGGTCGAGAGCGGTGCGGTGCGGGCGGCCGCCGGGTTCGGGAGTCATCGCTACTGCCCGGTCGAGGTAGAGGTCGCGGCGGGGCTGCTGGGGCCCGGTGACGACGGGCTGTTCCCGCCGGCCTGGAGGTGGGTGTCCATGCCGAGTTCCTTGTGTTTGTCGATGGGACACCACAGCTCGTAGCTGCCGGCTTGGAGTGTGACCTTGAGGCGCGCCTGGCCGCCGGGCGAGATGGTCGAGGTGTGCGCGTCGGACACGCCGGGCCCCGCGACGACCAGCGCGTGTGCCAAGGAGCCGGCGTTGCGCACGACGAACGTGACGGTCCCCGCGGCTGCCCTGGCCGGCGAGAGGGCCAGTGAATACTCCTTCATCGTGACCGTGATCGTCGTGGCCGGCTTCGCGCTCGGACTCGGACTGCCGGTCGGGGCCGGCGTCGAACCGTTGGAGCACGCAGTGGCGGCGGTCAACACGATGAGCGCCAGGAACTTCATTCCGGCGCGGGCGCGGCGCGGATATCCGAAGCAGTGCACGGCCATGTCGGGCGAGCCTCCTTTTTCCCGTGACGAGACTGGCCCACGCTCCCGGCCGCGCCAACGCTGACACTCTCCGAGCCCGGGCCATCACCCGATCAGGCCCGGCCATCAGCAGTGAAAGGGGCGTACCCCGAACCGCGGCCGGTGTCCGACTTCCTCACGCAGGCGAACGTACTGCCGTCCGTCTCGAAGTCGTGGATCACGTGAAGGGATTCAGGCTCCAGCAACTTGCCAACGGCGCCTCCCTCGTCCTGGAGGTCCTCGACGCCCTGCACCCGCACGCGGAGCAGCTGGCCGAAGCGATCGAATGCCCCCTGGGCGCCGATGTACAGGTCATCCCCTCATCCCCTTGGGATCGCGTCCGCGGGTGATGCGGCCCTGGTGGGAAGGGCCGGTTGCGGGCAGCCGAGCCGGTCGGTGATCACCTCCAGCGCCGGCCCCAGGGCGCCTGTCATACGGAGGTGCAGACCGGTCTCGGCGATCTCGACCGCGAGGCCCGGATGCTCGGGCAGGGCCCGCAGCACGTGATGTGGCGGCGTCGGCAACGCTGCCGTTCATCTCGGACGGGCGTCCGGCGCCGAGCGCCGGACACTGCCGCCCGTGGAGCAAGAAGCCGGTGCCCTCGAAGGCAAGGAGCCCAAATGGGCTGCCCGTCTGGGCACCGGAGCATTAACTCGGGAGCCGGGGCGAGCATGGCTGTTGCAAAGTCACGTGATCTCGTGGGTGTGCTGGGCCGCAGTTGCCTCGACGCCATGTCCGTTGCCCCCTGCCGGTGTTAGCGTCGCGCCATGTCCAAGAACGAGATTGACGCGATAACCGCCGAGTTCTTCGGAGCCTTCGACAACCGCGGCGGCAAGGCGGCGGACGTGGTCCGGATCCACCGGCTGGTCATTCCGGGTGGCGTGATCGTGCTGACGGGGCCGAAGTACACGGTCTACACCGTGGACGAGTTCGTCGAGCCGCGCGAACGCCTGCTCGCCGACGGCCGGTTGGTCGAGTTCTCGGAGTGGGAGACCTCCGAGCGAACCGAGATCGCGGGCGACATCGCGTCGCGCTTCGGCGAGTACCGCAAGGCCGGCGTCCTGGATGGCGAGCCGTTCGAGGGTGGCGGGACCAAGACCTTCCAGTTCATCCGCACCCCGGAGGGCTGGCGGATCGCGGCGTTCTCCTGGTACGACCGGCCCTGAGAGCAGCAGCCCACGGCGCCTCACTCTTCTGCCCCGTGAGGTCGGGAGCGCGGTCGACGGGCGGCTTCCGCCGAGTGACTCGGCTGTCCGGACGGTGGGGGCGTTTCAGAGCCCCGGTGGTCACGTGAGTCCGCAGGTCGCGGCGGTCCAAGGAGCGCGGGCTGGGCCGTCACGAACGCAACGAAGCTCTGGTTGAGCGGGGTGACCTTCCCAAGTCGCCTCTTACCAGAGGAGCTTCGATGTGTCGTCAGGCTGCTACCGTCTGCCTGGCCAAGTCGCCTGCTTTGGAGGACGCTGCGGGGCGTACGCCTGGCACCAAGTGCCGCCACAATTCGGCGGGTTGTCCGCCTGGTCTGCCCTGGCGGCCTGGCCGACATGACCGGCGCTGATCCTGCCGGCGCCGATCCCGGGCAACCGCCAGCTGCCGCCTCGCCCACGCCCAACTCGCACAGGGCGACGCCGACATCGCCACGCACACCGCGATAGCCGTTCCCGTCGATGCCGCTACCCGACACCCCCGGGTGTCGCGCACGCTTCAGGAGTTCGGTGCCGCCCTGCGCGCGACCGCGCCGAACAGCCCCTGCACACGCTCCTGGACCGAGCACACCGCCACCTGGCGGGCCACAGCATGATCACGGCACCCGCCGTCGAGCTGCGAACGTTCACCGAACTCGACCCCGCTCGCGGGGACCTGCTCGACGTGTACACCGAAGTGCGCGCCCCGCTGCTTCACCTACCGGACTGTACTGGCAACGGACCAGCCCACCACCGGCTCACCAGTACACCGCTGAGCCGGCGGTGGCCCTGAAGGAGGTCGGCGTTCGGCCTGGGTGGCGGGGGACCGGAACTGCGCGGCGCCTGCACGACTCGCTGCTCGCGAACCGTGACGAGCCCTACGTGACTCTCATGGTGAAAGAAGCCGCCGGGCAGGGGAAAGCCCATGCGCTCTACCAGTCATGGGGGTACACAGACATCGGACACAGCCAGCCCTCACCCGCCTCACCCCGACTTACGGTGATGCTCCGGCGCACTCGCTGATAGCGGGAATACGCCGGTGCAGCAGGCCGCGCACCGCTGCGGGCGACGCATCGTCACGCCCTGGGGCCGACTCGGGCATGTCGCCCTGAAGGTGTCCCCGACGGCCAGATGGCGCGCGGGTGGGTCGAGGGACTGGCGACCTTCATGGCCTCCCGCAGCGCCCAGGGCCTCATCTGGGAGGAGGTGCACGATGGGCAACCAGCCGCTCTAGAGCCGGAGTTCGGCCTTGGCCTCGGGCCCCTCCACGAGGACGCCAACGCTCTCTTCGGCCTGCGGGTGATGCGCCGCGACATTCAGGTGCACACGGCGGCGACGGGTGGCGGCCGGATTGCGTGGGTGCACGACGGACGGTCCTCTTGGGCCCTGGTTGAAGAGGACGCCCAAGGCCAAGTGGTTGCGCAGCAGGAAGGTCCGCGGCGCCTGGCCGAAGAGCTGACGTCGGGTTGGGACGAGTGGCAGCGGCGGGCGCTCCGGAGGTCTACGACTTCGGCATGACGCGTACGCCCGAGGCCCAATACCTTTGGGCGCACGACCCCGAGACGGGGCCGCGCTGGGGCCACCGCGAGCTGACCGGCGGCGTCCTGGCCGCGTGAGGCCGGCCCGCGCTCAGCAGCGGGCGCGGGCCCGCCGGCGTGCTGGGATGTTGCGGCACTGCCCGCCCTCGCACACCCGGGAGTTCGGGGCGCTCTCCCGCGTCCAGCACGACGAGCACAGGCCGCTCCGCCGAGGCATGTCAGGCATGTTGCTGGTGGCCCGTGTTCGCTGACGGGGATGAGCAGCCGAGAGTACTTGAGGATCGGGCGGAGTTGGTCGACTGTGGGTGCTCCGGCCAGGCTGTGCTGGGGATCCCCGTATCTCACGCTTCCTCGTAGATCGCGGTGTTCGCCTGCATGATGAGGCGACACTGGCTGTCCTGCGGCCGGCCGCCCCATCATCCGCTTTCCTGCTGCCCCTGCGCGATCCCCACGAGGCCGCGACAAGTGGGTCGAGCGGAGCCTCGGCGTGAAGCGGCGTTGTCACAAGGCGAGTCGGTATGAGTAGAAGCCGTCTTCGTCCTTGACGGTCCTGGCGTTCAGGCGGGTGGTGATGCCCTCGGCAAGGCCGGGCTCGGCCGGGGACCACTGCATCTCGGTGTAGCCGGCCCGCCTGGCGTGCTGGGCTGCTTCGGCCGCGAGAGCGGCAATCGCGTCGATGTCCGCCGTGGTGGCCGGGGAGGTGGTGTTGTAGCCAGTGGTGAGGCGTTCGCGTTCCTGCCGGACCATGATCCACTGGAGGATGGCCGTGCCACCCGGGTGTCCGCTGCTGAAGTACACCACCCATCCCAGCAGTTCGCCGTCCTGGCGCGCGGCGAGGACCCCTGCCGGTGCCGGCCACGACTTGTTGGTGAGCTCCGGCATCTCCATGGGCGTGCCCGCGTACAGTTCCCGGTACAGCTGTACCTCGCCAGCCCCCTGGACGATCTCCTCCACGATCAGCATGCAAACCTCCCAAAAATCACGTATGTGACTAGGAAGACGGCACTCCGCCCGGTGAGGTTGAGTGTGAGCGGAGCGCAGTACGGCGGCGCTCTCATACGAGACGGCTCCGGCCGCTCCCCACCGGAGGAAGGACAGCCGCCGGTTGCCGGCGGAAGCACCATCAGTGGCCGCGGCTCGCCTCCCGCTGATCTCCCTGGCCGTGTCGGCCGTAGAGTGCAGTTCGCCTGTCGTGGTCCGGTCGGGGGCGTAACGCATGCTCTTGGTCTGATGCGGGTGCGCAACGGCGGGCCGGGTCTGGGGGCGGTGCTGGATGGGCTGGCTCGGTGGTGCGACGACATCTATGTGGTGGACGACCGCAGCACCGACGGGACTGCCGAGGTGCTGTGTGCGCATCCGCGGGTGACCAACGTGGTGCATGCCCGCGCGGGCCTGCCCGATGATCCGTGGCCGACGTTCGCCGGTTGGCCAAGCCGGTGAACCTGTCGACCGTTGATGACGTTCGTCCTCGCTCTGTGCCCTTGCGGTGGAGCGGCGTGGACGCGGTTGGTGATGCCGCAGGCGCCGCGATGCCGCTCGCGAATTTCATCAACTGGCAATTCTCAAAACCACGGCGTCTTCCGGGTGAAGATGCATCTCGGAGGAACGTCCATGTCTGCACACTCTCTGCACAGCTCTCCGGAGTCGCTCCGCCCTGCCAGGGTGGAACGCGCAGCTTTTCTGGCTGTGAAAGATGCCGGTCTGTACCTCGGCCTGTCACCTCACACCCTCTTTGTCTGGAGACGTCGGAGGCTGGGGCCGCCAAGTTTCCGGATGGGTACACGCGGACGCGTGATGTACGGAAGGGAATTCCTGGACGCCTGGATTCAGGATGAAAAACAGGCCGACTCTCGTTCTAATGGGAGCCTCAGCCCGTTGAGTTGGTGTCCGGGGAATTAATACAGGTACCTATTCTCCTGCTGTTGCGTGATCTGCTCTAGAGCGGTTTACCCTCTGTAAGGTTGCTGGCATACACGGAGTTCGAGATCGTTCGGTTGAAGCCCTGGAAGACGCCAAGGCGTGGCTTCGCCGGTCAGCGACGGACGAGGAGCGTGGGGATTTCGTCGACCCGCGCGACGGATCTGTCGCTTTGGCCGGCTACATCGCGACGCGCTGGGCGCCCGGCAGGAGCGGTGCTCCCAAGATGCGGCAGAACCAGGAGCGGAGGGCGCGGCTTCACATCATTCCGCATGTGGGTCAGGTACCGCTGACGAACGTCACGGCTACGGGCCTACGTGCGTACACTGCCAAGTTGGAGGCCACCGTGGCCCCAGTCGATTCCCGGCGCGGCATTCTGTCTGAGCTGTCCAGCGTCTTGGAGGCCGCCGTCGACGACAAGCGGCTCGCCGGGAACCCTATGCGTTCGAAGTCCGTGAGGCGGACCAAGGCGTCGTAAGAACGCCGCGTTGCACGGCCGTTGGAGACTGCCATTCGAGTCCGCGACGTGATCAGTCCCGTCTGGCGGGCGCGAAACCCTTCACCCATCCGGTCACCCTCGTCGGCGGCCTGTCCGTTTGGTCGGTGGGGGGAATTCGGTCGGGAGCCAGTGGGTGGAGGCTGCGGCTCGGGCGGTGAGGTGGGTGATGTAGGCGTTGCGGACGTCTGTTGTGGTGGTGAAGCCTGGTTCGTCGGTCAGCCAGGTGTCGGGGACGGTGGAGACCACTTCGTGCAGGAGTTCGGTGGTGATGAGGGGGGTGAACTCGGCGTTGGCTGCGGCCATTTCGGGTTGGTGGGGGCCGAGGGCGTGGTGGCGGAGGTCGTAAGGCTTGGTGGTCGTGTTGGTTGCGGTGTTCCAGCGGTGGTGGAAGACGAGGGCGGCGCCGTGGTCGATGAGCCAGAGGCGGGGGCGCTGGTGGCCGGACGTGGGCCAGGTCATGAGGTTGGGGCTGTGTGTGGTGCGGTCGACGTTTGCGGTGAAGGCGTCGAGCCAGATGATGCGGGCGGCTTCGGTGGGGTCGATGTCGGGGGTGTGGGGTCCGTTGGGGGTGTAGTCGGTGGCTCCTGGGAGGTAGTCCATGCCGAGGTTGAGTCCGGTGCTGGCGTGCAGCAGGTCCTGGACTTCTTGGTGTGGTTCGTTGGCGGCGACTGCGGGGTCGAAGTCGACCAGTACCAGTTCGGGTACCCGAAGTCCCAGGCGTCGGGCCAGCTCGCCCACGATGATCTCGGCCACCAGTGCCTTGCGTCCTTGTGCGGACCCGGTGAACTTCACGACGGGGGTAACCGTGAGCGTCTGCCACCAGCTTGGCCCTGTCGGTGGCGTGCGTCTGATTCCTCTCGATAAACAGCGGCATCGCAACAGCAGTGCGCTTCACTCTCGCCCGGCCTCATGCTCGGTGCGCAGATACCGGGACCAGGGCGTTGTTCGTCGATCACACAGGGGGCGTCGTCAGAGGTCGGAGATCAGAGGCGTACGGGTGTCCGGCACACGGGAGGACTCCGCTGGCACCTCGAAGGCCGCAGAGCGGCGGCGGGCTGGGGCACCGAGTGCGTAGAAGACCGCTCCGATGCCAAGGAAGAGGAGCAGCGGTACGACCTGGCTCAGCGTGTACTGCAGGCGCTGGCCCGCAAAGCTCTTCGGCAGAGAGTCTGCCGCGGAGCCCTCCGTGCCGAACCAGCCGACGCCGAAGCCGGGCCAGATCAGGTCGACCACGGTGAAGGCGACCAGGCCGGTGGCGAGCACGGTCACCACCCAGGCACCGGCCCTGCCCCCCGGTACTTGATACGGGCGCGGGGCCTGCGGGTACTTGCGGCGGAGGACGACCAGCGTCGGGAAGGTGATCACATAGGAGATGAAAGTGGTGGAGATGGCGAGGCCGAGGCCGGCGGCGAAGTACTTCTCGCCGTTGCCACCGGTGAGGTTGAGCGTGACCACGAGGAGGACGGAGGCGAGGACGGCGGACAGCAGACTGACCCGGACGGGGGTTCCGTAGCGTTCGGAGATCTTGCCCATCCAGGCGGGTCCGGCGCCGTCGGCGCAGGCGACGGCCTGGGCGCGGTGGGCGCCCATGGCCCACGTGACGCCGCTGGTGAGGAGGCCGATGATGAGTCCGGCTGCGGCCACGCCGCCGAGGACGGAACCGGCTCCGCTGAGGGTTACCGTGCCGTCGGCGGCGATGTGGCCTCCGTAGACGGTGAAGACGGCCTTGCAGGCGTCGATGAAGCCGCCGAGGGTGCCGATTTCCTTGCCCGGCAGGACGAAGAGGATGCCCAGGATGGGCCCTCCGTAGAGCACGAGCGAGGCGAGGCCGGAGCGGAGGATGGACAGGGGGATGTCCCGCTGCGGGTTGCGTATCTCCTCGGCGGCGGAGCTGGGCAGTTCGAAGCCGACGTAGTTGAAGATCAGGACGGGGACGAGGGCGACGAAGCCGGCGTAGGTCGGGGTGAACTGGCCGGCGGGCAGGGCGTGCACGCCGTTCTTCACGGCGAAGACGACCACCGAGATCAGGAAGAAGCTCAGCAGCACGATACGGGCGACAGCGCCCGCGATGGGAACCCACTTGCCAATCCGCACGGACTGCACGACCGCCAGTGCGCCGATCCAGATGAAAGCGAGCCCAGCCGCGTACTTCCACACGCCAGGCAGCGGGGTGAAGAACTCCTCCCAGGCCGTCAGGGCGATGATGCACAGACTGCCGCCGAGCCAGACAGGGTTGGAGATCCAGTACAACACCTGGTTGAGGCCGGCGGTCAGCCGGCCGAAGGCGAGCCGGGTCCAGACGTAGGGGCCGCCCTGCACGGGGAACGCCGAGCCGAGCTCGGCGACCAGCAGGCCGTAGGGGAGAAAGAAGGCGAGGGCCAGGATGGCCATCCAGGTCAGGCCCTGTGGGCCCTGGGCGGCGACCGAGCCGATGGTGTCGAGACCGACGAGGGTGCAGATGAGGAAGAAGAGCACATCCCGCCGGCGGAGGTCCTTGTGAAGCCGGGAGCGTTGCTCGCCCCACCCTTCGGAAAGATCCGGAGTGTCGGGGCCAGGGGACGGAGGCGCTTGGGTCACGGTTGACTCCTCTTAACTGACTGAACGTGCAGTTAGTAGAGGCACTGTGGGGCTGCCATACGGCGGTGTCAAGAGGTGTGCGGGGCACCGATAATGTGACGCCATGGCGAGAGTGCGTTTGAGCGTGGAGGAGCGGCGCGAGGAACTGCTGCGCGCTGCGGTCGATCAGATCGAGCGGCGCGGTGTTGCGGCGCTCCGGGTCGCTGATGTTGCCTCAGCCCTCGGCATCAGCAATGCGTTGATCATTTACCATTTCGAGACGAAAGAGAAGCTTGTCGCAGCGGCCTTCACGTACGCCGCGGAAGCGGATCTCGCCCGTCTGCGGCGGCTGCTCGGCCGGGGCGGCAGCGCGGTGAAGCGCCTGCACGCCGCCGTGCGCTGGTACGCACCCACCGGACAGGCCAAGGGCTGGAGGCTGTGGATCGAGGGCTGGGCGGTGTCCCTGCGGGAGCCCGCACTACGAGACGTCGTCCAGGGCCTGGATCGGCAGTGGAAGGCGGCACTCACCAACATGATCCGGCAGGGCGCGGACGCGGGCGAGTACACGTGTGAGGATCCGAAGGGCGCCGCCTGGCGGCTGACCGCCCTGCTGGACGGGCTGGCCGTGCAGATGACCGCCTACCCGGGGTCGCTGTCGCGCACGTCGATGATGGAGTGGGTCGACGATGCCCTCGCCCGCGAACTCGGACTGGAGCGTGGCGCGCTGTCCGGCTGAGTCCAGGGGCGCGGGGGGCTGCGCCCGTGCCTGGACGTGGATCGATGCCCAGGCACGGGGGCGGCCGATCGCTATTGACCGTAGACCTGCTTGCCCAGCCATTGGCCGCCGTCGAGGGTGAGGCATTCACCAGTCATGTACGAGGCGCGGTCACCCAGTACGAAGAGCGAGGCGTCGGCCACCTCGGTCGGGTCGGCGAAGCGGCCTGCCGGGACAGATGAGAGGACGTGGGCGCGGGCCGTGTGGTCGGCCCACAAGGCGGCACCGGCGCCCTTGGTCTCCGTGGGACCGGGTGCGATGCAGTTCAGCCGGATGCCGAGCGGGGCGAGTTCGACGGCCAGAGTACGGGTCATGGCCAGCACGCCCGCCTTCGCGGCGGCGGAGTGCACCGTGCCGGGGTGGCCGTGCCAGGCATAGCTGGCGATGACGGAGAGGATCGAACCGCCGGTGCCCTGGTTGCGCATCTGCCGGGCGACGGCCCGGGTGCAGTAGAAGGAACCGTTGAGGACGATGTCGACGACGGCCTTCCAGCCGTTTGGGCTGAGGTCGATACCGGGGGCGACGAAGTTTCCGGCCGCGTTGTTGACGAGGCCGTGAACGGCGCCGTAGTGGCGGACTGCGGCGTCCACGAGCGCGTCGACGGCCCCCGGGTCGCGGACGTCGGTGGGGACGGCGATGCCGTCGGCGCCCTGCTCGCCGAGGAGTGCGACGGTCTCGTCCAGCTTTTCCGGAGTGCGGCCGGTGACGACTACGCAGGCGCCGGCGGCGCCCAGCGCGAGGGCGATGGCGCGGCCGATGCCACTACCACCACCGGTGACGATGAACGTGCGATCGGTGAACACAGCGATGTCCCTTCGGAGGGCCTGGAACCGGCCTGGGCTGGGCTGGAGGTGGGTGGAGGGTGAGGCGAGGTGCTTCAGCCGGCAAGGACGCCGTGGGCGTCGAGCGCGACGGCGCCGCCGGGGTGGACGAGCAGCGGATTGATCTCGATCTCGGACAGTTCGGGGTGCTCGACCGCGGAGCGGGCCAGCGCGGTTATTGCCGCGGCAGCCGCGTCGAGGTCGACGGCAGGAGCACCGCGCCAGCCGGTCAGCAGCGGGGCGTGGCGCAGCGACAGCAGGAGTTCGCGGGCCCCGTCGTCGGTGAGGGGGGCCAGGGCGAGGGCGGTGTCGCCGAGAAGTTCGGCGGTGGTGCCGCCGATGCCGGCCATGGCGACGAGTCCGAACACCGGGTCGCGCCGTACCCCTGCGATGAGCTCCACCGCATGGGGCGGCCGGGTCATGGCCTCGACGGCGTATCCGGCCGCGCCGGTTGCCGACCGCATCCGGGCGAACGCTGTCCGTAGCGCGCCCTCGTCCCGCAGGTCCAGGGCGACACCGCCTGCCTCGGTCTTGTGGGCGAGGCCCATCGCTTTGAGGACTAGGGGATAACCGATTCGCCGGGCGGACCGGGCGGCCTCGTCGGCGGTGGTGACGAAGGCCGCCTTGGGGAAGGTCAGGCCGTACGAGCGCAGCAGCGCCCGCATCGTCTCGTAACCGCCATCTGGGATGGCGTCCCCGGCCGGGTTGGGGAGTTCGATGGCGGGGCGTGGCACCAGTGTCGTCCACCGCAGGGCGTTGGCCAGGGCGGCAGAGGCGTGCTCGATGCGTTCGAGGACGGGGATTCCCTGCTCGCGCAGGACTGCCAGGGCGGGGGTGTCGCGGGCCATGGTGTGCACGACAAGCGTCGCGCCAGAAGCACGGGCCGACTCGGCCAGCCGGCGGGCCACGGCGCATTCGTGTTCCACTTGCGCCGGATTGGCGGTGGCATAGTCCCCGAAGTAGCCGGTCAGGAGCACGGCGTCGGCGCCGCTGCCGAAGAGCAGGGCGTCGGCGACGCGGGCGTAGTTCGCGAGGTCGGCCTCGCCCGCACCGGCCAGATCCACTGGGTTGCCGGGTACGGATCCTGGCGGGAGACACGCGGCCAGGATGTCGGAGACCGCCGGAAGCAGGGGCGGGACGGTGAGGCCGTGTACGGCGAGCGCGTCGGCCGCGAGTGCACCCTGGCCGCCGCTGTCGCCCGCGACGGCCACCTTGGGGCCCGCGGGCAGGGCCGGGGAGAGCATGGCGACGGCGGTGTCGACGAGTTCGCCCGCACTGTCCAGGAGCAGGGCGCCTGCCTCCCGGCAGGCTGCGGCGACAGTCGCGCGGGCGGTGATCAGGGCGCCGGTGTGGGACGCGGCGGCGCGTCCGGACGCTTCGCTGCGGCCGACGGTCATCAGCAGCACCGGTTTGCCCGCCTGCCGGGCGGCGGTGAGGACGCCGACGAGGCGCCGGCCGTCCCGGAAGTCCTCCACGTAGGCGGCGATGACCCGGGTCGGCTCGTGGGCGATCAGCGCCTCGATCGCGTCGGCGGCGTCGATGTCGCGCTGGTTGCCGAGCGAGACGAAGCGCGAGAAGCCCTGGCCCGAGCGGGCCAGCAGCCGTCCGATCTCCAGAGCGAGGTTGCCGCTCTGTGAGACCAGCCCGACGTCACCGGTGGGGAAGTCCCCCCAGGAAAGCCGCAGTTCACTGCAGGTGTCCACCACGCCCATGCAGTTGGGGCCGAGCAGCCGGGCGCCGTGGCCGGTGATCAGTGCGGCGAGCTCGCGTTCCTCGTCCGCGGTGGCGCCGCCGGAGGTGATGACCGTGAAGCAGCGGGCACCGGCCGCCAGCCCTTCGACGACGGTGCCATGAACCTGCCCGGGCGGGACGGCCACCACCACATGCTCGGTCGGGCCGGATAGCGCACCGAGACTCGGCAGGAAGGGGACGCCGCGCAGGCGGCCGCCACGCCGGTTGACCAAGTGGACGGACCGGCGGCCACGACCGGTCAGAGCGCCCGTGGCCAGCCAATAACCCCACTTCTGCGGATTCTCGGAGGCGCCGACGACAGCGACCGAGCGTGGATCGAACAGCACGTCGAGGGCGGCGGGCCCGCCCGGAGCAGCGGCCGATGCCGCGGCCCTCGTTGCTGTCGGTGTCGAGGGGGTCTGCGTCATCGGTGCCATCCGAAGCGGTCGGTGATCTCCGGCAGCCGGTCGGCGACGATGGCGTGCGCGGCGGCGCGCGGAGTGCTGCCGTCGGCCTCGGCGCGGGCGAGCATCTGGCCGATGAGAGAGCGCATCGAGCGGCGGATATGGGTGAACGCTTCGTCGGCATCCGGGTCGATGTCACCGAAGAGCGTCCACCACCACCAGGCATTCGTACCGGAGTTGACGACCACGTCGGGCAGCACGGTGACACCGCGCGCCGCCAGCAGTTCCTCGGCCTCGGGCAGCACCGGCATGTTGGCCGCTTCTACGATCCAGCGGGCGGTTATGCGCCGCTGGTTGACGGTGTTCACGCAGTACGAGACGGCGGCCGGCACGAGCACCTCGGCGTCGGCCTCCAACCACGCCTCGCCCGGCAGTTCGGCGTCACCGGGGCGCAGGGCCGTACGGTCCACCACGCCGAACGCGTCGCGGGCGGCGAGCAGCGCCTCGATGTCGAGACCGTCAGGGTTGGCGATGGTGCCCTTGACGTCGGCGACGGCGATGATCCGCAGTCCCGCCTGGGCGAGGAAGCGCGCGGTGGCCCCGCCCATGGTTCCCAGGCCCTGCACGGACACCCGCGAACCGGCGTACGGAACGCCCGCCCGGTCTAGTGCCGCCAGTGCGGCTTCGGCGACACCGTAGCCGCCGGCCAGTTCGTCCAGTCCGATGCCATCCACGTCGACGGCGAAGGCGTCGGCCAGCCGCTGCCGGGCGGCCCCCTCGTCGTCAAGCAGCGGGTAGACGGCCTGGATGGACGACACCAGGCCCGCCTCGGCGGCGGCCCGGTCGACGATGTCCTGGCTCAGACCGAGATCCTCGCCCGTGGTCCAGAAGTTCTCGATGTACGGACGCATGGCACGCAGATAGCGGACCAGGACGCCGTACGCCTCGGGGTCCTGCGGGTCGCAGTCGATGCCGCCCTTGGCGCCGCCGAGCGGGATATAGCGCGCTTGCGGGTCGTAGTGAAGTGCCTCCTTCATCGTCATTCCCCGGGCGAGCCCGGTGACCTCCTCCAGCGTGCAGCCCGCGCGCATGCGCAGCCCGCCGCTGGACACCCCGCGCACCAGGCGGTCAATGACGAGATAGCCGCGGCGGCCGGTGACGTGGTCGGTCCACGTGATGGACATCAAGGGTGTTCCGGTCAATGGTCTGCCTCCTCGGGAACGGTGATGACAGTGGGGCCGGGGGCAGCGAGCGCCTCGCGCAGCGCACTGCCGAGCTGGTCCGGGGTGGTGACCTGAGTGCCGTGGCCGCCGTAGGCGCGAGCAAGAGCAGCGAGATTCACGGAGGACAGGTCGACGCCAGTCGGTTCGTCGCCGCGTGCAGCCATCTCGTCGCGGATCTCGCCGTAACCGCCGTTGTCGAACACGATGACGGGCAGCGGGAGCCGGAGCTGGGCAGCCGTGGCAAGCTCTTGGACGCTGAACTGAAATCCGCCGTCGCCGCTGAGAGCGACAACCTGACGGTCGGGGAAGGCGGCCTTGGCGCCGACGGCGGCTGGGAGCGCATAGCCGAGGGTGCCGAAGCCGGTGGGATGGAGGTATCGGCCGGGCGGATCGACGGGCAGGTGAGGCAGCGCGCCGTAATAGCAGCACTGCGCGCTGTCTGAGGTGATAACCGCGTCGGGGGCGAGGACAGAACGGATGGCGGTGAGGAACGGGCGCCAGCGGGCGTCACGTTCCGCGGTTTCCGCGTCACGCTCCCCGCGGAGCTCCGCAGCGGTTGATGCCGTGTCGTCCTCGGAAGCGGGCGGGAAACCGCCCTGGCGTTGTCCGACGGCCGGCAGGAGCAGGCCGAGCACGACACCCGCGTCACCGACGAGGGCGATGTCCGCCGGCACACCCGCATACATCTGCGCCGGGTCGAGGTCCACCCGGATCAGTGTCCCGTTCAGACGCGGCGGGCCGGACCACAGGTCGGACTCGGCCAGTTCGGTTCCGACAGCGAGCAGCACGTCGCAGTCCGCCAGCCACTTCTGGACGGACGGGCTGTGCAGCGCCACGCCGAGCGACAGGGGGTGGGATTCGGGCACGACGGCCTTGCCGTTGGCGGTGGTGACAACCGGTGCTCCCAACCGCTCGGCGAGCGAAAGGCAGGCGGCGCCGCCGGCGCGCGCGCCGCCGCCCAAGACCAGTGCCGGGCGGCGAGCGGAGCTCAGGGCGGCTGCCGCCTCCCGTAGGGCGTCGGGTGCGGGGCCGGCGGACACAGTTGGCGGGGCGAGGCGCACCTCGCCCACGGGTTCGGGGGTCTCCAGCAGGTCCAGCGGGATCTCGATATGTACGGGGCGGGGCCGCTCGGTGCGGAAGAGTGTGAAGGCGCGGGCCACGGCCGGTCCGATCTCCGCCACCGAGGAGACCCGGTGGCTGACCGCGGCGATGTGCCGGAACGCCTCTGTCTGGCTGGGCATTTCATGCAGCAGACCGATGGGCTGCCGGGGGTGGCGCAGCGGCATGCCAGGGGAGACCACCAGCAGCGGCACACTGTCGGAATTTGCCTGTCCGACTGCGGCGGCGATGTTGAGCAGTGCCGGGCCGGTCGTGGTGATCGCGACGCCGGGGCGGCCGGTCGTACGGGCGTAGCCGTCAGCGGCGTAGCCCGCGCCCTGCTCATGGCGCGGGGTGACGTGCCGGATCCCGTACCGGCCGAGGTGCCGGTAGATCTCCAGGTTGTGGGTGCCGGGGATGCCGAAGGCGAGGTCCGTGCCGTGCGCGGACAGTGCCCGGACGACTGCCTCGCCGCCCGTCAGGGGCGTCATTACATGCTCCGCGAGATGAGCAGACGCATGATGTCGGAGGTGCCCTCTTCGATCTCTTCCAGCTTGGCGTCGCGCATCCACTGCTCGACCGGGTACTCGCGCGAGTAGCCCCAGCCGCCGAGGGTTTGTACGGCGGCCCAGGTGCAGTACGCGGCGGTCTCCGAGGCGATGAGCTTCGCCATGGCGGCCTCGGTCGTCGCATTGAGGCCGGCGTCGAGGCGCTTCGCGGCGCGCCAGGTCATCAGCCGGGCCTGTTCGACCCGGGTACGCATGTCGGCCAAACGGAACGCGACTGCCTGGTGCTCGATGATCGGCTTGCCGAACTGGACACGCGTCTTGGCGTAATCGCGGGCGTACTCATACGCGGCGCGTGCCACGCCTGTGGCCGCGGCACCGAGCACCGTGCGGGAGATGTCGAAGGTCCGCATCAGGCCCCGGAATCCCTGGCCTTCGTTCCCGAGACGGTTCCCCTCGGGAACGAAGGCGCCGTCGAAGAAGACCTCACGGCAGACGATGGCGCGCTGGCCCATCTTGCGCATCGGCTCGCCGAAGGTCATCCCGTCGGTGTTCTTGCGCAGCAGGAAGGCGCTGACGCCGCCCGACCGCTGAGCATGGTCGGTCTTGGCGAAGACCACGTAGAACTCGGCTTCGCCCGCGTTGGAGATCCACGCCTTCTGCCCGCTGAGCAGATAGCCCCCGGTGGTACGAGTGGCGGAGGTCGTGATGGACGCAGCGTCGGAGCCGGAACCGGGCTCGGTGGTGGCCAGCGAGGTCATCGGGGAGCCGGGACCCGCGAGCGGGGCGAGCCAAGTGCGCTTCTGCTCCTCCGTACCGANNCCCGGGCGAAGGCCCGAGTGAGCTCGACGATGTCGTTCTGCTCAGGAGCAAGCGGGCACAGCTCGACGGGGAGCTCGGTCATGGTGCCTCCAGGCGTGACAGGAACGCTTCCAACTGAATCGCTGTTCAGTATTAGGAGCCCTCGACGGACCTGTCAATGGGTCCAGTAACTGAACACTCATTTAGTAGAGAGGAGAGGGCGACCTGCGGCCCCCGGGGTTGCCCGCCCAGATAACGGTGTGGGTGTCGATGCATCATCCACGCAGGTGGCAGGCTTGATCGCCGATCTTGAGCGGTGCCCGTCGCCTGCCCGGCTGGCACCCACGGCCTGGAGGCACGTCTGCGCCGCGACGGCGGCCACTTCGCCCTGCTCACCAGCTACACCCAGTGCCACTGCCCACTACCGCGCCCGCAGTCCGCCACGCCACAGCACTCGTGGCCCCTGCGCCTGGCGCACGCCCTGC
>LIQL01000340.1 GCA_001418405.1 Streptomyces diastatochromogenes | reverse complement strand
GAGGAGAGCGGAGGGGGTCGGAGGGGAGCGGAGCGGAAGCGGAATCCGCGGGGACGCCGCTAGCCGATGTTGACGTCGATGCAGGCGTAGAAGGCGTTGGCGGTGTCGGCGATGTTCCACACCGCGAGGATCTTCTGCTTGCCCTTGACGTTGCCGAAGTTGACGGTGTGGGAGACCTCGGCCGGCGGCTGGGCTCCGTTGCCGTTGATTTCGGCGACCTTCTGGCCGTTGGCGAAGTACTGCCAGTTGCTGGTGGCGTGCCGGGCCGTGAAGCGCCAGGTGAAGGTCTGGCTGCTGCTGATCGGGGTGACCTTCCACGCCTTGGAGTCGTCGTCGAGGTCGGCGAACTGGCTGTTGCCGCCGCTGCAACTCGTCAGCCCCTTGGGGCCCTCGACGCTCTGCGGCTCCCACTTGATCGGACCGCAGTCGATGGTGCCCGCGGCGCACTGGGCCTGCCGGCTGGGCGGCGAGGAGACGTACCCGTGGGCGCTGGCCGGGCTGACCGGCAGACTGACGACGAGGAGGGGGGCGATGCCGGCGCCTATGGCGAGGGCCAGCCTTCTCTTCTTGTTCATGTCAACCCTTTCGCGTAGGGGGGTGGTTGACGCGAGGGCGTGCCGAGCAATTGGTCTAGACTTAACGCGCTGACCGCGTACGGTCAAGGGGTCGTGCGCGGGTCTTCGGCCCCGCCGGCCGGCGCACTGGCCCCCCGTACCACCAATTCCGGGGCGAGTCGGACGGTACGGACCGGTCGCCGCGGGCCGGGGATCGAGGGCGCGGCGGGGCGGTGCGCGAGCAACCGGGCGGCCTCCGCGGCCAGTTCGGCCACCGGTTGGCGGACGGTGGTGAGCGCCGGGTCGGCCAGCCCGGCCAGCGGGACGTCGTCGAAACCGGTGACCGCGACCTCGCCGGGGACGTCGGCGCCCAGTTGCCGCAGGCGTTGCAGGGCACCGGCCGCGATCAGGTCGTTGGCGCAGACCACCGCGTCCGGCCGGGCGGGCCAGATCCGGTCGACGGCGGCCCGGCCCCACTCCACGGAGAAGTCGCCGAGCACCGTGCGCCGCGGCGCGGCCGGGTCGAGAACGGCCGCCCCCGCCACGTAGGCCGCGTGCCGTTCGACCGCGGCGGAGGCGGTCCCGGCGGCGCCGATGAAGCAGGGGCGGCGGCGGCCGGTGGCGGCGAGGTGGTCCAGGACGAGGGCCATCCCGGCCGCGTTGTCGACCGCGACAGAATCGGCCACGCCGGGGCCGCAGCCGCGGTCCAGCAGGACCAGCGGCACCCGCGCCGCGGCGGTGGCCACCGCATCCCGGCTGCGCCGCTCGTCGACCGGGATGAGCAGCAGGGCGTCCACCCGGCGGTCCAACAGGGCGGCGATCCGGGTGGCTTCGGTCGCCGGGTCGTCGTCGCAGTCGGCGAGCAGGACCGCCCGGCCCTCGGCGTGCAGGGCGTGCTCCAACTCCCGTACGAGGGAGGGGAAGAAGGGGTTGGTGATCTGCGGCAGGACCAGACCGACGGTGCCGGTGGAGCGGCTGCGCAGGGCCCGGGCGACCTCGTTGGGGCGATAGCCGAGCCGGTCGGCCGCGGCCCGTACGGCGCGGGCCGTCTCGGCGCCGACCGGGCGGGTGCCGGCCAGCACGCGGGAGACGGTGGCGACGGAGCAGCCCGCCGCCCGGGCGACGTCCCGCAAGGTCACTTCGGCCACGACGGTGTGCCCTTCCACTACGGAACGGCGGCCCTGCTCACCGCACTGTCCCGGACATCGGCGGCAATCGTTATCACCGCCGGTACACAGGCGTACCAGCTCTGTGCCCTTCGAAACCAGCGGGTAGACGGGTCGTCTGCCTCACACTTCGTTGACGATTCATTGACATCTCCGCGCAACATGAGCGAAATTTCCGGAGAACGTTTTCCCGAGGTAGTGGCCTGTTGCGGCGCGCCCCAGAGATCGAGTTCACCCCGCTTCACCGTTCCGCAGAGCAAAGGGGCTCTTCCGTTGGCCAGAAAGATCATCCTCGACTGCGACCCGGGGCACGACGACGCGATCGCCATGCTCCTGGCCCACGGCAATCCCGACGTCGAACTGGTCGCCGTGACGACCGTGGTCGGGAACCAGACGCTGGAGAAGGTGACCCGCAACGCGCTGTCGGTGGCGACGATCGCCGGGATCACCGGCGTGCCGTTCGCCGCGGGCAACCCGCGGCCGCTGGTGCGGTCCATCGAGACCGCCCCCGACATCCACGGCGAGACCGGCCTCGACGGGCCGGACCTGCCCGAGCCCGCCTTCGAGCTGGACCGCCGGCACGCCGTCGACCTGATCATCGACACCGTGATGTCCCACGAGCCGGGCGAGATCACCATCGTCCCCACGGCCGGGCTGACCAACATCGCCATGGCCGTGCGCAAGGAGCCGCGGATCGCCGAGCGGGTGCGCGAGGTCGTCCTGATGGGCGGCGGCTACCACGAGGGCAACTGGAGCGCGGTCGCCGAGTTCAACATCATCATCGACCCCGAGGCCGCGCACATCGTCTTCAACGAGAAGTGGCCGGTCACCATGGTCGGTCTGGACCTCACGCACCAGGCCCTGGCCACCCCCGAGATCGAGGCGAAGATCGCCGCGGTGGGCACCGCGCCGGCCCGGTTCGTGCTGGAGCTGCTCGACTTCTTCCGCGAGGCGTACCGGGAGAACCAGGGCTTCGACCACCCGCCGGTGCACGACCCCTGCGCGGTGGCGTACGTCATCGACCCGGACGTGATGACCGTCCGCAAGGCGCCGGTCGACATCGAGCTGCGCGGCGCGCTGACCCTGGGCATGACGGTGACCGACTTCCGGGCGCCGGCGCCGGCGGACTGCCACACCCAGGTCGCGGTCAAGCTGGACCACGAGCGCTTCTGGAACCTCGTGGTGGACGCCCTGGAGCGGATCGGCGAAGGCCGGGCATGAACGTCTCCACCGCACCGCGTTCCACCGAGGTCTCCGGCCGCGGATCCGGCGTACGGATCGGCGTGCTGGTCACCGCCCTGCTGGTGGCGTGCTTCGCCTTCCAGCTCAACGCCAGCATGCTCAGCCCGGCGCTGAAGAGCATCGAGGACTCGCTCGGTGCCAGCTCCGCCGAAGTGGGCATGACCCAGACCGCGTTCTTCACCTCCGCGGCGCTGTTCTCGCTGTTCCTGCCGCGCCTGGGCGACGTCCTCGGCCGGCGCCGGGTGCTGGCCGGCATGCTCGTCCTGATGGCCGTCGGCTGCGTGGTCGCCGCGCTGTCGACGAGCATCCCGATGCTGTTCGCCGGGCGGATCATCCAGGGCGTGAGCGGGCCGGTCGTGCCGCTGTGCCTGATCATGCTCCGGGTCGAGGTCAAGGAGCCCAAGAAGTACGGCACCCTGCTGGGCGTGATCACCGCCGTCAACGGCGGCATCGCCGGCGTCGACTCGCTGGCCGGCGGCTACCTCGCCGACCACCACGGCTTCCAGTCGGTCTTCTGGGCGATGGCGGGCGTCGCGGCCCTGGCGACCGTCCTGGTGGCCACCCTGACCCCGGAGTCCAAGGCCGCCGCCGCGTCCAGGATGGACTGGCCCGGCGTGGCGCTGCTGGTGGTCTCGGTCGGTGCGCTGCTGATCGCGCTGAACGAGGCGGGCAAGCTGGCCGCGGCCAACTGGGCGATGATCGCCGTGCTGGTCGTCGTGGCCGCCGCCGCGTTCGCGCTGTTCTGGCGGACCGAGAACCGCAGCGGGCAGCCGCTGGTCGCCACCCACCACCTCAGGCAGCGGGCCACCTGGTCGCTGCTGCTGACCACGGTGCTGACCATGACCGGCGTGTTCGCGGT
This sequence comes from Streptomyces diastatochromogenes, assembly GCA_001418405.1. GTDB lineage: Bacteria > Actinomycetota > Actinomycetes > Streptomycetales > Streptomycetaceae > Streptomyces > Streptomyces albulus_C. The sequence continues at coordinate 643 of LIQL01000340.1, read as the reverse complement.
GATGAACGGCCTGATCCCGGCCTTCGCCCAGGACGCCCAGGCCGGACTGGGGATGACCGCCGAGCAGTCCGCCTGGTGGACGCTGTCGCCGTACGCGCTCGCCGGGTTGGCGATGGGGCCGCTGGCCGGCCGACTGGCCGCGACCTTCGGCTACGGCCGGATCCTGCGGCTGGGCCTCGTCGGGGCCGTGGGGTCGGTGGTGCTGATGCTGCTGACCATGCACAGCCAGTCGCACGTGTTGCTGCTGGTGACCTCGCTGCTGGTGGGCGTCACCTACGCGGGCGTGGCCAACATCGTCCTCAACGGGCTGGGCATCGTCCTCTCGCCGAGTGAGAACCCCGGCTTCCTGCCCGGGCTGAACGCCGGCGCGTTCAACCTCGGCGCGGGCCTGAGCTTCGCCGCGCTGTACGCCGTGAAGACCGCGCTGACGCCGTCCGACCCGACCGCGGCCGGCGGCTACACCGCCGGCATGATCGCCGGGGTGGTCATCCTGGCGCTCGCCATCGCGTCGTCGTTCCTGATCCCGAAGCCGACGGCCGCCGAGGCCACCGACTGACGGCACGGGCCGCCTGCCGACCGCCCGCCGACCCCGGAAACCCGGGGCGGCGGGCGGTTCCGTGTCCGGGCCACGGGCGGCACGTGG
>LIQL01000034.1 GCA_001418405.1 Streptomyces diastatochromogenes | reverse complement strand
GTCAGCGCGGTGGCGACCCGGGCGGCGCGCCAGGCGGTCTCGCGGTAGGTCCAACGGGCCTCGGGGGTGACCACGGCCTCGCGCGCGGGGTGCGCCGCGACCTGCTCCAGGAAACGGTGGACGAGGGTGCCCGCCTGCTCGGCGGCGGGGAACGGCCGGTGTCCCGTACCCGCTTCGGGCACCAGGGCGGCGGGCGTCACGACGTCGCGCTCCCCTCGTGCGGGCCGTAGTGGAGGAGGACGGCGGGGTGCGCGGGCCGCTCGCGCAGTCCCGCGTACGCCTCCGCCGCGCGCTCCAGCGGCAGTCGCGGCAGGTTCATCGCACGGGGGCGGACGGCTCCGATGTCGATCAGGTCCAGGGCCCGTTGGAGGTTCTCGGTGACCGTGCCCTCGCCGGGCGGGGCCGTCACGTCGCGCAGCCCACGGGCGTACGCGGCGTCCCGGTAGCCGGCGCCGCAGCGGGCGGCGTAGCGGATGTCGAGGTTGCCGAGTTCCACGCTGAAGTCGATGTGGGCGGCGAAGCGGCCCACGCCGACCAGTCTCGGCCGGCCCGGCGCCCGGCCCGCCCAGCGGGCCGCCGCGGCGATCACCCCGCCCGCGTCGCCGGTCCCGCAGAGGAACACGCACCGGCCCCCTGCCGCGGGCGCGGGGTGGGCCTCCGCCGCGCGGAAGTGGTCGCCGTCGGCGGCGGCCAGGCCGAGTGCCGCCGCGGTACGCAGCCGCTCGGGCCGGAGGTCGATCAGCGTGACCGGTACGCCGCGGGCCGCCGCGGTCTGGGCGACCAGCTGCCCGACCATGCCCGCGCCGACCACGACCACCTCGTCGTCCGGTTCCAGCACCGCCCGGTCCACCGCGTGCACGGCGGTGGCCGCCAGACCCGCCACGACGGCGTCCGCCAGGTCCAGGTCGTGCGGGACCCGCCGGCACAGCCGGTAGGGGACGGTGACCGCCTCGCTGTGCACGGCCTCGCCCCAGCCCATCGCGATGACCCGGTCCCCGGGGGCGAAGCCGGGTGCCTGCGGGCCGACCGCGTCGACCACACCGGCCGAGCAGTAGCCGAGCGGGAACCGCTCGCCGGTCCGCGCGCTGCGGTCCAGGTAGTGCAGTTCGGTGCCCGGACTGACCAGGCTCCACTCGGCGCGCACGCGCAGTTCCCCGCGCCCCGGCGGCTCCCGCCGCACCCGTTCCATGACGGGCTGGGCGGCCCCGTCCGCCACCAACTGCCTTACGGATAAGGAACGTTCCCCGGGTCCTGGGGCGGCCTGCGGCTTCGACGCCGCGCTGCCCGCCGGGGTTCCCCGCACCGCCGTCACCTGTCCCCCTCCCCTTCCGGAGCCGCGATCCACTTCTCGTCCGGCACGATCTCCAGCTCCTCCTGATACCCCGGTATCGGCCCCAGCGGAACCGGCTTGCCGGACCGTTCGTAGGTCGCCCGCCGGTTGCGCTTGCGCTCCAGGCCGAGGTTGAGCCCGGCCAGGTCCACCGGCGTGTGGCTGAGCAGCCCGTGTTCGCGCGCTTCGGCGACCGCTTCGGCGCCGGCCGTCGTGCGGATGAACACCCTTCCGTGCTTGGGCTGTTCGGCGCCGGTCACGCTCGCGGCGAAGATGTTCGGGTCGCCGTCGCTGACGCTGACGTCGGCCAGTCCGGACATCCAGTCGCCGCAGGACAGGCAGCGGTGCGTCTTGTTCCCCGCGAAGTCCCGCACCGCGCGCCAGAACTCCACCCGGTGGTCGGCGCCGTCGTCGGTGCGGATGGCGATGTCGCCGGGGTACGCGCCCTCGCGGTAACGCAGCCGGACCACGGAGTCCAGCGGGACGCCCGCCCGTTCGCGGATCACGTCGGCGGTGCCTTCGGGACGGGTGCTGGAGGAACAGGCGGGTTCGACCAGTAGCACCACCCGCGCACGCGCCCACCGCCCCGCCTCGGTGTCCATCGCCTGGAGCTTGCGCATCGCCTGGATGTGGCAGGCCACCCCGGACATGGCGATCCGGGTCTCGGGCTCCTCCAGCATGAGCGGACGCAACGCCCCTAGATACGGCGCGAGTTGATAGGTGGACTGGGCGGTTTCCACCAGCTCGGCCGGATCGCGCAGGACGGCCGGCGCGGCCCGCCAGGGTTCCTTCTCGTCCCGCCCCATCGAGAGCACCGCCGAGACGTCCAGCCGGTGCATCGCGGTCTGCAACAAGGCCGTGAGGCTGCCGCCGCTGGCGGACGCCTCGTAGACGTCGGCGTCCACGGCGTGGCCGGCGACCACCTCGGAGAAGACGCCGACCCAGCGTTCGTCCGGGGTGCGGGTGCGGCCGAACAGTCGCTCCTCGCTCTCCGGGGTCCCGGGGTCGGCGCCCGGGCAGACGTCCAGGCAGTCGGAGCAGTCCGCACAGTCGGTGGCGGTCCAGGAATCGGCGGTGAGCACGGGGTCCAGCCCGTCGAACCCGATCACCCCGGCCGGGCAGGCCAGTTGACAGGCACCACACACGGTGCACAGACCCGGCTCCAGCACGTCCTGCGCAAGCTGTTGGAACGTCATATTCGCCCGCCCCCGTCGTGCCTCCCGGCCTGCGCCACGGCCGTGCCGATCCGCTCGGTCAGCCAGCGGTGTTCCGCCTCGTCCAACAGGGCCGGCGGCACGATCTTGACCGTGGCGCCCTCTGGGCCGCCGCCGAACAGCAGCAGCCGTTCCCGCAGCGCGGCACCGGTGACGGCCTTGGCCAGTGCCGGGTCGAACCGCCCGTCGCGCACGCAGTCGAAGGCGGCCAGCGCCCCCACGGCCCGGACGGCGCTCATCCACGGATGGTCGGCGGCCAGCGCCGCGAGGTCGGCCCGCAGCCGTTCCCCGAGCGCCTGCGCCCGGCCCGCCACGTCCTGTCGCACGACGACGTCCACCACTGCCGCGGCCGCGGCGCAGGAGAGCGGGTGGCCGGAGAAGGTGGAGGTCTGCACGCTCGGCGGCAGCGCGTCCAGCACCGCCCGCTCCCCCACCACCGCGGCGATCGGGAAGCCGTTGCCGAGGGTCTTGCCGAGCAGTGTCAGGTCCGGACGCTCGGTCATCAGCTCGGCGGTGAACAGCCGCCCGGCCCGCCCCAGGCCCGTGTAGATCTCGTCCAGCACGAGCAGCGCGCCCCGGGCGTGCGTCTGGCGGGCGATCTCGTCGAGGATCCCGGCGGCCACCGGGAGCACGCCCTCGGTCACCTGGACGGGCTCCAGCACCACCGCCGCGGTGCCCCCGTGCGCGTCGGCGGCGTCCAGTGCGGCGGCGAGGTCGGCGGCGAAGCGGGCCGGGCCGTCGGCCGGCTCGCCCGTGCGCGGATCGGGCAGTGCGGCGGTGACGACGTGGTCCGGTTGCGGTGCGCTGTAGGTCTTGAACTCCGAACGCCAGGTCAGGGCCAGTGCGCCGGCGGTCTTGCCGTGGTAGCCGTGCCGGAACGTCACCACCGCCTGGTGTCCGGTGGCGGCCCGGGCGATCTTCAACGCGGATTCCACCGCCTCGGCCCCGGTCGCGGTGGGCAGGACAGCCGGTTCCCGGTACGGGGACAGCGCGCCGATCCGCTCGACCAGTCGCGTACGGGCGTCGGAGCCGACCTTGCAGCCGGTGTGGGTCAGGCGGTTGAGCTGGGCGATCGCGGCGGCCGTGACGTCCGGGTGCTGGTGGCCGAGGGTCGCCGCGCCGCTGCCGGAGGTGCCGTCGAACCAGGCGGTGCCGTCCTCGGTGCGCAGCCAGGGGCCGCTGCCGGTGCTGAAGTCCGGGCCGAGGGTGCTGCCGGTGGACCGCGCCTCCACGGCGCCGGGGCGGCCGTCCGCCCTCTGGGGTGAGCCGGTCGCCGCGTCGGACGCTAAGTCGGTCATTGCTGGCTGTCCTCCACGATCCGTGCGCCGACGGCCCGTTGCACATCGGCGAAGTCGGGAAATGACGTGTGATGGCAGGCGCCGCCGTGCACCGTGGTGCGCCCGGGCAGGCTCGTCGCGAGGGTCGCGGCGGCCATGGCGATGCGGTGGTCCTCGAAGCCGGGCACGGTCCCGGCGCGCAGCGGAGCGCCGCCGGTCACGGTCAGCCCGTCCGCCGCCACCTCGACCCGGGCCCCGAACGCGGCGACCATGCGGGCGGTCGTCGTCAGCCGGTCGGTCTCCTTGAAGCGCAACTCCTCGGCGCACCCGATCCAGGACGTGCCGGGCAGGCGGGCGGCGACCGCGGCGAGCAGCGGGACCTCGTCGATCAGCGCGTGCAGCACGGCGGGCTCGTCGACCCGCACCGACTCCAGACCGTCCAGGCCGCCCCTGGCGACCACCGTGCCGGTCGGTTCACCGCCGCTGGTGCTGCGTTCGTCCTCGTAGGAGATGCCGGCACCGGCCCGCCGCAGCACCTCGAAGAATCCCAACCGGGTCGGGTTGAGACCGACACCCGGCACGCGCAACTCGCTGCCGTCGCCCCACAACAGATGGGCCGCCACGGGGTACGCCGCGAGGGAGGGGTCGGCGGGGACGTCGATGACGGGCGGGACGGTGTACGGTCCGCCGTCCCAGGTGAGGGTCCGCCCGTGTTCGTCCAGCCCCCCGCCGAAGGCGGCGAGCATCCGTTCGGTGTGGTCGCGCGAGCGGACGGGATGGCGCACGGTGGCCGCCAGGCCCGCTGCGGCCACCGCGAGCAGCACCGCGGACCGGGCCTGCGCGCTGCCCACGGTCAGCTCGACCGTCCCGGGCCGGCACACCGGTTCGCGCACCACCACGGGTAATCGCCCGAGCTCTCCCAAGTAGTCGATGACCGCGCCGAGTTGGCGCAGCGGATCGACGATCCACTCCATCGGCCGGTGGCGCAGCACGTCGTCGCCGTCCACCACCGCCCGGGTTCCGGTCCCGGCCAGCATCCCGATCAGCAGCCGCGCCGCGGCGCTCGATCCGCCGGTCTCCAGATACGGCACGTCCGCGGGCCAGGAGATGCGGTGGGGATGGTCGCGCACCTGCTGCGGGACGGGTGCGGCGCCCCGACGCACGACGAGCGTGCCACCTCCGTCGTCGTCCACGTCGTCCACGCGCAGTCCCAGCGCGTGCAGCGCGGGCAGCAGCGCCCGGACGGCGCCGCCCAAGTTGGCGTTGCGCACGGTCAGATGGGCGGGCGCACCGGGCAGCAGGGCGGCCAGTAGCGCCCGGTGGCTCACCGATTTGTCGCCCGGCACCGTGACGGTCCGTGGACCGGAGTGGTGTGGCGCACGCCCGCCGTCGACCACGAGGTGCGCGGCGTTGGTGGCCGGTCTGTCGAATTCCCCGGGACCGTCGTAGACGGTTTCCTGGGGCGCTTCGCGCACGCCCTTCCCGGTTTCAGGCACACCAAGCTCCTTTTCCTGGGCCCTTACGGCCCCGGGCAGTCGACCGCACGGTGCCCCGCGTCGATTCACACCTGCGCTTTGCCCACTCAGCACTCCGAAGCGGTCGCCGAATGAGGAGAGGAGAAACCCCCTTCCGGAAGGGGGTCTGGACACGCGTGGACACGGTGGAATCGTGTGACGACACCGGCGTCCGCACTGTTCGGCAACCCGGGGTGGTCTCCCCGGCGCATTCGACTCAACCATCCCCGCCGAGCGAATGTCAACGAATCGTGGATCACTCCCCGCCGACCTGCTGGTTCGTCATAAACACCGGGAAATGCGCCACTTCCCCTGGGCATGAACTCGTAATCACCCAAAATCTCGAAGGATTCCAAGGTGGCCCGAGCGGACAGCCGCGCCGCCCGATACGCGCCGACGGGCACCCCGCCGCCGACGCCGGACGCGCGCTTCCCCTTGGATCCGGTGGGCCGCGACGGGCGCACGAAAATGCCGCCGGGGCACCGTCCGGGAAGTGGACGGTGCCCCGGCGGCCACCGTGAGTGCGTGGTCACCGAACGGCCGGGGAATTACCCGTGTGCCGCCCGCGCCACCGCAATGCCGATCCGTCAGAGGCGGATGACGTTGTTGCACCCCACGGTCGATCCGATCCTGTTGACCCGCACGCCCCGACGGTCCCAGCCCCGGTGCTCGTGGCCCCAGTGGTGGAGGAATCCGAACCCGCCGAGGACATCGATGTTGTTCTCGAACGTCCGGCAGCGGGTGCTCTGCCGGATGATGACCTTTCGGCCACCGTGCTTGCCGTGGTGCCGGCCGCTCGACTGCTGCTGGAAGGTGGTCTTCTGGCTCACCTGGGGGCCGCCGTGGTCGGGGCCCGCATTGGCCTGGGCGGTGCCGGCACCGAAGAGGCTGATGCTGCCGATTAGGGCCACCACCACGGAAGCCTTGCGAAGCTTGCGCATGTCATCTCCGAAATTCGCGCGGATACGATCAGCGATTGATCGACTTCATACGGTGAAGGGAGATTAATGCAAAATGCTGCACACTCATCGAATGACGCGCCGCATCCCATGATGGTCACGAACTGGCATGACCCATTTACCGACTGACCCGAATTTCACATAACCGCCGGACGCGGCATGACCGCACCGCACCCGGCGGCGATTTCCTCGGCGCGGGGCGCGGTGCCTAAACGGCGCCGGGACCGTCGACCATCCGGAGGAGCACCGCGGCCTCCGCGCGCAGCCGCGCGGCCCGGTCGGCGTGCGCGGGGCCGGTCAACTGCGCGGCCACGTCGAGGCGTTCGCCGACTTCCGCCCGCACGATGTCCAGCACCTCGCGGTCACTCAGCTCGCGCCGCAGCGCCTCGGTGGCGCCGGCGCCGACCGGTGCCGCTTCGAGGGCCACGCCGCGCAGCTCGGCTTCCGCCACGGGCACGGCCTCGGCGTTGTCCAGCGCGGAGAGCGCGGCGCGGAGCGCGCTGAGGGCGACCTTGTCGCGGGCACGCATCGCTTCGGGGAGGGCTTGACGCAGACGAAGACGGAGGGACATGCCGGTGACGCTACGGCTGCGCCCGCGAGCCGACAACGCAATTTCGTGCGGCGCCGGACGCCCGTCAGCTGTCGCGGCGCCGCTCCGGCACGCCACACGCCCACCGGCCGACCGCGGCGGCCCGGCAAAGGATGCGCACCCCGGTTACGACCGAACACCCCCGCTCTCTCACCCCCGCCGAATTGAGGGGAGATAACCACCAGAATTTTCACCGCATTTGACTCGGCATCAGGTATGGCGTGGCTTTGCACAAAGCTGCCCTGCTATTCACTCAACTGGGCTTCAGCAGGCTTCGGGGCTGTGCCTTACTGGGGTGCACTACGCGCGTTGCGCGTTTCCCCCACCACGTCAGGAGAGTCCCGGTGCGCCCCACTCGCCGTCTCGTGCCCGCCCTGACCGCAGGCGCTTTGGCCGCGGTAGGTGCCTTCGTGCCCGCCACCGCTCATGCGGCCAGCCCCTTCTCCCTGGTGATCCTGCCGGACCAGAAGGAGGGCCCGATCTACGACTTCGTCAACTCGGCCAAGAAGTCGGTCGACGTGACGATCTACGAACTGCGCGACACCACCCTCGTCAACGCCCTGGTCAAGAAGGAAAAGGCCGGCGTGAAGGTCAGGGTGGTCTTCGACTCCCAGCACAAGTCCATCGACGGCGCCGCCTACAAGGCGCTGTCCGCGGCCGGCGCCGGGGTGACGTATTCGTCCTCGGCGTACGTGTACACGCACCAGAAGACGATCACCGTCGACGGCACCAGGTCGTACGTCAGTACCGGCAACTTCGACACGAAGTACTACGCGACCTCGCGTGACTACGGGGTCTTCGACGCCGACAAGGCCGATGTCGCGGCGATCGAGAAGGTCTTCGACGCCGACTTCCGGAAGTCCTCCGTCACTCCGTCCGACGGCACCGACCTGGTCTGGTCGCCGACCGACTCGCAAAGCCACCTCCTGGCCCTGATCAAGGGCGCGAAGCGCACCCTCGACGTCCAGCAGGAGGAATTCGGCGACGCCGCCCTGGTGAATGCCGTCGTGGCGGACGCGAAGCGCGGCGTCGCCGTGCGCATCGTCGCCGAGAACCAGTCCTCGAAGTACAGCAAGCAGCTCAAGAAGGTCACCGCCGCGGGCGGCAAGGTGACCACCTACACGAGTTCCACGGGTTACTACATCCACGCCAAGGCGATCGTCACCGACTACGGGACGGCCGCCGCGAAGGTGTTCGCCGGGTCGGAGAACTTCTCCAACAATTCGCTCAACAACAATCGCGAACTCGGCCTCATCGTCAGCGACTCCGCGGTGATCAGCGGAATCGAGAAGGCATTCGACGCGGACTTCCACAAGAGTTCCGGAAGGGCCTGAGCCGCGCGGTTCCCCTCTTGCCGGCCGGGCTTCGACCCGGCCGGCAAGAGGGCCGGCCCCCGACGGCCCTACACGTGGTTCGCCTCGTGCTCGGGGACGTCGACCGGCGCGACCGTGGCCGGCGAGGACGTCGGGCGCATGGCCACGATGAGCACGGCCAGCCCGGCGAAGAGGACCGCGGCGATGACGCCGGTGACGTGCAGACCGGCCGTGAACGCCGCCCGCGCGGTGTGCAGCAGGTCCGCGCCCTGGTCGGCGGGCAGGTGCCGGCTGGCGGCGACCGCGCCGGCCAGCGAGTCGGAGCTCCCGTGCGTCCGGCTGCGGTAGACGCCCGCGGCCACCAGTCCGAGCAGCACGAAGCCGAGCGATCCGCCGAAGTAGTTCCCGGTCTCCGACAGCGATGCCGCCGAACCGGCGCGCTCCGGCGGTACGGAGCCGACGATCCGCCCGGTGCCCAGCGCGAAGAGCGGACCGGTGCCCGACGCCAGGGCGGCGATGGCGGTCATCACCACCGGCAGGGCGCGCGCCCCGTCGACGCCGACCAGCAGCAGGCCGCCCAGCGCCGACACCGCCAACCCGCCGGCGATCGCGGTCGTCTGCGGCATCCGCCGGGCCAGTGCGGGTGCGAGCGTGGTGCCGACCGCCACCCCCAGGCCCATCGGCGCGAACAGCAACGCCGACGCCATCGGCGAGAAACCCAGCACGCTCTGCAGGTACTGGGTCACCAGCAGGCCCGTACCGGCCATGGCGACGCCGGCGAGGACCAGCGCGACGAGGACGGCCGCCACCGGACGGTTGCGGAACAGCCGCAGGTCCAACAGCGGGGTGGGGAGCCGTAGTTGCCGGCGCACGAACAGCGCTCCGGCGGCCGCGCCGACGAGGAGGACGAGTGCCGGCACGACCGGCCGGGTCTCGACGGTGAGCTGCTTGGCGCCGTAGACCACCAGCAGCGCGGCCATGAGCGACAGCGCGACGCTGGGCAGGTCCAGCCGGCCGGCCCGGTCGTCGCGGAACTCCGGCAGCAGGACCGGCCCGGCGAGCAGCAGCACGGCCATCGCCGGCACGGCGGCCAGGAACACCGATCCCCACCAGAAGTGCTGGAGCAGGAATCCGGCGAGCACCGGCCCGAGCGCACCGCCGGTGAACTGGCAGGTGGCCCAGATCGCGATGGCCCGCCCGCGCTGCCGTCCGTCCCGGAACATGTTTGTGAGCAGGGCGAGGGTGGACGGCGTCAGGGTCGCGCCGGCGACACCCAGCAGGGCCCGTGCCACGATCAGCATCAGCGGGCTGGTCGCACAGGCGGCCACGACCGACAGCACCGCGAACGCCGCTCCGCCGGTCAGCAGCAACCGGCGACGGCCGATCCGGTCGCCGAGCGTCCCCATCGTGATGACCAGAGAGCCCACCATGAGTCCGTAGCTGTCGCTGATCCACAGCTGCTGGATGTTGGTGGCACCCAGGTCGGCGCTCAGCTGTGGGAGCGCGAGGAGCAATGCCGTCATGTCCATGGAGACGAGCAGTGTCGGCAGCATGAGGACGACCAGTCCCAGCCACGCCCGGTTGACTCGCATGTTCGAAACTCCCTGTTCTCTCGTGGTTCCGCCGGTCGGTCGGAGCGGTCGGCAGCTTCTTGACATCGCCGCGGACGGACATCGCCGCGGACGGGACTTTCCGCCGCCCCTGTCAGGGCGGGGCGGACCTCGGAGCGACGGCGTGAATGCGTGCCATGCGGGTGGTGCGGGCGGTGTGTGCGGGGCCGCTGCGAAATCCCGTGCAAAAGTTCCGGCGGGGGACGTCAAGAAGGCCACCGCGGCTCCGACCGACCGGTGGCAGGCCCCGCACGGGGCTCGCGATCCACCAGGAGTACGAGGAGTACGACATGCAGTTCCTGATCAGCATGCACATCAACCCGGCCGTGCTGGACGCGTTGACCGACGAGGAGAAGGCGGCGATCGGTGAAGGCCACGGCCGGTTCATCGCGGCCCTGAAGGAGTCCGGCGAACTGATCACCACGCAGGCGCTGGTCGACCCGTCGCAGGCGGTGGTGGTGTCCGTGCGCAACGGCCAGCCGGTGGTGACCGACGGTCCCTTCCTGGAGTCCAAGGAGTACCTGGGCGGCTTCTACCTGATCGACTGCGAGGACAAGGAGCGGGCGATCGAGCTGGCCACGCAGATCCCGGACACCGCGATCGCGGGGCTGGGGGTCGAGGTGCGGCAGGTGATGTTCGCCGACGGACAATTGGAGGCATGACAGCGCACGACTTCGAGGACCTGCTGCGTGCGCTCGCGCCGCAGGTCCTCGGCACGTTGGTACGTCGGTACGGCCAGTTCGAGGGGTGCGAAGACGCCGTGCAGGAGGCGGTGCTCGCCGCCACCGTGCAGTGGCCGGCCGACGGCGTGCCGACCCACCCGCGCGGCTGGCTGGTGACCGTCGCCTCCCGGCGCCTCATCGACCAGCTGCGCAGCGACCGCGCCCGTCGCGAGCGCGAGTCGGCGACGGCCACCGAGGTGGTGCCCGAGGACGTGCCGGACACCGACGACTCGCTGGTGCTGCTGTTCCTGTGCTGCCACCCGACGCTGACCGCCGCCTCCCAGACCGCCCTGACGCTGCGCGCGGTCGGCGGCCTGACCACCGCCGAGATCGCCCGGGCCTTCCTGGTGCCGGAGGCCACGATGGCGGCCAGGATCAGCCGGGCCAAGCAGCGCATCAAGGCGGCCGGCAGCGCGTTCGTCCTGCCGGAGGGCGCGGAGCGCGAGGAGCGGCTGCGGGTCGTCCTGCACGTGCTCTACCTGATCTTCAACGAGGGCTACACGGCCTCCTCGGGCAGCGAGCTGCACCGCGCCGACCTCGCGCACGAGGCGATTCGCCTGGTCAGGATGGTGCACGCGCAGCTGCCCGACGACGGCGAGGTGACCGGGCTGCTCGCGCTGATGCTGCTGACCCACGCCCGCCGGGAGGCCCGGACGACGCCGGCCGGAGACCTGGTGCCGCTGGACGAGCAGGACCGCGGGGCCTGGGACCGGGCTCTGATCGACGAGGGGCTGGAGTTGACCAAGGCGTCGCTCGCGGGCCCGGCGCTCGGGCCGTACCAACTCCAGGCCGCCATCGCCGCCACGCACGCCGCCGCGGCGACCGCCGACGAGACCAACTGGCCGCAGGTGCACGCGCTCTACCTGATCCTGGAACGGATCGCGCCCAACCCCATGGTCACCCTCAACCGCGCGATCGCACTCGCCGAAACCGAGGGCCCGCGGGCCGGTCTGGCCCTGCTGGCCACGTTGGACGAAGACGCGCGGATGGCCGGGCACCACCGGCTGCTGTCCGTGCGGGCACACCTGCTGGAGCAGACCGGCGACACGGCCGGCGCGCACGCGCACTACCGGCGCGCCGCGAAGTCCACCGCCAGCCTCGCCGAACAGCGCTACCTGGAAGCCCGGGCCCGCCGGACCCAGGCGTAGCGCGGCGCCGGGTGCCGCGCCGCCCCCCGGAGTGTCCCCATGGGACACATGTCCCGATGGGACACAACGGGTGTACCGTGGCAAACATGACGGTGCCGGAGCCTTCCCCGGACGCCGCCGGCGCCCCCGCCGAGGACCGCCGGCGGCGCAGGGAACGACGGACCCGCAGGGCACTGGCCACCGCGGCACTCGACCTGATCCTCCAGCGCGGCCTCGCCGACACGACGGTCGAGGCGATCGCGGAGCGCGCCGACGTCACGCGGCGCACCTTCAGCCGGCACTTCGCCGGCAAGGAGGACGCCGCCCTCGACTTCGTCCGGGGCGACGGCGACCGCATCAACGCCCTGCTGCGCATCCGCCCCGCCGCGGAGCCGCCGCTACTTGCCTACCGCAGGGCCGTCGGCGCCTGGCTCGCCGACGAGCAGAGCCCCGGCTGGCACCTCCAGCCCAAGACGCGGCGCCTGCTCGCCCTGGTGGACCGCGAGCCGGCGCTCTTCGCCGCGTACGAACGCATCCGGGTCGACGCGCACCGGGAATCGATCCGGATCCTCGCGGCCCGCCTCGGCACCGACGAGCACGACGTGCGCCCGGCCGTGGTCGTCGAGGCGTCCGCCGGCGTCCTCAGCGCCGCCCTGCGCGTCTGGGCCCACGCCGCGGACGCCGGCGAGCCGCCCGCGAACGACCTCGCCGCCCTGGTGGAGGGCGCCTACGACGCCCTGGCCCACGAGGCCGCCGCCGGCGGCCGGCCGACCGACTTCCCGTAGCGGTGCGGGCGCCCTGGGCGGGCGCCCGTTCCGCCCCCTCCCCTCCCCCACACCACCACGCAGGAAAGAACCCCGTCATGAAGGCCCTCCAGTACCGCACCATCGGCGCTCCGCCCGAGGTCGTGCACGTTCCCGATCCGACGCCCGGCCCCGGCCAGGTGCTGCTCAAGGTCACCGCCGCCGGCGTGTGCCACTCCGACTTCGCCGTCATGAACCGCCCTGCCGAGGGCTTCCCCTACCCGCTCCCGCTCACCCTGGGCCACGAGGGCGTCGGCACGGTCGCCGCGCTCGGCCCGGGTGTCACCGCGGTGCAGGAGGGCGACGCCGTCGCCGTGTACGGCCCGTGGGGGTGCGGAACCTGCGCCAAGTGCGCGGAGGGCAAGGAGAACTACTGCCTGCGCGCCGACGAACTCGGCATCCGTCCGCCGGGTCTGGGCGCGCCCGGAGCCATCGCCGAGTACCTGGTGGTGGACGACCCTCGGCACCTGGTGCCGCTCGACGGACTCGATCCGGTCGCCGCCGTACCGCTCACGGACGCGGGGCTGACCCCGTACCACGCGATCAAGCGGTCGCTGCCCAAGCTGACGCCCGGGTCCACGGCGGTGGTCATCGGCGCCGGTGGCCTCGGGCACGTCGCGATCCAACTGCTGCGCGCCCTGACCCCGGCCCGCGTCGTCGCCCTCGACGTGAGCGACGACAAGCTGCGGCTGGCCCGCGAGATGGGCGCCCACGAGGCGGTCCGGTCCGACTCCGGGGCCGCGGACGCGGTGCGCGAACTCACCGGCGGGATCGGCGCGCAGGCCGTGTTCGACTTCGTCGGGGCGGCGCCCACCGTGGCGACGGCCGCGGCGGTCGCCGCCATCGAGGCCGACGTCAGCCTGGTCGGCATCGGCGGCGCCGCCCTGCCGGTCGGCTTCGGTCACCTGCCCTTCGAGGTGTCGGTCAGCGCACCGTACTGGGGAAGCCGGGGCGAGCTGCTGGAGGTGTTGGCGCTGGCCCGCTCCGGTGCGGTCTCCGTCCACACCGAGACGTTCTCCCTGGACGACGCGCCACTGGCCTACGAGCGGCTGCACGCCGGTCTGATCGACGGTCGTGCGGTGATCCTGCCGAACGGCTGACCGCCTACGGCGGGCGGCCGGCGGGGGTCCCGACGCTCCCTCAGTTCCCGGCCACCGGCGGGCGGCCCTCCCGCTCCAGCCACGTGGAGAGGCTGAACAGGCGCCACAGCAGGCGCCAGTCGAACTTCTCCAGGTCGGCGAGGGCCCCGTCGCGCAGGATCCCGAGGTCGGTCAGCGGGCCGTCGACGATGACGGAGGAGAAGTCGGGCCAGTTGTCGGTCATCCAGTCCGAGTACGAGAAGTGGTCGTCGAAGCCGACCTTGCGCTCGGTGAACTCCCCGGCCAGCGGCGTGCCGCGGAAGACGCCGCGGAGCAGGTGCTTGGGCGCGTCCGGGCGGATGCGCCGCTCCGCCGGCAGGCTGAAGACGCCCGCCACCAGGTCGATGTCGAAGAACGGCGAGCGGACCTCCACGCCGCGGGCGATCCCGTTCTCGTCCGTCGCGCGGAAGTTGTCGTAGGTCATCAGCCGGAACAGGTCGAGGGCCTGCCCGAACAGCACCGGGTCGCGGTGCTCGGCCGTCGAGTAGGGGAACGGGCGGTCCAGGACGTCGCCGAGCGCCGCGGTGCGGGGCGCGACGGCGTCGCTGCCGAAGTCCGTCACGAACTTGTGCCAGCCGGCGGTGCGGTTCCAGCGTTCCCACAGCGACATGGCCATCCACTCCTCGGTGGTGGCGTCCACCGCGTCCGCGCGCAGCGCGGCGTAGCGGACGTAGCCGCCGAACACCTCGTCCGCGCCGTGGCCGCCCAGGAGCACGGCGGAGTGCTCCCGCGCGGCGCGGTGCAGGGCGTCGTTGTGCAGCACCAGCGGCTCCGCGGCGGGTGCGTCGAGGGTGTCGTTCAGCAGGTCCGCGGTGGCGTCGAGCGACGGGATGCGGAACGGCACCTCGTGCAGGTCGACGCCGAACTTCCGCGCCAGGGCGCGGGCCCGACGCAGGTTCTCGTCCTCGTCGGGGCAGCGGGCCGAGAACACCGTGACGGCCGCCGCGGGCTCCGCGTGCTCAAGTGCCGCCTTGAGCACCGCGGAGGAGTCGATGCCCCCGGAGAACCCCACCGCGACCGGGCGGTCCGCGACCAGGGCGCGGCGGTGCGCCTGGTCGATGAGTTGGCCGATCTCGGTCTCGTCGGCGGGGGCGGCCCGCAGGCCGGACACCGGGGTGAGCGGGGCCGCCGCGCGCGGGCCGGCGGCGCCGGGGGCGATCCGGAGCACGCCGCCCGCCGGCACGGACCGGACGTCCTGGTACAGCGTCCGGTCCCCCGGGAGGCGGCCCAGGCCCAGGAAGGCCAGGGCGTTGGCCGGGTCGAGGCGGAGGGTTTCGCCGCGCAGGCACGCGGTGAGGCAGCGCAGCTCCGAGGCGAAGGCGAACAGGTCGGGCGAGTCGTAGTAGTACAGGGGGCGCTCGCCGAGCCGGTCGCGGACCAGGGTCAGTTCGCGGGCGGTGGAGTCCCACACGGCCAGCGCGAACGGCCCGCGCAGGTCCTCGAAGGCCGCGGTGCCGCGCTCGGCGCAGAGTTCCAGGGCCACCTGGAGGTCGCCGGGGGGCATCCGGCGGCGCCGGTCGGCGGGCAGCCGGTGGCTGAGTTCCCGGTAGTTGAGCACCTCGCCGTTGCCCACCATCACCAGCGCGCGCTCGCAGTCGAAGAGCGGCTGGCGGGCGTCGTCGACGGCGATGACGGCGTGCCGGGCGGAGTGCAGGGAGATCCAGTCGTCGCTGAAGGCTCCCGTTCCGTCCCGGCCCCGGTGGGCCAGGGACGCACCGAGCGGCACGGCCATGGCCCGGTGGTCGAGGGAAGGGCGTCGTTTCAGCAGGATGCCGCCGATGCCGCACATGGTGATCTCCTTGTCAGTCCGTGAGTGCGGCTTCCTTGGCGGGCCGCAGCGCTCTTCCGCAACGTTTTCGGGGGTGGGGCGGACGGGCGGACCCCGCGGGGGTTAGGCGTACCGTCCGAGGTCGCCGTCGGCGCCGAGCCGGCCCGCCGCCGCCACCAGTGCGGGCCAACTGCGGGTCAGCGCCGCGAACTCCCGCACGGCGTCGGCCACGTACTGCCCGGTCGTGTCCGCCGCCTCCTCCAGGGCCGCGACGCGGACGTCGAGGCGGCTCCGGACGTCGCCCGACGCGGCGGCGGCCGCCTCGCGGTAGATCTCGACGAACGCGGACGGGATGGCAGCCGTGCGCTCCGCGCCGCGCTCCACGGTGTCGAGGAGGAACTCCGCGTACGCCGCCGAGTCGAAGTGCTGCCCGTCGGGCAGCAGCAGGTCGCGCTGGGTCATCAGGGCCTCGTTGAAGGCGTTCCAGTGCTTGCGCAGCACGGCGTAGCGCAGTTCGGCGCGGGCGTACCAGCCGAGGTGTGCGGCGCTGCTCTGCTCCGCCCGCCACGGCTCGTAGTGGTGGTCGGCGGTCAGGTCGTGGTGCCAGACGGGGAGTTCGAGCTGGTAGAGCAGTCCCTTTTGGAAGTAGTCGCTGCCCAGCACCCCGACCGCGGGCATCTCCGGGATCCACTCGTGGACGCGGCGCAGGGCGGCGATGCCCATCTCCACGGCGCCGGTGTGGTCGCGGTGGGCCGGCACCCCGCCGTGCGCGACGACCTCTTCGGGCCGGGCCGGGGCCGCGGGCCGGGCCACCCGGGTCTCGGCCGGGGAGAGCCGGCTCAGGGCGTCGATGCGGTCGACGAACTCCTCGGAGCGGTCCAGCAGGTCGCGGCGGTCGCGGGTGGGGCGGCCGGTGAGGGAGGAGCCGACGCAGTACGCGCCCTTGCTCCCGGCCGCGGCGCCCCCGTCGAGCAGTTCCGCCTCGATCCGCAGCGGAGAGGCGCCGGAAGCGGGGTCGACGTGGGTCACCTGGTCGCTGTCGCGCCGGTGCAGGGTCCGCGCGCCCAGGTACGCGGCGACCAGTGCGGCCTTGTTGGGGCCGGCTCCGTAGGAACCGGTCGGCTTGCACAGGGCGCCTTCCGCCGCGGTGCGTTCGGCCGGCGGGAGCGCGGCGGTCGCGAGGAGGTCGTGGACGAAGCGGGTCCATCCGTCCGCGCCCAACACGTGCACCGGGACGCCGGCGGTCGCGGCGGCCGCCTCGGCGACCTGGCGGTTGGCCCGGGAGACCGGCGGCGGGCAGTCGTCCACCACCAGCATCGTCACCTGCTGGCGCGCCGCCTCGGGTAGCGCCGCGACCTCGGCGGCGACGGAGCGGAAGGCCGCCTCGAAGGGGCGGTTGGTGGGCAGGTACACGAGCCGTCGCACGGGGCGCGGCGCGCCGCTCCCGGCCCTCGGTTCCGGTGGGGTGTGCATGGTGGGTGACGCAGCCTCTCAGGACGTCGGTGGGAAGGGGTGCGGGTGGCTCACCCGTGGTGGGCCGGCTGCGGGACGCCGGCCAGTGCCCGGGCGCGGTGCTCGAACCGCACGGCGGTGTCCACCCACGCCTCCGCCGCCGGTGCGGCCGGATCGATGGCGGGCGCGAACATCTCCTGGAGCCGGACCACGGGGTCGGGGTGCTTGCCGGCGAAGTGGGCGAGGTTCGCGCGCCATTCGCGGTACATCGACGCGGAGACCGGGGAGCGGTGTTCGTGGTAGACGGCGGCACGGGTGCTGTAGCGCATCCGGACGCCGTCCTGAACGAGCCGGTACCCCAACTCGGCGTCCTCCAGGCCCCAGCCGTGGAACTCCTCGTCGAAGCCCCCGACGGCGGCCAGTCGGTCGCGCCGCACCGAGGCGTTGCAGGTCCACAGGTAGTGCCAGGCGGTGCGCAGATCGCTCAGCTCGCCGCCCAGCGCCGCGAGGACCGGTTCGCGTTCGTCGCCGCGCACCACCTCCGGCAGCGCCCCGAGGCTGAACCCGCGGGCCAGGCGCGCCAGGTCGAACGTGCCCTCCCCCAGTTGGTGGCGCCGGCCGACGACCAGCAGGTCGTCGGCGGTGCCGTGCGCGCGGACGTGCTCCGCCAGGAAGTCGGGGCCCACGACCTGGTCGGCGTCGAGCGTCACGACCAGGCTGCCGGTGGCCAGGGCCAGTCCGATGTTGCGCGCCCGGGCGCGTCCCGATGCCGGGGTACGGGGCTCGTGGACGTAGCGCAGGTCCAGGCGGGAGGCGAAGGAGTCGACCATCGGGCCGGTGCCGTCCGTGGAGCCGTCGTCGATGACGAGCACCTCGAACGACCCGTTTCCTTGCGGTCGTTGGTGCGTCAGCGACAGCAGGCACGCCTCCAGCGTGGCGCGCGCGTTGTAGGCGGGGATGATGACGCTGACGTCGACGGGGCGGTGCTCGGTGGCCGGCGGCCGGGCGTGCTCGGTCATGCCGTCCGCCGTTCCGTGCCGAGGTCTGCGGTGGCGTCCGGCGCGGTGGCGGTCCCCGGCTGCGGGACGGTGGCCGGTGGGTGCGCCCCCACGGCCGCCAGCGCCGCCTCCACCGACTCGGCGACGACGAGTTCCTTGACCACCGTGGGACTGGCGAGCCCGGCGTCGACCAGGTGTGCCTGGACGAACTGCACGAACGCCTGCCACAGGCCGGTGCCTTCGGGTTGGACGAGCACCACGGGGAAGCGGTCGAGCCGGTCGGTGTCGTGGTGGACCAGGACCTCGAAGAGCTCGTCGAACGTGCCCACCCCGCCGGGGAAGACGAACAGCGCGTCGATGTCGTGGGTGAGGAGCAGCTTGCGCAGCGCGAAGGTGCCGACGGTGAGCGAACGGTCCTCGTCGAGCACCGTGTCGGGCACTTCGCCGGGGATCTCGATGCGCACCGCCCGGGACAGCGTGGTGCCGCTGCCGTCCCGGACGGCCTGCATGATCCCGGGGCCGCCGCCGGTCACGGTCGTCCAGCGTCGGGCGGCGAGGGCGGCGCCCAGTTCCCTGGCCATCTGGTAGGCAGGTTCGTCCCGTTCGGTGCGGGCCGAGCCGAACACCGTGGCGACGCGCGCCGGTGCCATGGTCCGGGAGGTCTGACTCCACCTCCGTGCCCCGTCAACCTCGCCGGCGAGCGAGTGCAGGGTGGTGAGGAGGGCGGATCGGGTGCGTGCCGTGGTCGGTTCGGTCATGACGCTGTTGCCTCCGTCGTCGGCTCGACCGCGCTGCGGCGAGCGGCCAGGTCTGCGGCCACGACAGCGGCCACCTCGTGCGCCCCGTCGAAGGGGGCTCCCAGGTCCGGCGTCTCGGGGTTTCCCACCGCGTGCCGGGCCAGTCGTGCGTAACGCGCCGCGTATCCGTCGTCGCGGCCGAGCCGTCGGTTGACCTCCTGGACGGCGACGGCCTTCGCCGCCTCGGGTGCCCCCTCGGCGATGCCGTCGTAGGGCGCGGTGAGGAACGGCCACAGGTCGTGGGCCGAGCGGGCGGACAGGTGTCGGCAGATGAGGACTTGGCTCCAGTTCTGTGGGGGCAGCGGGACGTAGGGCCGGCCGGCTCGGGACACCTCGACGAGGGTGGTCATCCCGGGGGAACTGAGCACCACGTCGCACCGTCCCAGCGCCGTGTGGAAGTCCGCGGCGGACAGCTGGCGCACCGGCACCCCGGCCCGCAGGGTGAACGCGCCGTTGGCGTGGTTCATGGCGGCGGTCATCTCGACGGCCGAGTCGTCCCGCACGGCGGCCAGCAGCCGCTCCACCAGTGCCAGGTACACCCGGCCGGAGGTGTGTCCGGCCGGGT
>LIQL01000339.1 GCA_001418405.1 Streptomyces diastatochromogenes | reverse complement strand
CCCCCGCCCCCTTTCCTCCCCCAAGAGGCCGTGCCAGCATGGACGGGAGTCCGGAGACACCGTCAGGGTGCTTCGAGATGGAGAAACAGGAGTCGTCACCATGACGCTTTCGCCTGCCCAGGAGCCGGCCGCGGGGGCCACCGCAGAGCCCACCGCCAAGCCCGCCAAGGAGAACACCAAGACCCTCTACGGCGGCACCGGCTCGCGCCGGGTCACGGTCCGTGACATCGCCGCCGCCAAGGGCCGCGGCGAGAAGTGGCCGATGCTCACCGCCTACGACGCGATGACCGCGTCGGTCTTCGACGAGTCCGGGATCCCGGTGCTGCTCGTCGGCGACTCGATGGGCAACTGCCACCTCGGCTACGAGTCCACCGTGCCGGTCACGATGGACGAGATCGCCCTGCTGTCCGCGGCGGTCGTGCGCGGCACCAAGCGCGCCCTGATCGTCGCCGACCTGCCGTTCGGCGCCTACCAGGAGGGCCCGGTCCAGGCCCTGCGCAACGCCACCCGACTGGTCAAGGAGGCCGGGGTCGGAGCCGTCAAGCTGGAGGGCGGCGAGCGCTCCGCACACCAGGTGGAGCTGCTCGTCTCGTCCGGCATCCCGGTGATGGCCCACGTCGGCCTGACCCCGCAGTCGGTGCACGCCTACGGCGGCTACCCGGTACAGGGCCGCGGCGAGGAAGCCGCCCAGCAGTTGCTGCGGGACGCCAAGGCGGTGCAGGACGCCGGGGCGTTCGCGGTGGTCCTGGAAGCGGTGCCGGCCGAACTGGCCGCCGAGGTGACCCGTTCGCTGCACGTCCCCACCGTCGGCATCGGCGCCGGGGCCCAGTGCGACGCCCAGGTGCTGGTGTGGACCGACATGGCGGGTCTCAACGCCGGCCGGGTGCCGCGGTTCGTCAAGCAGTACCTCGCCCTGCGGGAGCTGCTCGGCGGCGCGGCCAAGGCGTTCGCCGAGGACGTGGTCGGCGGCGCCTTCCCCGCCGAGGAGCACACCTTCCACTGACCGTCCGCCGACGGGCCGTCGACAACCGTTCCGCACGGGCTGTCGGCGGCCTGTCGGTGCGCTGTCGGCGGCGGCTGGCACCTTTGTTGGCATGACGCGACAGACGATAACCACCAAGGGCGGCAACGCCGTGGAGGTGCGCGGTCTGGTCAAGCACTTCGGCGAGGTGAAGGCCGTCGACGGGGTGGACCTGAACGTGCGCGAGGGCACCGTGCTCGGCGTCCTCGGCCCCAACGGCGCGGGCAAGACCACGCTCGTGCGCTGCCTGTCCACGCTCCTGGTGCCGGACGCCGGGCACGCCGTGGTCGCGGGCTGCGACGTGGTGCGCCAGCCCCGCGCCCTGCGCCGCCGGATCGGCCTGACCGGGCAGTACGCCTCGGTCGACGAGAAGCTCTCCGGCTGGGAGAACCTCTACATGATCGGCCGGCTGCTGGACCTGTCCCGCAAGGACGCCCGGAGCCGCGCCGACGGGATGCTGGAGCGGTTCTCGCTCACCGAGGCCGCCAAGCGGCCGGCCGGGAAGTACTCCGGCGGCATGCGGCGCCGGCTCGACCTCGCCGCCTCGATGATCGGCCAACCCGCGGTCCTCTACTTGGACGAACCCACCACCGGCCTGGACCCGCGCACCCGCAACGAGGTGTGGGCGGAGGTCCGGCACATGGTCCGCGAGGGCGCCACGGTCCTGCTGACCACCCAGTACATGGAGGAGGCCGAGCAGCTCGCCGACGAACTGGCGGTCATCGACCGCGGCCAGATGATCGCCGAGGGCCGGGTCGAGGAGCTGAAGGCCAAGGTCGGCGGGCGGACCCTCCAGGTCCGGCCGGCCGACCCGACCGAGCTGGACCGGATGGTGGGCGCCGTCGCCCAGGCCGGTCTGGACGGCATCAGCGGCGCCACCGCCGACCACGAAGAGGGCGTGGTCAACGTCCCCATCGTCAGCGACGAACAACTGACCACGGTCGTCGGGGTGTTGGGCGCGCGAGGCTTCGCACTGGCCGGGATCAGCACCCACCTGCCCAGCCTGGACGAGGTGTTCCTGGCGATCACCGGCCAGAAGACGTCCGGGGCCACCGCCCCGGAGACCGGTTCCGCTCTGCACGACGAGGAGTACGCGGGGGTGTCGGCATGAGTGCCGCGACGATGACGGTGCCGCCGGTCGGCACGACCGGCGGCGACGAGGGCCGGATCGGCCTCCGGGCCAACCTGCGGCACATCGGTGCGCTGGTGCGGCGCAACCTCGTGCAGATCAAGCACGACCCGGAGACGCTGTTCGACGCGGTGCTGATGCCGGTGATCTTCATCCTGCTGTTCGTCTACGTCTTCGGGGGCGCCATCGCCGGCAAGGGCAACCAGCACGCCTACGTGCAGTACCTGGTGCCCGGCATGATGGCGATGATGGGCATGAACATCGCCATGGCGGTGGGCAGCGGCGTCAACGAGGACTTCCGCAAGGGCGTGATGGACCGCTTCCGGACGATGCCCATCGCCCGGTCCTCGGTCCTGATCGCCAAGATCGTGGTCGAGCTCGGACGGATGCTGCTCGCGATCGCGATCCTGCTCGGCATGGGCTTCCTGCTGGGCCTCGAAATCCACGGCTCCCTGCTGGAGTTCGCCACCGCGATCGCCCTGTCCGCGGTCTTCGGCGCCGCCCTGATGTGGATCTTCATCCTGCTGGGGCTCAGCGTGAAGACCCCGCAGGCGGTGCAGGGCATGGCGATGCTGGTCCTGATGCCGCTCCAGTTCGGCTCGTCGATCTTCGCGCCGACCCAGCAGATGCCCGGCTGGCTGGAGGCGTTCACCAAGGTCAACCCGCTCTCCAACCTCGCCGACGCGGCCCGCGCCCTGCTCAACGGCCAGGGCGCGGTGGCCCATCCGGCGCTGATCACACTCGGCTGGGCGGTGGCCATCACGGCGATCACCATGCCGCTCGCCGTGCGGAAGTTCCGCACCAAGACCTGACGCGGCGTCCGCGGGGGCGTGCCCCGCGGACCGTCCAGCCCGCCCGGCTCGCGTCAGATGAGGGCGGCGGCCTCGTCCAACGCGAGGCCGCCGCCCTCGGCGTGCGCGGCCTCGTAGGCGGCGTCGCCCAGCAGGGCCCGGGCGGCCTCCTCGGTGCGGGCCCGGTCCCGGCGGTTGGCCAGCGGCGTCACGTGCGGGCTGACGAGCAGCGCGTCGTGAGCGCCGATCAGCCGAGCCGCGTCCCAGGCCCCGGCCGCGCCGCGGACCGCCGTCAACACCCGGGCGCCGGTCAGCAGCAGCACCACCGGAAGGTTCGGCGCGACCAGCTCCACCAGCGGGTCCCGGACCTGGGTCACGGCCTGCCGGATCCGCGGGAGGAGTTCCGGCCCGTGCTGCCCCTCGTCCACGTCCAGCGAGACCAGCGCGGCGTCCAGCAGGCCCAGGAACATGTCGGAGTCGTGCGAGGTGAGCGCCTCCCGCACCACGAGGAACTCCCGGCGGGCCTCGTGCGTGCGGCCCTCCGTCGCCAGGTGCATGCCCAACGTCATCCGGGTGAACCACGCCGCGTCCCGGCCGCTGTGGGCGTCCTCCGCCTCGGCCAGCACCTCCTTGAGCATCCGCCGGCCGTCCTCCGGCCGGCCGTCCTCGATCAGCACGGCGCCCAGCCGGGCCCGCAGCAGCAGCGTCTGGCCGTGCGCGCCCAACTGCTCGGCGTACACCATCGCCGCCTCGTAGTCGCGCACCGCGGCGGCGTGGTCGCCGCGCTTCTCGGCGGACTCGCCGCGGCCGGCCAGCGCCTCGGCCGCGCCCCAGACGTCGCCGAGCCGGACGAAGATCGCGAGCGCCTCGTCGGCGTCCCGGGTCGCCCGGGGCAACTGGCCGGGGCGGTCGTTGAGGATCTTGGAGCGCAGTTGGAGGACGTAGGCCAGCTCCCAGTCGTAGCCGAAGCCGCGACAGCCCTCGACGGCCTGGTCGAGCATCTCGACCAACTCCCGCCAACGGCCGGTCATCAGGACCGCGTGGTACCAGAGCACCCCGGGCACCTTGCAGGTCTGCGGCATGCCGCCGCGGTAGGCGGCGATGATCCCGGCCAGTTCCTCCTGCCCGTCCGGGTCGCGCAGCCACTCGACGTTGCCGTCGTTGCTGGCGAGCGCCACCAGGCGGACCTCGCGGCGGGCCTCCACGAGCTGCTCGGGGGGCATCGGCGGGGGTGCGTCGATCGGCCGCGCGGGGAGCTCGGGGGCGACCTCCACGGGCCGGGCGAAGGGGTTGGGGCCGAGTGCGCCGACGGCCTCCGCCCAGGTGCAGGAGTCGCCGCGGTGGTCGCGCAACGACCAGAACCAGTGGAGCGACAGCACCAGGCACAGCCCCTCCTGCTCGTCCCCGGCGGCGACGGCCCGGCGCAGCGCGGTGCGCAGGTTGTCGTGCTCCAGCTCCAGCCGGTCGATCACCGCGCGCTGTCGGGGGCCGCGCAGCAACGGGTCGCTGGTGCGGGCCAGTTCGCGGTAGGCGACCAGGTGG
This sequence comes from Streptomyces diastatochromogenes, assembly GCA_001418405.1. Lineage (GTDB taxonomy): Bacteria > Actinomycetota > Actinomycetes > Streptomycetales > Streptomycetaceae > Streptomyces > Streptomyces albulus_C. The sequence continues at coordinate 2,468 of LIQL01000339.1, read as the reverse complement.
CGGCGCTCGACCGCGGCCCGTTCCCCGGCCTCGTCCAGCCGCTCCCCGGCGTACTCGGCCACCGTCTCCAGCAGCCGGTAGCGCATCTGCCCGCCGGCACCCGCCCCGGCCCGCGGCGCGCGCCCGGCCTCAAGGTCGCGGGCACCGGGGAGGCCCCGCGCGCCGGGCCCCTCGTCGGCCGGGGCGGCGACCACCAGCGACTTGTCGATCAGCGAGCCCAACAGGCCGGCCACCTCGTACGCGGGCACGCCGTCGCCCGCGCAGACCTCCTCGGCGGCGGCCAGGTCGCACCCGCCGGCGAAGACCGACAGCCGGCGCAGCACCGCGCGTTCGGGCTCGTCGGTGAGGTCCCAGGACCAGTCGACCACCGCGCGCAGGGTCTGTTGGCGGGGCAGCAGCGTGCGGCTGCCGCTGGTCAGCAGGCGGAAACGGTCGTCGAGCCGGTCCGCGAGCTGACGGGGCGTCATCATGCGGAGGCGGGCGGCGGCGAGCTCGATCGCCAACGGCAGGCCGTCCAGCCGGCGGCAGATCTCCGCGCAGGCCAGCGCGGTCTCCTCGTCCGCGTCGAGGCGGAAGCCGGGGCGGGCGGCGGCCCCGCGGTCGGCGAGCAGCCGCAGCGCGACCGGGTCCGGCAGCGGCTCCACCGGCCGCACCACCTCGCCCGGCACGGCCAGCGGCTCCCGGCTGGTGGCCAGCACGGTCACGCCCGGACAGGCGATCAGCAGCCGCTCGGCGAGTTCCGCGGCGGCCCCGATCACGTGCTCGCAGTTGTCCAGCACCAGCAGCATCCGGCGGCCCGCGCAGTGCTCGGCGAGCCGGGCGTGCGGGTCCCGGGCGCCGTGGTCAGCGGCGGCCCGCAGCCCCTCGGCGGTGGTGCCGCGGACGACGGTCTCGCGGGCCCCGAGCGCGGTCAACACCGCCTCCGGCACGGTCCGCGGATCGTCCACGGGCGCCAACTCCGCCAACCAGACACCGTGCGGCCAAGCATCCGGCAGCGCGGCCGCTGCGGCCTCGGCGCCCTCCTGGGAGAGCCGGGTCTTGCCGGCGCCGCCCGGCCCCAGCAGCGTCACCAGCCGGTGCGCGGCGAGGTCGGCCCGCAGGGCGTCCAGGTCGTGTTCCCGGCCGACGAAGGAGGTGAGGCGGGCGCGGAGGTTGCCGGGCCGGGCGGCCGGCGGCACCGGAGCGTCCGCCGGCGCGGGCGGGGCGGCGGACGACGGCCGGGTCGGGCCCGCCGGGCCCCCCGCCGCGGCCGCCCCCTCCGGCGCCGGGGCCGCGAGGTCCGGCTGCAACAGCGCGGCGTGCAGGGCGCGCAGCTCCGGTCCGGGGTCGGCGCCCAGGCGGTCGGCGAGGTCGGCGCGTATCGCCTCGTAGGCGGCGAGCGCCTCGGCGGTGCGGCCCGCGGCGCGCAGGGCGCGCAGCCGGAGCGCCTGGAGCGGCTCGTCCAACGGGTGGTCCTGGCAGAGCGCGCCCAGTGCGGGCAGCGCCCGGGCGGCCCGGCCCAGGGCCAGGTCGGCGGCGAAGCGGGTGCGCTGGGCGTCCAGGCGGCGGCTCTCGGCGCGGGCCGCCTCGACGGTCGCCTCGGGCAGGTCGGCCAGGGCCGGCCCGCGCCACAGGGCCAGCGCCTCGTCGAGCAGGGCGGCGGCGCGGCCCGGGTCGGCGGCGTCCAGCGCCCGGCCGCCCTCCGCCGTCAGCCGCTCGAAGCGGTGCAGGTCGACCGCGTCCGGCTCGGCGCACAGCAGGTAGCCGCCGTCGACCGAGGCGATCGCGGACCGGCCCAGGGCCCGGCGGAGCCGGCCGACCAGCGCCTGGAGGGCACCGGGCGCGTCGGCCGGCGGGTCCATCCCCCAGACGTCGGCGATCAGGACGTCCGCGGGCAGCGCCCGGCCGGGGCGCAGCGCGAACGCCGCGAGCAGGGCGCGCAGCCGGGCGCCGCCGACGGCGACGGGCGTGCCGTCGGCCTGGCCGACCTGGGTGGTGCCGAGAATTCCGTAGCGCACCGGGCCATTGTCGGTCACCGGCGGAACTCTCCGCGTACCGCGCGGCGTTTCCGTTGGCGGGGCGCGGCCGGCAACGGGGCCGTGCGCCGGCGGCCGCACCGCGGATACGGTCGGGGCGGCCCGCCGCGGCCCGGCCCCGCCCGCGACCCACCCTTGGGAGACCCGTACCGATGACCACCGCAATCCCGCGCACCGACCGCCGCGTCAGTCCGGTCTTCCTCGCGCTCGTCGCCGTCCTGGCGGTCTCCGGCTGGGCCGTGTGGAGCGGGACGCTCGCGGCCAGCACCGGCTTCGCGGTCTTCCTGTTCGTGACGGCGGGCTGGGTGGTGTCGCTGTGCCTGCACGAGTACGCGCATGCCCGCACCGCCCTGCACGGCGGCGACATCACGGTGGGCGCGAAGGGCTACCTCACCCTCAACCCGCTGGTCTACTCGCACGCGCTGCTGAGCATCGTGCTGCCGGTGCTCTTCG
>LIQL01000338.1 GCA_001418405.1 Streptomyces diastatochromogenes | reverse complement strand
CTACTACCGGGACCCGTAATAGCGACCGCGATCAGAAGCCGTCACGAACCCACCCACCAACCCCCGCGAAACCCGCTCTCCCCTGGACTTTTAAACCCTCACCCCGCACGCCCCCCACCCCCTTCAATTCCCCTACTCCCCCTAGTAGGACCCAAATCCCTGTGCGCCATGTCACGGGGACAAAGAGCCGCCGAGTGACCCGCGCTACACAATTCCGAGAGGCAATGTGACCCGGGTTACGGGAAAAGCTGTGACCCGCGTTACGCAATTACCGATTCCCCGACCCGAGGAAATCCGAAAACGCCTGACCGGCCCCCGCCGACCCCCTAACCTGATCCGGACAACACCACAGGCAGTACCGGCCAGGGGGGAACGGACCGCACATGGACCCGTCAGCACTGGGCGTCCGGCTCGCGTCCGGCGTCGTCGCACCGCTCGTCAGGAAGCTCTTCGTCCAGGAGGGCCCGGGCGCCGGCCTCGTCGACGCCCCCGTCCGCATCTCCGCCCTCGTCTCCTTCAAGGGCGAGCGGCGCACCCTCACCGACAAGGACCTGCGCAAACTCGCCGCGGAACTGGTGCGGCGCGCCGTCCGGTCCGCCGGCCCCGGCGAGCGCCCGGTCCCCGCGGACGAGGAGACGGCCGTCGCCGACGCCCTCGCCACCACCCTCGCCGGCCTCGGCACCCTCGCCATGGACGACGTCCAGGCCGTCGCCCTCGGCTCCACCGCCCTGGCGGAGCGCCTCACGGCCGCAGTCCCACAGGCGGCCCACGGACTCTCCCGGGACGCCGCCCTCCTCCACGAGACCCTCGTGGGCACCGCCTGCCTGCACATCGTCCACTTCTTCAGCCAGCGCTCGACGTTCGTCGCCCGCACGCTGGTCCAGCAGAGCCGCAGCCTGGACGCCCTGATCACGCGCGTCGACGAGTTCGCCGAACGGCACCCGGCACCCCCGACCGGCGACGTCACCTTCGAGCGGACGTACCTCTCCCACCTCGCCCACAAGCACGGCCGGCTCACCATCTACGGCATCGACCTGCACAACTCACCGGACCGCTGGCCCCTGGACGCCGCGTACATGAGCCTGGAGGCCACCGGCCCCAGCCGCGCCGAGGGCCCTTCGACGACCTCCCGCCCCGCGCCGCCCTCCCCACCCCGGACGGCTTCCTGACCGCCGTCGGCTGCCCGGTGGCCGGCGCCCAACCCGACGGCTGGGCCCACCGCGTCCTCGCCGCCGGCCGCGCCCTCCTCCTGATCGACGGCCTCGACGAGATCCCCGAACGCGAACGCCGCGCCACCCGCAGCTGGCTGCGCGACCTCCTCGACGCCTTCCCCGGCAACCTCTGGCTGGTCACCACCCGTCCCTCCGCGGTCCGCGACGACTGGCTCACCCCCGACGGCTTCGACGAACTGACCCTCTCCCCCATGAGCCGCACCGAGGTCGCCGCCTTCATCGCCCGCTGGCACCGCGCCGCCGCCCCCGACCCCGATGCGCCCGACCTCCTCGTCACCTACGAGCAGTCGCTCCTGACCGCCGTCCGCACCAAACCGGACCTCGGCCGCCTCGCCACCAACCCCCTGATGTGCGGCCTGATCTGCGCCCTGCACCGCGACCGCCGCGGCTACCTCCCGCACGGCCGCAAGGAGCTCTACGACGCCGCCCTCGCCATGCTGCTCTCCCGCCGCGACCGGGAACGCGACATGCGCGGCCCGGACGGCGTCGAACTCGCCGACGAGCCCCAGATCCAGCTCCTCCAACGCCTCGCCTACTGGCTGATCCGCAACGGCCGCACCGAACTCGACCGCGACCGCGCCGAACGCCTCATCGCCGACGCCCTCCCCGCCGTCCCGGTCGCCGCCGCCCAGGGCGACGCCCCGACCGTCTTCCGCCACCTCCTCCACCGCAGCGGCCTCCTGCGCGAACCGGCCCCCGACACCGTCGACTTCGTCCACCGCACCTTCCAGGACTACCTGGGCGCCAAGGCCGCCGTGGAACAGGCCGACTTCGGCCTCCTGGTCCAACACGCCGACGACTCCCAGTGGGAGGACGTGATCCGCATGGCAGTGGCCCACGCCCGCCCCCACGAACGCGCCGAACTGCTACGGGGGTTGCTGTCCAAGAACGAACTCCGCGCCGACCTTCTCCACCCCCACCGAACTACGGGCCCTGGAAGCCCTCGGTGGCCGTCCCCGCGTCATCCTGAAGGGCACGTTCCCCGTGCCGGAAATCCTGCGCTTCTTACGGACCGAGCAGCTCACCCACCTCTGGATCGGTGACGACCCGGAATTACACGACCTCGCTTTCCTTCGCGCCTTCCCGGCACTGACGTCGCTGACGCTCCAGAACTGCCCTGCCGTCGAGTCGCTAGCACCGCTCGCGGACGTACCCCTGACCTCGCTGAGCATCACCGGCAACTCCGGCGGCGCCCTCCCCACCCCGCCCGGCCTCGACACACTGGGCCAGCTGGAATTCCTGAGCCTCTATACCTCGCTGGCCGCCGAAGACTTCGCCGCCTTCCCTGCGGACGCACCGTTGCGGAACCTCACGCTAGGGCAGCCAGTTGGCACGGACTTCACCCTCGACTGCTGGCCCGGCCTATCCCGCGTGCAGCTACGGTCCCTAGCTGGGGGCTTCGGCGGGCGACAGTGGCAACGCGCTCTCCCGCCTCACCAACCTGGAGTCCTTCTCCTTCGGTCTGGCAGAGGGAGAACCCGCCCTCAAGATTCCGCCGGGCCTCGGGCTCCCTCAGGTGAAGTCGCTCGGGCTCCTCAATACCGGACACCGTTCCAGTGCGGAATTCAGCGGGATTATGCGCACGGCCCTCCCGGTGTTCCCCCGTATCGAAGAGCTCCAGCTCTACGGCATGGTCCGTAGACACCTCGATCTCTCTCCCGCAGCGGGGCTCGCCTCCCTCCGGAAAGTCTTCCTCTCCAACCTCACCCCCGCCCCCCCCCCCTCCCTTATCCCCATCTGACCCTCC
>LIQL01000337.1 GCA_001418405.1 Streptomyces diastatochromogenes | reverse complement strand
GGGCGCGGCGCGCAGCCGGGCCGTGCCGCCGTTGCGCTCCATCCGGCCGATGATGGATTCCCGCACCCCCATCCGGTCCGCGGGGACCGCGTCCAAGTCGAAGCCCGGGCCGTGATCGCGCACCGAGACGAAGACCGTACGGCCCTCCACCTCGGCGAACACCTGCACCGCCCCGCCCTCGCCACCGTACTTGGCGGCGTTGACCATCGCCTCGCGCGCGGCTTGCATCTCGGCACCGAGCGCCTCGTCGAGCGGGCAGTCCCCGACCACCACGACCTCGATGGGCACCCCGTGGTGGTCCTCGACCTCCGCGGCGGCCGCCCGCACCGCCTCGGCCAGCGTCGTCGGCTCCTCGTCCTCGTCCTTGCCGCGGCCCTCGGGCTTGTAGAGCCAGGCGCGCAGCTCGCGCTCCTGGGCCCGGGCCAGCCGCGCCACTTCCCGGGGGTCGTCGGCGTTGCGCTGGATCAGGGTGAGGGTGTGCAGGACGGAGTCGTGGACGTGCGCGGCGACCTCGGCGCGCTCCTGGGCCCGGATGCGCATCAGCCGCTCCTCGGAGAGGTCCTGGGTGATCCGGACGAGGTAGGGGCCGGCCAGCAGGGCTATGCCGACGACGACGGCGAGGGCGGCCTGGAGCACCGAGCCGAGGTTCTGCACGGAGCCCTGGAGCACGACGATGCCGGTGACCCCGGCGCCCACCAGCAGCACGCCGGCGGCGCCGCGCACCATCGGCAGCAGGCCCTTGCGGCGGCCCAGCTCCAGCCACTGGGCGCGGCGGGCGTTGTCCGCCTGGCGCCAGACCAGCGCGACGCCGGCACCGATGAGCAGCACCGGCCAGAGGTAGGCGTTGGCCCGGCCGGGCTGGAAGCGGGAGGCCACGATCGACGCCCCCACCAGGAGCGCGACCAGCGCGAGGAGCTGCCCCTTGTCCGGCTTGCGGCCCAGCAGGCGCCGCCGTTCCTCCCCCGCGACGGGCTGCCGGGTCTCCACGCCGCCGACGCCCAGCGGCACGAAGAACCAGAACGCGGCGTAGAGCAGGGCGCCCATGCCCTCGGCCATGAAGAGCGCCACGAAGACGATCCGCACCCACGTGACCGGCAACCCGAGGTGCCCGGCCAGCCCCCGCGCGACACCACCGAGCAGCCGCCCCTCGGCGCTGCGGTAGAGCTTGCGCACGGGCGGATCGTCGGGGTCCGACGCCGGGGCGTAGATCGTCTCGGCGCGGGGCGGCGCTGTGGTCATGCCTCAGATCGTCACACGCGCGAGGGGCCGGGGACATCAGGGACGACCCTGAACCCGTCCCTGACGTTGCTCAGGGATCTCGTGCGGGTGGCTCAGCCCGCCGACCCGTCCTTGCGGAAGCCGTCCTTCACGTTCGAGAAGATCTGCTCGAACTTCGTCCAGTTCGCCGACGGGGCGGAGACGTAGATCGCGTACTCCTTGTCGCCCTCGCGGCCGAAGCCCAGGTCGATGCCGCGGTACTCGCGGGCCCGGCCCTGGAAGGAGAACTCCCAGATGGCGGCCGGGTCGCCCTGGAAGATGGTGTCCTGGAGGCGGAGCCGCTTGTAGCTGGGGTACTGGACCTTGAGGTCCGATTCGACGCTCTTGAAGTGCTCCACCTGGTCGGCGGAGGCGAAGTCCAGGACGTTGAGGGTCAGCCTGGCCAGTTCCGGGTCCGAGTAGTAGACGATCTGGCGGCCGCCGTCGAGGACCTGCCGCTTCCAGCCCGACGGCACCGGGAAGGACACTCCGAGGTCCTTCTCCTGGACCCTCCGGTAGCCCGTGGGTGTCGAGGGCGGCGGGCCGACGTTGGGGCTGGGCTCGCTGGGCGTGACCGACGTGTTGTCGCTGGGCCCGTTGCCGAGCGAGGACGTGTCGCCGCGGTGGGTGAGGTACCAGGCCGTGCCTCCGCCGCCGGCGACGAGGACGCCGACGACGCTCCAGAGCACGATCCGGCCGCGGCGCCGCTTGGGGCGCGGGCCGGAGGCCAGCACGTCCGTGCGTGCGTCGGTGGACGCTTCCGAGGCCGCGCCGGCCATCGGCACCGGGCCGGTGGCCTCGGCCGGGGCGGCGGGCAGGTGGGTGGCCGGGGCGGCCGCGGCCACCGCTCCGGTGGCGCCGGCCCCGACGGTGCTCGCGGTGACCGAGCCGTGGCCCGTCTGGCTCTTGGGCACGGTTCCGGTGATCGTCGGGCTGCCCGCGTCGGCGCCGGCGGTGGAGCCGGTCGCGCGGCTGGTCCCGGTGTCGCTGCCGGTGGCCGGTGGCGCGCCGGAGTGCGCCACGGGACGGGTGGTCGCCTCGGCGGACTCGCCCGTCGCGGGGCGGCCGCGGCTGACCGTCCCCAGGGCCAGCGTGGGCCAGCCCATCAGCGCGGTGTCCGCCTCGGCCTCGGCGGCTCGCAGTGCCCGCTCGACGACCTCGGCGGTGGGCCGGTCGTTCGGCTCCTTGGCGAGCAGCGCCTCGATGAGTGCGGCGAGCTGACCGGCGTTGCGCGGTGCCTCCAACGGGTCGACGGCGATCGCGTACGCCGTCTCCACCGCGGTGTTCTTGCGGAACGGGGGCTTGCCCTCGACGGCTTGATAGAGCGTCGCGCCCAGCGCCCACAGGTCGGAGGCGGGTCCCGGTGTGGCGCCCTTGACCCGCTCGGGCGCCAGGTAGTCGATGGAGCCGACGAGTTCGCCGGTCTTGGTGAGGGTGGAGGTGCCGGTGGCGACGGCGATCCCGAAGTCGGTGAGGACCACCCGGCCGTCCTCACCGAGCAGGACGTTGCCCGGCTTGACGTCGCGGTGCAGCACACCGGCGGAGTGTGCGGCGCGCAACGCGGCGATCATGCCGCGGCCGATCCGGGCGGTCTCCCGCGGCGTGAGGTAAGTGCCGGACCGGTTGGCCTCCTTGATGGCGTCGCCGAGCGTCGCGGAGGGGACGTACTCCATGACGATGCACGGCAGCCCCTCGTCGTCCACGACGTCGTGGACGCTGACGACGTTGGGGTGGTTGATGCGCGCGGCGGCCTGTGCCTCCCGGGTCGTGCGCTCGTGACGGGTGGCGAGTTCGTCCGCGCCCAGTTGGGGCGAAACGTGCAGGCGTTTGACCGCCACCTGACGCCCGAGCACCTCGTCCCTGGCCCGCCAGACGGTGCCCATGCCCCCTTGGCCTATCCGCTCAACCAGGCGATATCGCCCGGCGACCAGTCGCCCCTCTTCTACCGACGCCGCTTCCGCCACCGCACGCCCCTCCGGAAACCCGTACGTATTCAGGTCGCAACGATAGTCTTCAGCAGGGCCGAAGAGACCGCCGGCCACCGCCGCAACGGGTCTTTTTCGTTTATGAACCACTGTGCGCCGGGCGTTCGCGGCCCGTTCCCGGGGCACCTGACGCCGCCGCGCGCCGCACGGTGCCGCTTTTGTGCCACCCCGACAACAACCCGGAAGCCCTGGCCGGCGGACCGGCACCGCCTCAGGACGCCGCCCCGGTCCGGTCCGGCCCGTTCCCGGTGTCGGCTGGCCGGCGGCGCATCCGGGGGGACCCTCAGGGTCGCTTCGGGGGATCTCAGGGATCAGCCAGGGTTGTCACCGATACCGCGACCCCGCCGCGCTTGTCACCATGGCTCCATGAACGATGCGCCCACCGCCGCGGAGCCGGCGGACTCCGGCCCCGCCGGCCCCACCCCGCCGCACGCCGCGCTGCGCCGCAGCCGGCGGCACAAGGTCGTCGCGGGGGTGTGCGGCGGTCTGGGCCGGCAGTGGGACATCGATCCGGTGATCTTCCGGGTCGTGCTCGCCGTGCTGTCCATCGGCGGCCTCGGCCTGATCTTCTACGGCTTCGCCTGGCTCCTCGTCCCCCTCGACGGCGAGGAGGAGAACGAGGGCCGCCGGCTGCTCTCCGGCCGCGTCGACGGTTCGGCGCTGACCGCCCTGCTGTGCGCGCTGGCCGGGTGCGCCCTGTTCCTGACCACGCTGGGCAAGGGCAGCATGATGTCCTTCGCGCTCATGGTGACACTGGCCGTGGCCGGCGCCGCCTACTGGTCGCAGCAGCGCCGCCGCGCCCAGTCCGGGGGCCCGGGGTCGGTGGACGCGGCCACCGCCCAGGCGGTCGCCGACGCCCCGCCGGAGACCACCGCGCCCCCGGCGCCCAACACCCCGTCCTGGTGGCGCGGTCCGCGCACCGAGCCACTGCTCCAGCGGGCCTACCTCTGGGGCCCGGAGGACACCCGGCTCGACATCGGCTACGAACCCACCCACGGGGCGCCCGAGCAACCGCGCCCGCCCGTCGGCACCGACCGCGCGGACGCCCCGCGCCGCGCCGTCGCCGACGTCCGGCCGCCCGACCGCGGCCGGGGCATCGGCGGCCGCACGTTCCTGCTGGCCGTCCTGGCCGGCGCCGGCACCGCGCTCGCCGTCTCCCGGCACGCCGCGCTGGCCCCGTCCCTCCAGGCCGGCCTGGCCTGCGCGCTGGCCGTGTTCGGCCTGGGCCTGGTGCTGAGCGCCTGGCTGGGCCGCACCGGCGGCGGCACGGTCTTCCTGATGGTGCTGACGGCCGCGCTGCTGGCCGGCGCGACGGTGATGCCGGCCGGCATCACNNGCCGGACGGCTCCAGGTGACGCTGCCGCAGGGGACCACCGCCACCCTCCGCCTCTCGCTCGGCGTGGGCGACATCCAGTTGCCCGGCGATGCGGCCAACGACGTGGAGATCGTCGCGGGCCACCGCGAGCGGCAGATCACCCTGCCGGCCGAGGGGTTGAAGAAGGGCGAGCGTCCGCACGGCGCGCTGGAGTTGGACCTGAAGGTCGGCGCCGGCCAGATCGACGTCCGGCGGGCCGCTCCGGTCCCCCCGTCCGCCCCCTCCC
>LIQL01000336.1 GCA_001418405.1 Streptomyces diastatochromogenes | reverse complement strand
TACCTCGGGTGCGGCCGCACCCGAGGTAGAGCAGCGAACCGGGCGTCAGCGGGACGCCGTCGACCTCGGGGGCGCCCGCGATGGTCAGTGCGGCGTACTCGAAGTCCGGGTCGAGGGGCAGACGGGCGTCGGTGCCGGCGGCGAGGGCGAGGTCGGCGCCGACCAGCGGGGTGTAGGTGGTGCCCGGCGAGGCCGCGCCGGCCAGTTCGCCCATGAAGACGGTGGCGCGCAGCCCGCCGCCTCCGGTGATGACGGGCAGGTCCGCGTGGTGCTCGAAGGCGGGGGCGGTGGCTCGGTGGGCGTCGGGCAGCGCCACCCAGAGCTGGGCGCCGTGCAGGATGTCGGGGTGGTGGCGCGGCGACTCCTCGGAGTGGGCGATGGCGCGGCCCGCGGTCATCAGGCCCAGTTCGCCGGGGCGCACGGTCTGCAGGGAGCCGAGGCTGTCCCGGTGCAGGACCTCGCCCGCGCGGAGCCAGCTGACGGTCTGGAGGCCCATGTGCGGGTGCGGCGGGACCTGCATGCCGGGTTCGTCGGCGATGTTGTCGGGGCCGTAGTGGTCAACGAAGCACCAGGCGCCGACCATGCGGCGGCCCAGGTTGGGCAGGAGGCGGCGGACCAGGGTGCTCTCGCCTAGCGGGACCTGCTTGCCGGGCTGGAGTTCGCGGACCGGGCCGGTGTGGCGGTTGCCGCCGCAGCGGGCGGGGGTGGGGCTGAGGTCGAGGTTGCTCATGGCGCAAGGATGCCCCGGCCGGTCCCGGGTGACGTCACGTCACCCCCGTCCCGGGTCCGCCACCAGGTCGCGCAGGCGCACCGACAGACAGGTGACGCAGCCCTCGCGCTTCTCGAACTCGCTGATGTCGACCGGGACCGGGCGGTAGCCGAGCCGGGCGAACAGCCGGGCGGTGCGGGGCGCGGAGGCGGCCATCAGGAGCGCGTCGCCGCCCAGGAGGACCACGTGCGCGCCCGCCTCCTCCAGGACCGGCCGGAACTGCGGGAAGACCGAAGGGTCCTCGACCAGCGGCAGGTAGCCGATGACGGTGCCGTCGGGCAGGGCGGTGACCGCCGACTTCAGGTGCAGCACCCGCCGGTGCGGCACCGCGACCACCCGGGCGCCCAGCGGCTCGAAGACGGCGCGCAGTTGGCGTACGCCCTCGGCGTTGGTGCGGCAGCCGCGGCCGACGTACACGGTGTCCCCGACCTTGAGGACGTCGCCGCCGTCGAGCGTGCCGGGGGCGCGGACGGCGTTGAGGGAGCAGCCCAGCGCCGCGGCGGCCTCGCGGGCGGCGGGGAGCTCGGGGCGGCGGGAGTCGGCGCCGGAGCGGGCGAGCAGGGCGACGTTGCGGAAGACGACCATGGTGTCCTCGACGAAGACCGCGTCGGGGCAGTCGTCGGCGGGCGCCACCTCGACGGTCCGCCAGCCGTGGTCGCGCAGCACCCGGACGTACGCCTCCCACTGGTGCAGGGCGAGCGCGGGGTCAACGGGTTGCCGGTCGAGGTGGGTGACCAGGCCCTCGGCGAGGCGGGGGCCGGGGCGTCGGACGAGGGCGAGCCGGCTGGGCATGGTCTCCTCCGGTGCTGGGGCGGGGCCCGGACCGGGCTGCCGGGTGGGGCCCCGGTCGCGGGCCGGTTGCTGCGCGGCGCCGCTGGCCGCCTCAGGCGCCGCCGTCGTAGGTGGCGCGCAGGGCGTCGGTGACGGCGGCGAGCGCGGCGGTGCGGTCCAGGCCGAGCCGTTGGGCACGGTGGGCATAGGCCGCGGCGGCCGCGGCGGCCTCCTTGTCGGCGGCGTCGCCGGCCGCGGCGACGAAGCTGCCGTTGCGGCCGCGGGTCTCGATCACCCCGTCGGTCTCCAGGGCGCGGTACGCCTTGGCGACGGTGTTGGCGGCCAGGCCCAGGTCCTCGGCGAGGCCGCGGACGGTGGGGAGTTTGTGGCCGACCGGCAGGGTGCCGGTGCGGGCCTGGTCGGCGATCTGCGTGCGGACCTGTTCGAACGGGGCCTCGGCCGCCGCCGGATCGATGGTGATCGTCAGGGACTGCGGGGACACGGTGGCGCTCCTGGTGCTGGTGGTGACGCGGGCGGCGGGTGCGCGGGGTGCGCGCGTCCGTCGGCGCGGGTGCGCGGTTTTGTCGCATCCATTGTGCGTCAGGAGCGGCCACCGTGCCCGGAGGGGGCCGCGGCGGCCTACAGCTCCAGGGTGGTCCCGGTGGTGCGCAGCCAGGCGTTCATGCCGAGGACGAGTTCGGCAGCGGGGCGGACGTCGTGGTCGGCGCCGACGGCGGTGGCCTCGGCGAGCACCTCGGAGTCCAGCAGCGGGCGGACGGGGGCGTCGCGGTCCGCGGCCAGCTCCTTGAGCTCGCCGCGCAGCGCCTCGTTGTAGCCCGGGTCCTGGGTGCTGGGGTAGGGGCTCTTGACGCGGTCGGCGACCAGGTCGGGCAGTACGTCGCGGGTGGCGGCGCGCAGCAGCGACTTCTCCCGGCCGTCGAACGTCTTCATCGCCCACGGGGTGTTGAAGACGTAGTCGACCAGGCGGTGGTCGCAGAACGGCACCCGGACCTCCAGGCCGACGGCCATGCTGGCCCGGTCCTTGCGGTCCAGGAGGATCTGCACGAAGCGGGTCAGGTGCAGGTAGCTGACCTCGCGCATCCGGCGCTGGTGGCCGGTGTCGCTGTCCAGGTAGGGGACTTCGGCGAGCGCCTCTCGGTAGCGGCGCTGCTCGTAGCCGGGCAGATCCAGCCGCTTGAGCAGGGCGCGGTCCAGGAGCGCCTCGCGGACCGAGTTGCCGCCGGAGAACCGGCCGGACAGGCCCGCGGCGACCCAGGGGAAGGTGTCGGCGTTGACCGACTCCGGGTCGTGGAACCACCGGTAGCCGCCGAAGACCTCGTCCGCCGACTCGCCGGAGAGGGCGACCGTGGACTGCTCGCGGACCGCCTTGAACAGCAGGTAGAGCGAGGTGTCGCCGTCGCCGAACCCGTTGGGCAGGTCGCGGGCGGCCAGGACCGCGGCGCGGTGGCCGGGGTCCATCAGGGCGGCGGTGTCCAGCACGATGTCGTGGTGGTCGGAGCCGACGTGTTCGGCCAGGGCGTGCGCGTACGGGCCGTCGGGGGTGCCGCGCAGGTCGTCGGGGGTGAAGTTCTCGGTGTAGCCGGTGAAGTCGACGGCGAACGAGCGGACCGGGCCGCTGCCCTGGGCGGCCAGCGCCTTGGCGGAGAGCGCGGTGATCGCGGAGGAGTCCAGGCCGCCGGAGAGCAGGGTGCACAGCGGCACGTCGGCGATCAGCTGGCGGGCGACGATGTCGTCGAGCAGCTCCCGGACGCGGGCGACGGTGGTGTCCAGGTCGTCGGTGTGCTCGCGGGCTTCGAGGGCCCAGTAGCGGGTGACGTGGACGCCGTTGCGGTCGACGCGGACCACGTGCCCGGGGCGGACCTCGTGCAGGCCCTTGTAGACGGCGTGGCCGGGCGTCTTGGTGAAGGTGATCAGCTCGGCGAGGCCCTCGGCGTCGACGGCCGGGCGGACGTCCGGGTGGGCGTGCACCGCCTTGGGCTCCGAGCCGAAGAGGACGCCGTCGCGGGTCGGGTAGTAGAAGAGCGGCTTGATGCCCATCCGGTCGCGGACCAGCAGGAGGTGCTCGGTGCGCGGGTCCCAGAGCGCGAAGGCGTACATGCCGTTGAGGCGCTCGACGAACGCCTCGCCCCATTCGAGGTAGGCGTGCAGCACGACCTCGGTGTCGCTGTTCGTCCGGAAGGCGTGACCCAGTCGCGTCAACTCGGCGCGCAGTTCGAGGTAGTTGTAGACCTCGCCGCTGTAGGTCGTGACGATCAGGGTGCGGCCGTCGTGTTCGACGCTCATCGGCTGCTTGCCGCCGTCGATGTCGATGACGGCGAGCCGGCGGTGCCCCAACGCGGCGTGCGGGCCGAGCCATATGCCGCCGGCGTCGGGGCCGCGGCAGGTCATGGTCCGGGTCATCGCCTCAAGGGCGGGGCGCTGGGTGGTGAGGTCGTTGTCGTAGGAGATCCATCCGGTGATTCCGCACATGCTCGCGGCTCCTCCTTCGGGGTACGCCGGGCCGCGCGCGTTCCCGGCGGCGGCCTGCGCGATCACCGTACGCCCGGATAGTTGCAGGAGCCACCTATACGTCTGGGCGACCGTCCGGAATGAGCCACGCCGCCACCGCTCACCGGACCGGCGCCGGCGCAGCACGCGTGCCGGGCAGTGGACGGCCCGCCCCGACCGGCCGCCGCGGGCCGGCAAAGGAGGCGGTGGAGCGGGCCGCGCCGACCTACCGTGCGCGACCACGACACTCACCGTGCGCGACTCCCGCCCCGCCGGCACCAAGGCCGTCACCGGCACGGACCTCGGGGCCGACCCGCGCCCCCCGGTACGAGGCGGACGCGGAGGCCACGGCATGGGCGGCGACCTCGCCGTCGACGGCGAGGTCGCCGCCCGGACCGTGGCCGCCGCACGGCCCTCACGGCACGGCGTCGCCCGCTCCGTCCAGGGCGACCGCGCGGCCGGGGCCGGCCGGGTCGTGGGCGATCGCGTCGCCGGGCCGGTGCCAGTGGAGCAGGAAGCGGTGGCCCGCGCGCAGCCCGTCCAACCCGGCGCGGCAGTAGGCGACCATGTCGTCCGGCAGGGCGTCGAGCGGGTACCACGCCAGCCCCGCGCACTTGTCCGGTTCGCGGTTGTGGGGCTCGCCGCCCGCCCCGTACGCCGCCTCGAAGAACCAGCCGATCCGGGGCCGCGCGGGCGGCGGCGCGCAGTGCTGCATCACCAGGGCCACCCGCACGTCCTCGGGCGCCAGGCGCAGTCCCAGCTCCTCCGCGGCCTCGCGCAGGAGCGCCGCGCGGACGTCCTCGCCGTCCTCGGCGTGGCCGGAGGGGCAGTTGAGCAGGCCGTCCGCGTAGCCGGTCCCCGCGCGGCGGGCCAACAGCACCTCGTCACCGCGGCGGAGCACCAGGTGGACGTCGACGACCTCGGTGTGCCGCGGCCGGGGAGCGGGCCGCGCCGGCGCCACCCGCACGACCAGCGCGTACCGCTCGTCGCGCACCTCCCGGCCCCACAGCGTCGGGTCGGCGGAGAGCGGGACGAGCTCGGTGCGGGCCGCCAACGGGGCCGTCAGCGCGGTGAGTTCGGCGGCGGACAGGCCCGCTGGGGCGGACTCGCCCCAGCGGCCCTCGACGAGCACCAGGCGGCCTCCGGGGGCGAGCAGCCCCGCCCAGCGCGCGAGGACGGCCGCCGGGTCCGGGAGCGCCCAGAGCACGTGCCGCACCAGGACGACATCGAACCGCCGCTGCCCGACGGGGGGTTGACCGGCATCGCCGACGACGAACCGGGCGGCTCGGCCGGCGAGCTTCGTCCGGGCGCGGGCCAGCATGGCCGGGGAGCGGTCGACCCCGGTGACCCGGTGGCCCTGCTCGGCGGCGAGCAGGGCCAGGCTGCCGGTGCCGCACCCGAGGTCGAGGACGTCGGAGGGTTCGGCGGGCAGCCAGCTGCGCAGCCGGGCGGCCCAGGCGGCGCGGACGGCCGGGTCCCGCAGGCCGTGGTCGGGCTCGGTGTCGTAGGTCGCGGCGGCGGCTTCCCAGTAGGCGGCGGACGGAACGGGCGGCGGTCCCGCCGGGTCGGCGGGGGTGGGTGCGCTCATGGTCCGAGGGTGCCAGCGGGCACTGACAACGGGCGGTGCCGGCGGCGGTGGCCGGGCGGTGCGGGGCCGGCTGCACAAGCGCCCCGGCGGGTTCCCGGAGTACCGTGGGAGGCGCTGGTGGTACGCGGTGGCGGCCCGGCGACCCGGGCCTTCGCAGGGTGTGGAGCCGGCAGTGGATCGGTCTTGTATGAGCGCCTCCCCGAGCAGCCGCCTTCCTGACGACGGTGCCTTCGACCTCACCCGGACCGCCGTGGTGCTGGCCGATCGGGCGGGGGTGGTGCGGGGCTGGACCGGGGGCGCCGAGCGGCTGCTCGGTCACGCGTCGGCCCGGGCACTGGGACGGCCGCTGGCGGAGCTGTTCGCCGCGGCGGACGCCCGTAGCGCGTCCGGGGAGCGGGTCTGGCGGCACCGGCTCGCGGCGGAGGGCGGCTGGAGCGGACTGGTCGCGGTGCGCGACCGCACCGGACATCGGCTCGACCTGGACGTGCGGGTGCTGCCGCTGCGGGCCGGCCCGGATCCGCCCGCGCGCCTGGTGCTGGCCGCCGAGGTGGCGTGGACGCCCTGGTCCGGCGCGAGCCGCTCGCTGCTGAACGGGATCCTGCGGATGTCCCCGATCGGGGTGGCCATGCTCGACCCCGAGCTGCGCTACGTCTGGCTCAACGACGCCCTGGAACGGATGGGCGGCACCCCGCGCGCCGAGCGGCTGGGCAAGCGGCTGAGCGACGTCCTGCCGGACCTGGCGGTGGAGTCCGTCGAGGCGGAGATGCGGCGGGTGCTGCGGACCGGCGTGCCGTCCATGGGCTACGAGTACCTCGGACGCCCGGAGTCCGACCCGCAGCACGAACACGCCTACTCCACGTCCTTCTTCCGCCTGGAGGACGAGTCCGGCCAGGTGCTCGGCATCTGCTACATGGTCCTCGACGTCACCGAGGGCTACCGCGCCCGGCAGCGGATGGCGCTGCTCAACCGCGCCGGCGAGCGGATCGGCGGCTCCCTGGACGTCTGGCGGACCGCCCAGGAGCTGGCCGACGTGGCGGTGCCGGACCTCGCCGACTTCGTCACCGTCGACCTGCTCGACGCGATGCTCACCGGCGAGGAGCCGGCGGCCGGTCCGGTCGAGCCCGCCGCGTTGCTCAGCGTGCGCCGGGCCGGGCAGCAGTCCGTCCGGGAGGGGTGCCCGGAGGCGGTGATCGCCGTCGGGGAGCGGACCGCGTACCCGCCGTCGGCGCCGGTGGTGCTGAGCCTGACCGGGGGCGAGTCGGTGCTGCTGCCGGAGCTGGACCTGGACCGCGCCGACTGGGCGGCCGACGACCCGGTGCGGGCCGGGCGGCTGCGCGCACTGGGCTTCCACTCGCTGATGGTGGTGCCGCTGCGGGCCCGGGGGAGCTTCCTGGGCGCGGCCACCTTCGCCCGCTGGCGGCCCACCGGCCCGTTCCAGCCCGACGACCTGGTCCTGGCCGAGGAGTTCGTCACCCGCGCGGCGATCTCGATCGACAACGCCCGCCGGTACACCCGGGAGCACGCCGCGGCGCTCACCCTGCAACGCAGCCTGCTGCCGCGCGCCCTGCCCGAGCAGAGCGCGGTGGACGCGGCCTACCGCTACCTGCCCGCCGATTCGCGGTCCGGGGTGGGCGGGGACTGGTTCGACGTGATCCCGCTGTCCGGGGCGCGGGTGGCGCTGGTGGTCGGCGACGTGGTCGGGCACGGGGTGCACGCCGCGGCCACGATGGGCCGGCTGCGGGCCGCCGTGCAGGCGCTGGCCGGCCTCGACCTGGCCCCCGAGGAGGTGCTGGCCCACCTGGACGACATGGTGAACCGGGTCGCGCACGACGCGCACAGCGACGACGGGGTGATCGGGGCGACCTGCCTGTACGCGGTCTACGACCCGGTCGCCTGCTGCTGCACCCTGGCCCGGGCCGGGCACCCCGCGCCCCTGTTGGTCAGCCCCGCCGGCGGCTGCCAACTGCTGGAGCTGCCCACCGGGCCGCCGCTGGGGCTGGGCGGGATGCCCTTCGAATCCATCGAACTGCCGCTGCCCGAAGGGAGTTTGCTGGCGCTCTACACCAACGGACTGCTGCTGGGGAAGGCGCTCGACCTGGACGGCGGGATCACCCGGCTGCGGACCGCGCTCGCCGACCCCCAGGCCCCGTTGGAGGAGCTCTGCGAGCGGGTCATCAGCAGCCTGCCCGGCACCCGGCCGGTGGACGACGTGGCCCTGCTGCTGGCCCGCACCCGGGCCGTGCCGCAGGAGCAGCTGGCCGCCTGGGACGTCGCCGCGGACCCCTCGGCGGTCGGCGCGGCCCGCCGGTCCGCCGCCGACCAGCTGGCCCGCTGGGACCTGGCGGAACTGGAGTTCTCCACCGAACTGATCGTCAGCGAACTGGTCACCAACGCCATCCGGCACGCCTCCGGCCCGATCGGGCTGCGGATGATCCGGGCGGAGGCGTTGATCTGCGAGGTCTCCGACGGCAGCAGCACCGCACCGCACCTGCGGCACGCCCGGACCACCGACGAGGGCGGCCGCGGGCTGTTCCTGATCGCCCGGTACGCCCGACGGTGGGGCGCCCGCTACACCCCGCAGGGCAAGTTCATCTGGGCCGAACTCCCCCTGGACGCGGTCGCCGAGGGCCCGGCCGCAAAGACCCTCGACGCGCTCGTCGACGCCTTCGACGACCCGGCGGGCACCTGACCGGCACCGGTCGGCCGACGCGCCGGCAGGGCGCCTCGAAGGGCGGCGCGCCACCCGGCGGCGGCCTACGCGTCGCCGCCGTCCCGGTCGTCGTCGAGGACGAGGAGCGGTTTGGCGCCGTGCGCGGGTGCCTCGGCGAAGCGTTCGAGCGGGAACGGCCGGCCCGCGGGGATGCTCAGCACCTCATCGGCGACGAGGTCGCGGACCTCGGTCAGCGCGCGCAGCGCGTCCGTGGGCGAGGTCGTGCCGAACCAGCGGTTCAGCCAGAAGCCGCGGACCGCCTTGGTCTCGTAGATGACCGAGCGCGCCAGCAGCGGAATGGTCAGCGCCGCCGGGTCGGTCTGTCGGTGGGTGGAGAGCGCGCCGTAGACCACGAGCTCGCCTCCCGGGGCCAGTGCCCGGGACACCTGGGCACCCACCTGGCCCGCGACGCAGTCGACGGCCTTGCGCACGCCGGCCGGTCCGGCGATCTCCGTCACCCGCCGCACCACATCCTCGTCCTCGGTGCAGATGACCGCGTCGCCGCCGAGCGCCGTGATCTCCTCGACGGCGGCGCGCCGCCGCACCACGTCGATCGTGCGCACGCCCAGGTGCCCGGCCAGCTGGATGACGAGCCGGCCGACGGTGGAGCCGGCCGCCGTCTGCATCAGCCACTCCCCCGGCTGTGCGCGGAGTTCGCGGGTGACCAGGAGCAGCGCGGTCAACGGATTGACGGCGAGCTGGCAGGCACGCCCGTCGTCCAGCCGGTCGGGGACCGGCACGAGCCGGTGCGCATCGGCAACGAGGTAGTCCTGCCAGGTGCCGACCGCCGGCGGCCCGGGTACGGCCGGGACGGCAACGACCACCACGCGCTGGCCGACCTGCCATCCCCCGACATCCGGCCCCAGGGCCTCGATGCGGCCCACGCACTCCATGTGCCCCCCGACGGCGGGGAACTCGGGGGTGAAGCCGTAGCGACCGCGCACCACGTGCAGATCGCTGGCGTGGACCGGGGCCGCCGTCACGCGGATCAGCGCCTGGCCGGCCGCCGCCGCGGGAACGGGCCGGGACTCCAGCCGCAGCACGTCGATCGGCTCGCCGACCCCGCCGGCTACGAGCGCGCGCATGGATCGCGGCATGAGTGACCTCTCGTCTCCCCGCACCCGACGAACTCTCCCTGCACTCCTCCCAGCTTGCGCTTGCTCGCGGGCGCTGTCATGTCGTGCACCGCCGTGCCGGGCACTCCTCGCGGCGCCTCCTCCGCGTCGGTCCTCCTGGGGCCTGGGAGGCTCGGCGTCAACCGGACGCCCACGGCCGTCCGACGCCTCAACTGCCGCCTCCCGCACGGCGTTTCCTGTGCTGCCGCTTAGCCCTTCCTTAACGCGACCATAAGGATCCGCCGGATCGCCCGTCGGGCCTCAAATCCGCTGTTCAGGGCGGCTAGCTTCGGTTGCGCACGGCGGGTTCGCGGACGTGCCGGTGCCGTTCTCCGGGGGGCGGCACCGGTGCCGGCCGCGGACCGACCCCCCACCGCCGGCGCACCCGTCCGCGCGGTGCCACCCGCCCCGAGCCCCCGCCGGGCGCGGGCCGGTGCCGCGCCCGGCGGGGG
>LIQL01000335.1 GCA_001418405.1 Streptomyces diastatochromogenes | reverse complement strand
CACCAGCCCGAGCCCGCCGGTGACCAACAGCGCGCCGTGCACGTCACGCCGCCGGGCGGCGCCCTGCCGGCTCTCGGCGAGCCACAGCGCGGATCCGGTCAGCACCAGCGCCCCCACCGGCACGTTGATCAGCAACACCCAGCGCCATGACAGGTATTCGGTAAGCACCCCGCCGACCAGGCCGCCCACCGCGCCGCCGGCCCGCACCCGGGCCATCGCGACCTGGACGGCGGTGGGCGCGGGCGGCGGCGCGGTGGGCGGCCTGGTCGGCGGGGTGCTTACCGAATACCTGTCATGGCGCTGGGTGTTGCTGATCAACGTGCCGGTGGGGGCGCTGGTGCTGACCGGATCCGCGCTGTGGCTCGCCGAGAGCCGGCAGGGCGCCGCCCGGCGGCTGGACGTGCCCGGCGCGCTGTTGGTCACCGGCGGGCTCGGGCTGGTGGCGTACGGCATCGTGCAGACCGAGACGCACGGTTGGGGGTCGCCGTCCGCGCTGCTGCCGCTGGCCGCCGGGCTGGTGGTGCTCGCGGTCTTCGTCGCCGTGGAGGCGCGTACCAAGGCCCCGCTGATGCCGCTGACGCTGTTCCGTCTGCGGTCGGTCTCCTCGGCCAACGCCGCGATGGTGCTGGCCGGCGCCGCGATGTTCTCCATGTGGTACTTCCTGTCGCTCTACATGCAGAACGTCCTGTCCTACACGCCGCTCCAGGCCGGCCTGTCCTTCCTCCCGCACTCGCTGTCCATCGTGCTGGGCTCGAAGCTCGCGCCCCGGCTGATGAACCGGCTCGGCGCCAAGACGCTGGCGATCAGCGGCGCGGTGATCTCGCTGGCCGGGATGGGCTGGCAGAGCCTGCTGACGGTGGACGGCACCTACCTGGGGACGATCCTCGGCCCCGGCGTCCTGATGGCGCTGGGCGCCGGACTGACCGCGACGCCGGTCGCCGCCATCGCCACCTCCGGTGCCGACCCGGCCGACCAGGGCCTGGTGTCCGGCCTGATCAACACCTCGCGGCAGATGGGCGGCGCGCTGGGCCTGTCGGTGCTCTCCACCGTCGCGGCCTCCCAGGTCGCCGCCGGGCACGGCCGGGCGGCGCTGGCCGACGGCTACGGCACGGCCTTCCTGGTGGGCGCGGCGGTGCTGGCCGTCAGCATCGCGCTGATGGTGCTGGCCCTGCCGCGCCGCCGGACGGACCTCGGCCACGGCTGACCCCGCCCACGGCGGCCCGCCGCTACAGCCAGCCGTTGCGGCGGGCCGCCCGCACCGCCTCGATGCGGTTGCGGGTACCGGTCTTGCCGATGGCGGCCGAGAGGTAGTTGCGGACGGTGGCCTGCGACAGGTGCAGCTTGGCGGCGATGTCGGCGACCGTCGCGCCGTCCACCGCGGCGGTCAGCACGTCGCGTTCGCGCGGGGTCAGCGGGTTGGGGCCGGCGCTCAGGGCCGCGGCGGCCAACCCCGGGTCGATCACCCGCTCACCGGCCAGCACCCGGCGGATCGCCGCCGCCAGGTCCTCCACCGGCCCGTCCTTCACCAGGAAGCCGGACGCCCCGGCCTCCATGGCGCGGCGCAGGTAGCCCGGCCGCCCGAACGTCGTCACGATCAGCACCTTGCACGACGGCAGTTGGTCGCGCAGGTCGGCGGCGGCGTCCAGGCCGCTGCGGCCGGGGAGTTCGATGTCCAGGAGCGCGACGTCCGGACGGGTCTCCAGGGCCGCCGCGACGATCTCGTCGCCGGCCGGGACCTGGGCCACCACCTCCATGTCGTCCTCCAGACCGAGCAGCAGCGCCAGTGCGCCCATCATCATCCGCTGGTCCTCGGCCAGCAGGAGCCTGATCACCGGGCCCACTCCTCCGTCTCCGCCAGATCGGCCGCGCCCACCGGAAGTTCGGCGGTGACGCGGAATCCACGCCGGCCGTCGGGGCCGCTGCGCAGTGTGCCGCCCGCGGCGGCCAGTCGTTCGGTCAGCCCCTTCAGGCCCGTGCCGCCCACCGGTCCGGGCACGGTGTTGGGCGGTGCGTCGGACGCACCGGAGCTTACGGGACCGCGGCCGTCGTCCGTGATCGTCAGCCGCGCCCGGTCGTCGTCCACGTGCACCTCGATCTGGCAGCGGGTGGCGCCGCTGTGCCGGACGGCGTTGGTGACGCCCTCGCGGACCACCCAACCCAGCAGCGCCTCGGCCTGCGGCGGCAGCGGCGGCCCGGCGTGTCGCACCACCGGCTCGATGCCGGCGCCGTCCAGCGCCGAACGGGCCCGGTCCAGCTCGGTCGCCAGGCTGCCCTCGCGGTAGCCGCTGACCGCCTCCCGGATCTCGGTCAGCGCCTGCCGGCCCACCGCTTCGATGTCGGCGGCCTGGGCCAGTGCCGCGTCGAGGTTGCGGGGCGCGAGCCGGCGGACCGCCTCGGCCTTCACCACCACGACGGACAGCGTGTGGCCCAGCAGGTCGTGCAGGTCGCGGGAGAACCGCAGCCGCTCCTTCTCCACGGCGCTGCGGGCCAGTTCCTGGCGGGTGGCGCGCAGCTCGTGGATGGTGTCGAAGAGGCTGAGGACGGTGGCCGTCACCATCCCGGACAGGAACGTGCCGTAGCCGATGCTGACCGAGTTCCAGGGGTCGTCGTCCCACCAGCCGGAGAGGACCCCGGCCGTGCCGCTGAGCGCGATCAGCCAGATCCCGAGCGCCTTGCCGCGCAGCGCGCGCACCGTGCCCGAGGCCAGCGACAGCAGCGGGAAGAACAGGAACCACTCGCCGCCGAAGCCCAGCGCGATGGCGAAGGTGACGGCGGTCAGGGCGGCCAGGGCGCCGAGCGGGAAGCGGGTGTCGCGCCGGCGGGGGTTGAAGGCGGAGAAGACGACGGTGATGTAGAGGGAGTTGAAGGCGAGGAGGCCGACGCCGGCCAGCCAGGGGTCGCCGGACTTGCCCTGGATGGTGTTGGAGAACGCGCCCAGCCCCATCAGCAGCCAGGGCAGGAAGGCGTACCGGCCGGGGCCCTTCTCCTCCCGTTCGGCGGGTTGCGCCGGCCCGCAGGAGGGCTGCTGCGCTCCGCCGTCGGGGTCGTCGCCCCCGGCGTCCTGCCGTCGTCGTCTCAGTCGCATGTCGTTCCTCGCCTCGTGCCGTGCGCTCCGCCGTGCCGTTCCCCGGGCCGCCGGTCGTGCTCCTGAGATTACGGAGGGGGCCGGTCGCGCGGCAGGTGCGAATGTGCGGGAAGCGCGCTGACAAATGTCACGGGCCGGGCGGCCGGGCGGTGTGGCCGGGGCCGCGGCGACACCGACATCTGACATACCGTCAGGGGTCTTCCGGGTGCGGCCCGCATCGGCTATACATGACTGCCATCGGCTAGAACGCGTTCTAGAAGTGTGGGTGCGTCGGACCCCGGCGCACCGGACGCAGGAGCGCGGGCCCGCCGATCCGAAACGACCCCGGCGCGGCCGACGGTGCGGACGGTCGGGCCGGGGTCTCACACCGTGGTGAAGGAGAGCAGCACCCCCATGCCCATCGACGCCGCCAAGGCCACCTCCGCCGAGCCGCGGACCACCGGACTCGCCTGGGACCACAAGGACGTCCAGCTCTACCACCTCGGCATCGGCGCCGGCGCCGCCACCGCGGAGAAACCGCACGCCGCCACGGACCCCGACGAACTCCGCTACACCCTGGAGAGCGCGCTGCACGTGCTCCCCAGCTTCGCCACCGTCGCCGGCGGCGGAATGGCGCTGGCCGGCGGGCTCTCCGCCCCCGGCATCGAGGTCGACCTGGCGGCCGTCCTGCACGGCGGCCAGACCGTCACCGTGCACCGCGCCCTGCCCGTGCGCGGCCGCGCCACCCAGACCTCCACCGTCCCGGCCGTCTACGACAAGGGCAAGGCGGCGGTCATCGTGCTGCGCTCCGAAGTGGCCGACGACGACGGGCCGTTGTGGACCTGCGACACCCAGATCTTCGTCCGCGGCGAGGGCGGCTTCGGCGGCGAGCGCGGCCCCTCGGTCCGCAGCGAACTGCCCGACCGGGCGCCCGACCTGACCACCGAGCGCCTGGTCCGCGCCGACCAGGCGCTGCTCTACCGCCTCTCCGGCGACTGGAACCCGCTGCACGCCGACCCGGAGTTCGCCGCGCTCGCCGGGTTCGACCGGCCGATCCTGCACGGCCTGTGCACCTACGGCGTGACCCTCAAGGCCGTCGTGGACACCGCACTGGACGGCGACGTCGCGCGCGTGCGGTCGTACGCGACGCGGTTCGCCGGGGTGGTGTTCCCGGGCGAGACGCTGCGGATCCGCCTGTGGCGGGAGCCGGCGGAGTCCGGCACCGGCGGCCGCATCCGGGTCTCGGTCACCGCGCCCGAGCGGGACGACGCACCGGTGCTGGCGGACACGGTGGTCGAGCACGGCTAGGACCGGGTCGCGGCGGAGCACGGCCGGACCCACCGCAATGTCGTACGTACGAGAGGAGCCGCTCGGATGCGCGCAGCCGTACAGCACGAGACCGGACGGGACAAGCTGGAGGTGCTCGACGACGTCGAGGCGGTGGGGTTCGGCCCCGGCCGGGTCAGGATCAGGATCCGGGCCACCGGACTGTGTCACTCCGACCTCTCCGCGATGAACGGGGTGCTGCCGCAGCCCGCACCCTTCGTCCCCGGGCACGAGGGGGCCGGCGAGGTCCTGGACGTCGGCGACGGGGTCACCGGCCTGAAGGCGGGCGACCGGGTCCTGATGTGCTGGCTGCCGGCCTGCGGCAGCTGTCCGTCCTGCAAGCGCGGCCAGACGCACCTTTGCCTGGCCGGATTCATGAACGCCGGCACCCCCAACTTCAAACGCCCCGGCGGCAGCCCTTCCGACGTATTCGGCTTCGCCGGGACCGGCACCTTCGCCGAGGAGGTGGTGGTCGCCGCCAACTGCGCCGTCCCGATCCCGGACGACGTCCCGTACGAGATCGCCGCCCTGATCGGCTGCGGGGTCACCACCGGGCTGGGCGCGGCCTTCAACACCGCGAAGGTGGAGGCCGGCTCCTCGGTCGCGGTGATCGGCTGCGGCGGCGTGGGCATCTCCGTCATCCAGGGGGCGCGGGCCTGCGGCGCGGCCCAGATCGTCGCCGTCGACCCGGTGGCGGCCCGCCGCGAGGCCGCCCTCCGGTTCGGCGCCACCGAAGCCGTCGCCCCCGAGGAACTCGCCGACGCGAAGGGCCGGATCACCGCGGGGGAGGGCTTCGACTACGTCTTCGAGGTCGTCGGCAAGTCCGCCACCGCCCGCACCGCCTACGAGGCGACCCGCCGCGGCGGCACCCTCTGCGTGGTCGGCGCCGGCGCGATGGACGACACCTTCCAGGTCAACATGTTCGAGCTGTTCTTCGACGAGAAGCGCATCCTGCCGTCGCTCTACGGGGGCGCGGACGTGCTGCGCTCCTACGAGCGGGCCATCGCCCTGTGGCGGGCCGGCCGCATCGACCTCGAAGGGCTGATCACCCACCGCGTCCGGCTGGACGGCATCAACGACGCCCTGGACCAGATGCGTTCGGGCGCCGCGCTGCGCACCTGCATAGAGATCTGAGCGGAGACCTCCGGGACGGGCCGCAGGCGGACCGCACCCGGACTGCACAGGAGAGGACACGCATGGCACAGCCACTGGAGGGCCGGACCGCGATCGTCACCGGTGCCGGCCGCGGCCTGGGCCGGGCCGAGGCCCTGGAACTCGCCCGGCTCGGCGCCCGGGTCGTCGTCAACGACTTCGGCCAGCCCGGCCGGGACGGGTCGGGCACCGCCTCGGCCGCCCCCGCCGAGCAGGTCGCCGAGGAGATCCGCGCGGCCGGCGGCCAGGCCGTCGCCCACACCGGCGACGTCGCCGACCACCAACAGGCCGGCGCACTCGTCCAACTGGCCCTCGACACCTACGGCCGGCTGGACGTCCTCGTCAACAACGCGGGCATCCTGCGCGACCGGATGGTGTTCTCGATGACCGAGGACGAGTGGGACTCGGTCATCCGGGTCCACCTCAAAGGCCACTTCAACACCACCCATTTCGCCGCCGCCCACTGGCGCGCCCGCTCCAAGGAGACCGGCGGACCGGTCTTCGGACGGATCGTCAACACCTCCTCCGAGGCGTTCCTGGCCGGCTCGGCGGGCCAGCCCAACTACGCCGCGGCCAAGGGCGGCATCGTCGGCCTGACCACGTCCACCGCGTTGGCGCTGGCCAAGTACGGCGTGCGGACCAACGCCATCTGCCCGCGCGCCCGCACCCGGATGACCGAGGACGTCTTCGCCGGGTTCGAGGTCCCCGACGACGGCCGGCCCGACCCGCTCGCGCCCGAACACGTGGCACCGCTCGTCGGGTACCTCGCCTCGCCGGCCGCCGCCGGGATCAACGGCCAACTGCTGGTCGTGCACGGCGGCATGGTCGCGATCGCCGAACGCCCCCGGATCGCCGCGAAGTTCGACACCGCGAAGGACGTCTTCAGCTACGAGGAACTGGACGGCCTGCTCACCCCGTACTACGCGGAGCGGCCGGCGCACGAGACCTTCGCGGCCGCGGAGGTGCTGGGCCTCAAGCACGACTGAGCGCGTCCGGGCGGCATGTCCGGGCGGCATGTCCGGGCGG
>LIQL01000334.1 GCA_001418405.1 Streptomyces diastatochromogenes | reverse complement strand
CTACCGCCTGACCGGCGACTGGAACCCGCTGCACGCCGACCCCGCCACCGCCCGCACCGCCGGCTACGACCGCCCGATCCTGCACGGCCTGTGCACCTTCGGCATGGCCGTCAAGGCCGTCACCGACCGGCTGCTGCGATCCGACCCGACCCGGGTCACCGGCTGCCGCACCCGCTTCGCCGGGGTCTTCTACCCCGGCGAGACGCTGCGCCTGCACCTGTGGCACCACCCCGACGGCAACGGCTACCTGCTCCGCGCCACCGCACCGGACCGCGACGACGCCGTGGTCCTCAGCCACGCGGCCATCACCGTCCGCTGACCACCCACCGCACCAACGGAGCTGCGATGAAAGACAGTTGGGACCACACCTACGACGTAGTGATCGCCGGGTCCGGCGCGGCCGGCTTCGCCGCCGCCCTCACCGCCCGCCTGCGCGGCCTGCGCCCCCTGATCATCGAGAAGACCGACCGCTACGGCGGCTCCACCGCCCTGTCCGGCGGCGCGATCTGGGTACCCACCAACTTCCACCTCGACGACGCCGGCCTCGGCGACACCCGGGAGAAGGCCCGCGCCTACCTCGACGCCACCATCGGCGACCGCGTCCCCGACGCCCTCAAGGACGGCTACCTCACCAACGGGCCCAAGATGGTACGGGAGTTCCACGACCGCACCGCCGTCCGCTTCGTCTACACCCCCGGCTACTCCGACTACTTCCCCGAGGCCCTCGGCGGCTACCCCCAGGGCCGCTCCGTCGAACCCGCCGTCTTCGACTTCACCAAGCTCACCGCCGAACAGCGCGCCACCATGCGCCGCTCCGAGCTGCCCAACTACGGCCTGACCATCACCAGTTACGACTTCCGCTACCTCAACATGGTCGCCCGCACCTGGGCCGGCCGCCGAGCCTCCGTCAAGGTCGGACTGCGCGCCGTCAAAGCCCTGGCCACCGGAGCCAAACCGCTCTCCCTCGGCGAGGCCCTGATCGCCCGGATGCGGCACTCCCTGCACGCCCTCGGCGGCGACCTGTGGCTGTCCACCCAGCTCACCGGCCTCATCGAGGAGGACGGCCGGATCACCGGCGTCCGCGCGCTCCGCGACGGCCGCGAGATCACCATCCGCGCCACCGGCGGCGTCATCCTGGCCTCGGGCGGCTTCTCCCACAACCAACAACTCCGCGAGAAGCACCTGCCCGCCCCCACCTCCGCCGCCTGGACCTCGGCCTCCGAGGGCCAGACCGGCGACGCCCTGCAACTCGGCATCGAGGCCGGCGCCGCCACCGACCTGCTCGACAAAGTCTGGGGCGCCCCCTCGGTCTGCCCGCCCGGCGCACCCCCCTTCTTCCTCGTCGCCGACCGCGGCATCCCCGGCATGGTCATCGTCAACCAGGCCGGCGAACGCTACGCCAACGAGGCCGCCCCGTACCACCAGTTCGTCGACGCGATGTACGCCGCACACACCCCCGAGGCGTCCACCGTCCCCTCCTGGCTGATCCTCGACGCCCACTCCAAGTCCCGATACCTCTTCACGGGCCTCTTCCCCGGCCAGCCGTTCCCCAGCAAATGGCTCTCCGAAGGCTTCGTCAAGAAAGCCGGCTCGGTCGCCGCCCTGGCCGAGGCCACCGGCATGCCCGCCGACCGCCTCGCCGCCACCCTCGACCGCTTCAACGGCTTCGCGCACGCCGGCCGGGACGAGGACTTCCACCGCGGCGACAGCGTCTACGACCGCTACTACGGCGACCCCACCCTGCCCAACCCCAACCTCGCCCCGCTCACCAAACCCCCCTACTACGCCATCCCCGTCCACCCCGGCGACATCGGCACCAAGGGCGGGCTCGTCACCGACGCAGACGCCCGCGTGCTACGCGAAGACGGCACCCCCATCG
>LIQL01000333.1 GCA_001418405.1 Streptomyces diastatochromogenes | reverse complement strand
CATGTCGTCCGGGGGCGCCGGGGCCGGTACGGGGTCGCCGAAGGACCGGGCGCCGGCCGGGTCGTCCGTGGCGTCCGGTTCCTGCTCCTCGGCCGCATCGTCGGCGGGGCACGCCCCGTGCGCCTTGTCGTAGCGGCGCTGCATGGCTGCGCGCCCCGACAGGAGCCGGATGGCCGTGCTGAAGCGCTCGGTGGGACGGGCCTCGTTGAGCTCGTCCTGCCTACGGAGCCACATCGGCACCAAATAGGCGGCCCAGGCCCCGACGATGACTGCGTAGATGAGGCCGCTGCTTCTCACAACTCACACGGTAGAGGGGTTTCCGTGGGGCCATCCGCCAATTGAGCCGGTGTGTCGCACGATCTGGCTGATATCTCGAACTTTTTTTGTGATTGTTGCGATGAAGTTGTGGTGAATGCGGTGTCGGCCACCAATTAATTCGAACAGGTTTTTCATTTGTGGGATGCGTCGGGGCGGCCGGATGTGCCGGGTCGCTGGCTCCGCCAGCGGGCGAGGAGCCCTTCCGGCACTTCCTCCGCGGTCAGCGCGAAGACCGCGTGGTCACGCCAGGCGCCGTCGATGTGAAGGTAGCGCGGGCGGAGACCCTCCTCGCGGAAGCCGAGTTTCTCCACCACGCGTCGGCTGGGGACGTTTTCCGGCCGAATGCAGACTTCGATGCGGTGCAGTCCGACGCTGCGGAAACAGTGGTCGACGGCGAGCGCCACGGCGGTCGGCATGACCCCGCGGCCGGCGACTTCCTGGTCGACCCAGTAACCGATATGGCCCGAGCACATCGAGCCCCAGGTGATACCGGCGACGGTGAGTTGTCCGACGAGGCGACCGCGGTATTCGACGACGAACGGCAGCATCCGACCGGCGTGCGCCTCGGCCCTGAGGTGACGGATCATCTGCCGGAAGGTGGGGCGGTGCGGCACCGGGACGCCCGGCGGGGGCGGCGGGACCGTCGCCTCCCAGGGGCGCAGCCAGTCGCGGTTGCGGCGGTTGACCTCGCGCCAGGGGCGTTGGTCGCGCAGCTTTATGGGGCGGAGGGAAACGTCTCCGTCCGTCAGGACCACCGGCCAGGGCGTGTTCAGCTGGGGCTCCCGGAAGGTCTGGGGTGGTCGCCGCCGCGGATCTGGTCGACGGCGTGCGGGAGGATCTCGGCGAGCACGGCCAGGCCGTCGCGCACGCCGCCGGTCGAGCCGGGGAGGTTGACGATCAGGGTGCGGCCGGCGACGCCCGCCAGGCCGCGGGAGAGTGCCGCGGTGGGGACCTTGGCGCGGCCGGCGGCGCGGATCGCCTCCGGGATGCCGGGGACGTCGTAGTCGAGGACCCGGCGGGTCGCCTCGGGGGTTCGGTCGGTGGGCGAGATGCCGGTGCCGCCGGTGGTGAGGACGACGTCGTAGCCGGCGGCGACGGCGGCGCGCAGGGCGGCCTCCACCGGGTCGCCGTCGGGCACCACCTGGGGGCCGTCGACGGCGAAGCCCATGGCGGTCAGGCCCTCGGCGAGCAGCGGGCCGCCCTTGTCCGCGTAGACGCCGGCGGCGGCGCGGTTGGAGGCGGTGACGACCAGGGCGCGGGCGGGGTTCACGGCCGCCGCCAGTCGCCGGACTTGCCGCCGGTCTTCTCCTCGACGCGGATGTCGGAGATGACCGCGGCCTTGTCGACCGCCTTGACCATGTCGACGACGGTGAGCGCGGCGACCGAGACCGCGGTCAGCGCCTCCATCTCGACGCCGGTGCGGTCGGTGGTCTTGACCGTCGCGGTGATCTCGACGGCGTCGTCGGCGACCACGAGGTCCACGGTGACGCCGGAGACCGCCAGCGGGTGGCACAGCGGGATCAGGTCCGGGGTGCGCTTGGCGCCCAGGATGCCGGCGATGCGGGCGGTGGCGAGGGCGTCGCCCTTCGGGACGCCCTCGCCGCGCAACAGCTCGACGACGCGCGGCGCGACCAGCACGCGGCCGCGGGCCCGGGCGGTGCGGGCGGTGACGTCCTTCTCGGAGACGTCGACCATGCGGGCCGCGCCGGCCGCGTCGATGTGGGTGAGGTGTTGCTGGCCGCTGCTCATCGTTCTCCCGGTCCATACTGCCGCTTGTGGGACGACACCGTACCGCTGGGCCCCGAAGGGCATTCGCTACGGGCCGCCCGCTTCCGCCCGCCCGGGGCGGGCGGGTCAGCAGGGACCGAGCGGGAGGACGTCCACGACGGCGTCGGCGGGCACTTCGGTGGTGTCCTCGGGGATGACGATCAGGGCGTCGGCGTGCGCCATGGCCTTGATGAGGTGGGAGCCGGTGCCGCCGACGGGGGTGACCGTGCCGGCCACCGGGTCGTGGGCGCCGCGCAGGAACTGCCGCTTGCCGCGGGGCGAGGAGCCGAGCGACGCGGTGACGCGGGCGGGGACGGGGCGGCGGTGCACCTCGGGGTGGCCCATGAGCGTGCGGATGACCGGGCGGACGAACAGTTCGAAGGAGACGTAGGAGCTGACCGGGTTGCCGGGCAGGGCGAGCAGCGGGATGCGGTCGGGCCCGATCAGGCCGAAGCCCTGCGGCTTGCCGGGCTGCATGGCGAGCTTGCGGAACTCGACCCGGCCCTCGTCGGTGCCGAGGCCGGCCAGGGTCTCCTTGACCACGTCGTAGGCGCCGACGCTGACGCCGCCGCTGGTGACCAGGACGTCGGCGCGGGCGTACTGGTCCTCCAGGGTGGCGCGCAGCGTCTTCGCGTCGTCGGCGACGGCGCCGACGCGGTAGGCGATTGCGCCGGCCGCGCGGGCGGCGGCGGTGAGCTGGAAGCTGTTGGAGTCGTGGATCTGACCGGGGCCCAACGGCTCGCCGGGCTGGACCAGTTCGCTGCCGGTGGAGAGCACCACGACCCGGGGGCGGCGGTGGACCGTGACGGTGTCCAGGCCGAGGGCGGCGAGCAGGCCGAGCTGGGTGGGACCGAGGACGGTGCCGGCGGACAGGGCCGGCTCACCGGTCCGGGCGTCGCTGCCGGCCCGGCGGACGTGGGCGCCCGCGGCGGCCGGCCGGTGCACCCGGACCTCGCCGCCGGCGTCCTGCGGGGCGTGGCTGTGGGCGCGCATGGTGGCGGCCGGCCCCTGGCCGGTGCCGCCGTCGGTCCACTCGACGGGGACCACCGCGTCGGCGCCGGGCGGCACCGGGGCGCCGGTCATGATGCGGGCGGCGTGGCCGGGCTCGACGGTGGGGAGCTCCCCGCTGCCGGCGGCGACGTCGCCGATCACGGTGAGGGTGACCGGGGAGCCTTCGATGGCGGCCGCGACGTCGGCGGCGCGGACCGCATAGCCGTCCATGGAGCTGTTGTCGAACGGCGGCAGCGGCAGCGGCACGGTGAGGTCCTCGGCGAGGACGCAGCCCTGGGCGTCGAGGAGTTGCCGGCTGACCGGGGCCGGCAGCTGGAGCTTGGCCAGGATGTCGTCGAGGTGGTCGGCCACCGACCAGACGCGGTCAGAGTGGTGGGCCTGATCGGTGGTGCCGTTCAACGTCCTACATCTCCTCGGTGACGTAACTGCGCAGCCAGGCCCGGAAGTCCGGGCCCAGGTCCTCACGTTCGCATGCCAGTCTGACAATGGCACGCAGATAGTCACCGCGGTCGCCGGTGTCATAGCGGCGGCCCTTGAAGACCACGCCGTGCACCGGGCCGCCCAGTTCGGGGTGGGCGGCCAGTACCTGGAGGGCGTCGGTGAGCTGGATCTCGCCGCCGCGGCCGGGGTCGGTCTTGCGCAGGACCTCGAAGACGGCCGGGTCGAGGATGTAGCGGCCGATGATCGCGAGGTTGCTGGGCGCCTCGGTCGGCTCGGGCTTCTCGATCAGGTCGGAGACGGTGACCACGTCGTCGTCGCCGGTAGGAGCGGCGGCCGCGCAGCCGTAGAGGTGGATGTTGGCCGGATCCACCTCCATCAAGGCGATAACCGATCCCCCGTGCTCCTCGCGGACCTCGATCATCCGGCGCAGCAGGGGGTCGCGGGGGTCGATGAGGTCGTCGCCGAGGAGGACCGCGAAGGGCTGGTCGCCGACGTGCGGCGCGGCGCAGAGCACGGCATGGCCGAGGCCCTTGGGGTTGCCCTGGCGGACGTAGTGGATGGTGGCCAGGTCGCTGGACTCCTGGACCTTCGCGAGCCGGGACCCGTCGCCCTTGCGGTGCAGGGCCTCTTCCAGCTCGTAGTTGCGGTCGAAGTGGTCCTCCAGCGGGCGTTTGTTCCGACCGGTCACCATGAGGACGTCGGTGAGTCCGGCCCCGGCCGCTTCCTCCACCACGTACTGGATGGCGGGCTTGTCGACGACCGGCAGCATTTCCTTGGGCGTGGCCTTGGTCGCCGGCAGGAACCGGGTGCCGAGCCCTGCTGCCGGGATGACAGCCTTGCTGATCCGTGCGTGCGATGGGGTCATGCGCGCCACCCTAACCGGCCCGCACGGACCGATGATGAGCGTCCGGTTAAGAGATCATGAGAGCCCGAGCGAGGCCCACGATGAGCGTTGAGCACGAGGAAAAGCGCAGGTTGCGGCGGGATCTCCAGGAGGTGAGGAGAGCGTTGCCGACCGATGTCGTCGCGGCCCGGGGCGCCGCGCTGGCCCGGCGGGTGCGGGAGCTGGACGAGCTGCGGGCGGCGGCTCCGGCGGAGGATGCCGGGAGCCCCGCACCGGCCGCGCCGACCGTTGCCGCGTACGTGTCGATCGGCGGGGAGCCGGACACCCGGGCCCTGCTCGACGCGCTGCGGACGGCCGGGGTGCGGGTGCTGCTCCCGGTGCTGCTGCCGGACAACGATCTGGACTGGGCCGTATACGAGGGCCCCGAGCATCTGGTGCCCGCGGCCTGGGGGCTGCGGGAGCCGGACGGGCCGCGGCTGACTCCGGAGGCGGTGACGGGGGCGGACGTGGTGCTGCTGCCGGGGCTGGCGGTGGACCGGACCGGACTGCGACTGGGCCGGGGCGGCGGCTCCTACGACCGGGTGCTGGCCCGGCTGGAGCGGTCCGACCGGCGGACGGCGCTGGTGGTGCTGCTCTACGACGACGAGGTGGTGGACGCGGTCCCCGCCGAGCCGCACGACCGCCGGGTGCACGCCGCGGTGACCCCGTCGGGGGTGCACCGCTTCCGGCACTGACCGGAGCCCCGCGGGACGGTGTTTCACGTGAAACGCCGTCGGGCGGGCCGGAGGTGTCCGGCCCGCCCGATGCGGTGGTGCTTCTGCCGTCCGTTACGGCGACAGGGTCAGGGTGTCCTTTCCGGCCTTCTTCACCGCGTCCTCGCTGAACGCCCAGGGCAGCAGCTCGCCCTTGGCCCACTTGTCGGTCTGGTCGTAGTAGTGGGCTTCGTAGGCGTGCCCGGAGGCGCCGGTGAGGTTGATCCAGCGGGACTTGTCGAGGTCGGCGAGGTTGACCACCATCCGCATGGACGGGACCCAGGTGACCTTGTAGCCGCCGGCGGCGTTCCAGCCGGTGGCGTCGACCGCGGCCTCTCCGCCGCCGAGGTTCCACGGCCCGCGGTTGAGCAGGCTCTGGAGGAAGCCCGGGCCCTCCTTGCCGAGGGTCTGGTTGGTGAGGTCCATCTGGTGCAGGCGGCCCCAGGCCCAGTTGTCGATGTTCTTGCCCAGCTTGGACGTCAGCTCGTAGCGGGCGTCCTTCATGGCCTGGGCGAGGAGCTGGTCGCGGTTCTTCAGGCCGGGGTGGCCGGGCCGGTCCTCGGTGTGCCACCAGGCGTTGTTCGGGTCGTCGAGGATGTTCCGTACGACCTCGTACCAACGGTCGCCGCCGTCGGGCTGGGCGGTGTCACCGGACCGCTCGCCGCACTCGCGGACCAGCTTGTCCTGGGCGTCGGCCGGGCCGGTGTCGCTGGCCGGGCGGACGTAGAGGCACTGGCCCTGGACCCGCAGCTCCTTGGGCATCTTGTTGCCGAAGGCGAGCTTGAGGGTGTTGCGCCAGACCGCGTTGAAGTAGGCGGCCGCGGCGGAGTCCGGCTCCTGGGTGAAGTCCCAGCCGTTGAGCAGCTGCTGGGCGTCGCGGACGTACTTGTCCTTGATGTCGATCTTCGTCAGGTAGGGC
The DNA here is from genome assembly GCA_001418405.1 of Streptomyces diastatochromogenes. Taxonomy (GTDB): domain Bacteria; phylum Actinomycetota; class Actinomycetes; order Streptomycetales; family Streptomycetaceae; genus Streptomyces; species Streptomyces albulus_C. The sequence goes on along the minus strand of LIQL01000333.1, from coordinate 9,057 downwards.
GTCAGCAGCCGGGCGATCTCGCTGCTGTTGTCCGTCTGGAACGACTGCATGTCGTCGGTGGAGACCTTGCCGCCGTCCTTGATCTTGGACTCGATCAGGTCGGTGATCCGCTGGCTGCGGGCGCCGTAGCCCCAGTCCTTGGTGATCAGGTACGGGTACTTGGCGTTGGTGACGGCCTGGTTGGCGGTGACGATGAAACCGCGCTTGGGGTTGTACTCGTACGGCAGGGCGCTCTGCGGGATGGTGCCCTTCCACTGGTAGGCCGGGTCCCAGCCGGGCGCCGGGTAGGTGCCGTCGCCCTTCCCGCGGATCGGGATGGTGCCGGGGGCCTGGTAGCCGATGTTGCCCTTGGTGTCGGCGTAGATGAGGTTCTGCGAGGGGACCTCGAAGTCGGCCGCGGCCTTGCGGAAGCTGGTCCAGTCCTTGGCGCGGTTGAGCTCGAAGACGGCGTCCATGGACTTGCCGGGGGTCAGCGCGGTCCAGCGCAGGGAGACGGCGTAGCCGTCGCCGCGGTCGGGGGCGCCGTTGGTGACCGGGGCGTCCTTGCCGACGCCGGCCAGCTCGTCGTCGCGGTCGGAGACGATCGGACCGTTGTTGGTGGACCGGACGGTGATCTTGCGGCTCTCGCCGCCGGCGACCTTGATGGTCTCCTGGCGGGTGCGGAACGGCTGCTGCTTGCCGTCGTAGAGGTAGCCGTCGGCGTTGATCTTCTCCAGGTAGAGGTCGGTGACGTCGGCGCCCAGGTTGGTCATGCCCCAGGAGATGTCCTGGTTGTGGCCGATTATGACGCCGGGCATCCCGGAGAAGGTGAAGCCGGCCACGTTGTAGTTGCACTTGGGGCCGACGGTGCGGCAGTGCAGGCCCATCTGGTACCAGAGCGAGGGCATCTGCGGAGCCAGGTGCGGGTCGTTGGCGAGCAGCGGCTTGCCGGTGGTGGTGTGCTCCCCGGAGACGACCCAGGAATTGGAGCCGATGCCGTTGCCGTTGGGGCCGAGCAGCGCCGGGACCTGTCCGAGGGTCTTGGAGAGCGAGGAGAGCTGCGCCTGGACGCCGGCGGTGGCGTTGCGCGTGGTCCCGGTGCCCGTACCGGTTCCCGTGCCCGTGCCCGTGCCGGTCCCCGTGCCGGTTCCCGTACCGGTGCCGGTTCCCGTACCCGTGCCCACACCGGTACCCGTGCCGGTGTTGCTGTCGCCCTTGGGGTCGAACTCCTTGGTGGCCGGGTCGACGCTGCCGCCGTCGACGATCGGCCGGTTCCGCTGGTACGGGTACTCCGGGTACAGCTGGGCGATCTGCTGCGGGGTGAACCGACTGGTCATCAGGGACCGGTCGATCTCTTCCTGCATGTTGCCGCGCAGGTCCCAGGCCATCGCCTTGAGCCAGGCCACCGAGTCGACCGGGGTCCAGGGCGCGGGCTTGTAGTCGTTGGTGAAACCGAGCGCGGCGTACTCCAGGGAGAGCGCCGAACCCTGGTGGTCCTTGAGGTAGGCGTTGACACCGGCGGAGTACGCCTGGAGGTATTTCTTCGTGCTGGCCGAGAGCTTGGTGTCGTATTCCTTCTGCGCCACCTCGTGCCACCCGAGGGTGCGCAGGAACTCGTCCGTCTTGATCTGGCTCTTGCCGAACATCTCGGAGAGCCGGCCGGCCGTCATGTGGCGGCGGACGTCCATCTCCCAGAAGCGGTCCTGCGCCTGCACGTAGCCCTGGGCGCGGAAGAGGTCCTCGTCGGTGTCGGCGTAGATCTGCGGAATGCCGTTGGCGTCACGGACGACGTCCACCGGGTCGGTCAGGCCCGGAAGTTTGAGCGATCCCGTGGTTTCCGGGAAGGAGGCGCGCACGGTGCTGACGCCCCAGTACGCGCCGAAGCCGATGCCCGCCACGAGCAGCAGCACGACCGTGAGGGCGACGAGGCGGCCTCGCCGCCCTCTCTTCTTTTTGGGGGCTGGACCGGACTTGTTGGCGGGCATCTCTGTCCTTCGAGGGGCAGGGTGGGAGTGCTGGAGCAACCATAGGCGCACCGGTTTGCCGACCCCTACGCGGAGTCACCGCCGAGCACATTAAACTTTCAAGCAATGGTAAATTGTTAGGGTCAGTAACTAGATACGGTAAGGACAACCAGCCCATCCCGACCAAGGCGCGTGGAAGGATCAGCTCCTGACTGTCGAACACCTCAACGAACTCCTGCTGATCTGCTCACTCGTACTGCTCATCGCAGTGGCCGCAGTACGACTCTCCTCGCGCAGCGGGCTCCCCAGCCTGCTCATCTACTTGGGGATAGGCATCGCGATAGGGCAGGACGGCGTCGGCGGCGTCATCTTCGACAACGCCGAACTGACCCAACTCCTCGGCTACGCCGCACTGGTGGTGATCCTCGCCGAAGGCGGCCTGGGCACCAAGTGGAAGGAGATCAAACCGGCCCTCCCACGGGCCGCGGTGCTGTCCACGTTCGGCGTCGCGGTGAGCGTGGGAGTCACCGCGGCCGGCGCGCACTACCTCGCCGGCCTCGAATGGCGCCAAGCGCTGCTGATCGGCGCGGTGGTGTCGTCCACGGACGCCGCGGCGGTCTTCTCGGTGCTGCGCAGCGTGCCGCTGCCGGCCCGGCTGACCGGCATCCTGGAAGCCGAATCCGGCTTCAACGACGCCCCGGTGGTCATCCTCGTCGTGGCCTTCTCCACCGCCGGCCCGGCCGAACACTGGTACGTACTGCTCGGCGAGATAGCGCTGGAACTGGCGATCGGCGCCGCCGTCGGCCTGGCCATCGGCTGGCTGGGCGCGTACGGGATGCGGCACGTGGCGCTGCCCGCCTCCGGCCTCTACCCGATCGCGGTGATGGCCATCGCGGTCTCCGCGTACGCGGCCGGCGCGCTGGCGCACGGCTCCGGCTTCCTCGCCGTCTACCTGGCCGCGGTCATCCTCGGCAACGCCAAACTCCCGCACGCCCCGGCCACCCGCGGCTTCGCCGAGGGGCTCGGCTGGATCGGGCAGATCGGCATGTTCGTCCTGCTCGGCCTGCTGGTCACCCCGCACAACCTGCTCGACGACATCGTGCCGGCGCTGCTCATCGGCATGATCCTCACGCTGGTCGCCCGCCCGCTGTCGGTCTTCACCTCGCTGCTGCCCTTCCGGGTGCCGTGGCGGGAGAAGGCCCTGCTGTCCTGGGCCGGGCTGCGCGGCGCGGTGCCGATCGTGCTGGCCACCATCCCGATGGTGAGCGACGTCCCCGGCAGCGAGACGGTCTTCAACATCGTCTTCGTGCTGGTCGTGGTCTACACCCTCATCCAGGGCCCGACGCTGCCGTGGCTGGCCCGCCGGCTCCAGCTGGGCGAGGGCGAGGAGGCCGCCGACCTGGGCATCGAGTCGGCGCCGCTGGAACGGCTGCGCGGGCACCTGCTGTCCACGTTGATAGGCCCCACCTCCCGGATGCACGGCGTGGAGGTCGGCGAGCTGCGGATGCCGGCGGGCGCCGCGGTCACCCTCGTCGTGCGGGACGGCACCAGCTTCGTGCCGTCCCCCACCACGGTGCTGCGCCGCGGCGACGAACTACTGGTGGTCGCCACCGACCCGGTGCGGGACGCGGCCGAGCGGCGGCTCCAGGCGGTGTCCCAGGGCGGCAAGCTGGCCGGCTGGCTGGGGACCGGTGCGGAACGGGCCGGTGCGGAACGGCGCCCCCAGGAAGGGGCGGCGGAGCGCGGACGGCGACGCGGGGTCGGTTGACCCGACGGGCGGCGGGGCCCGCCCCGCTTGCCCGGCCGAGCGTCGTATGTGCGCTATCTCTCCACCGATAGCAAGGAAATCCGCGGGAAGCCCTGGTTAATCCCAGGGCTTCTTTGCCTTTTGCCTGTACAATCGAGAAGGAAATTTGTACGGATCACGAACCAACTCTGCCTGACGCAGAGCTGGCGCGACCGCTCGGCGGCCGCGGTCCCCTGCCACACGCAGCCACCCCTTTCGGTGCGGACCATGCGGTATCACTCGGTCCTGCGCGAGAGGACAGCTCTCGGCGCTCAACCGGGACGACCTCTCGGGGCAGCGCTACCAGGCAGTAGAAAGGCCCGGCCGTGGCATCCGCGGTCAAGGACCCCCGTCCCGGTTACGGACAACTGTTGCGCACGCCCAGCGCGTGGACCTTCCTGTTGCCCGGCTTCCTGGCCCGACAGCCGTTCGCCATGCTGACCATCGGCATCGTCCTGCTCGTCCAGTCCACCACCGGCTCCTACGGCACCGCCGGCGCGGTCTCCGCCGCCACCGGCGTCTCGATGGCGCTCTTCGCCCCGCAGGGCGGCAAGCTCGCCGACCGCTTCGGCCAGCGCGCCGTGCTCATCCCCGGCGTCCTGGTCCACGTCGCCGGCGTCTCGGCACTGATCGTCCTGGCCCTCGCGCACGCCCCCCTGTGGGCGCTGCTCGCCGTGGCCGTCCCCACCGGCGCCTCGACGCCGCAGGTCGGCCCGATGGTGCGGGCCCGCTGGGCGGCCAAGCTGGGCGGCACCCCGCTGATGCCCACCGCCGCCGCCTTCGAGTCGGTGACCGACGAGTTCACCTTCGTCGTCGGCCCGGTCCTGGCCACCGCGCTGTGCACCGGCATCCACCCGGCCGCCGGCCTGATCGCCGAGGCCGTGCTGTCGCTGGCCGGCGGTCTGCTGTTCGCCTCCCAGCGACGCACCCAGCCGCCCGTCCACCGGGGCGCGTCCGACGCCCACCCCCGCGTCTCGGCCCTGTCCATCCCCGGCGTGCGCGTCCTGATCGTGGCGTTCCTCGGCATCGGTTCGGTCTTCGGCGGCATGCAGGTCTCGCTGACCGCGCTGACCGAGAGCATCGGCCAGCCCGGCCTCAACGGCGTGCTCTACGGGGTCTTCGCGGGCGGCAACATGCTCGCCGGCATCGCCTGCGGCGCCATCGCCTGGAAGATCGGCCCCCGCCGCCGCCTGCTCGTCGCCTACGGGCTGCTGGCCCTGGCCACCACCCCGCTGTGGGCGGTGACCGCGCTGCCGCTGCTGGGCGCCGTCGGCCTGGTCGTCGGCCTGTGCATCGCCCCCGCGCTGATCACCGGCTACACCCTCGTCGAGTCGCTGGTCCCGGCCGCCGCCCGGACCGAGGCGTTCACCTGGCTGACCGGTGCGGTCGCCCTCGGCCAGGCCGCCGCGGCCACCTCCGCCGGCCAACTGGCGGACCGCTTCGGCCCGAGCTCGGGCTTCCTGGTGCCGCTGGCCGGCACCGCGCTGGCCCTTGTGGTCCTGCTGAGCCTGCGGGCCCATCTGATGCCCCGCACGTCCACGGTCGTCACCGGGTCGGCGGAGGCCGCCGGCACCCCCGCCGACGAGCGCGAACGCGAGCTGAGCCACGCCTGAACGGACGCCCCGGCGGGTCCGCGCACCGGCGTGGAGTCGGTCACCGTGCGACGTTCACGGTGGACTGACGCGCGGGAATACTGCAAGATGGAGCGTCGTTAGCACTCAATGAGTGAGAGTGCCAGGAGGAAGTCAAGTGCCGACCTACCAGTACCAGTGCACCGCGTGCGGCGAGGGCCTTGAGGCCGTGCAGAAGTTCACCGACGACGCGCTCACCGAGTGCCCCAGCTGCAACGGACGCCTCAAGAAGGTGTTCTCGGCGGTCGGCATCGTCTTCAAGGGCTCCGGCTTCTACCGCAACGACAGCCGCGGCTCGTCGTCCAGCAGCAGCCCCGCCAGCAGCTCCTCGACGCCGTCGAACGGCTCGTCGTCGAGCAGCTCCACCCCCTCGACGTCGACGTCCTCCACCTCGTCCTCGTCCTCGTCCTCCGACGGCGCTTCGAAGTCGTCGACCCCGGCGAGCTCCGGCTCGGCCGCCTGACCCGCGGCAGCAGCCCGGCGCGCGACGCCACCGGAAACCGGACTCCAGGCCCCGCCTCCCCACCAGGGACGGCGGGGCCCGTCGCATCCCGGCCGGGGCGCGCGGACCGAGCCCTCCGGCCCGGGGCCGAGCAGCGCGCCACGTGCCCGGCCCCGCGGGCTCCGACGGTTCCGGTGACCCAGCAGCGGACCGCCACCACGCCCCGATAGTGTGACCGCATGGCTGAGGCGGAGATTGGCGTTATCGGCGGGTCGGGCTTCTACTCCTTCCTGGACGACGTGACCGAGGTCACTGTGGACACGCCCTACGGGCCTCCCAGCGACTCCCTGTTCCTCGGCAAGATCGCCGGCCGCTCGGTCGCGTTCCTGCCCCGGCACGGCCGCGGCCACCACCTCGCGCCGCACCGCATCAACTACCGCGCCAACCTCTGGGCCCTGCGCTCCCTCGGCGTGCGGCAGGTCCTCGGCCCGAGCGCGGTCGGCGGGCTGCGCCCCGAGTACGGCCCGGGCACGCTGCTGGTCCCCGATCAACTCGTGGACCGCACCAAGTCCCGCATCCAGACCTACTTCGACGGCGAACCGCTTCCGGACGGCAGCGTGCCCAACGTCGTCCACCTCACCTTCGCGGACCCGTACTGCGCCACCGGCCGCGTCGCCGCCCTGGGCGCCGCCCGCGGCCGGGACTGGGAGCCGGTCGACGGCGGCACCCTCGTGGTGATCGAGGGCCCGCGCTTCTCCACCCGCGCCGAGTCGCGCTGGCACGCCGCGCAGGGCTGGTCGGTGGTCGGCATGACCGGCCACCCCGAAGCCGTCCTGGCCCGCGAACTGAGCCTCTGCTACACCTCGTTGACGCTGGTCACCGACCTGGACGCGGGCACCGAGACCGGCGAGGGCGTCTCCCACGAGGAGGTCCTGAAGGTCTTCGGCGAGAACATCAGCCGGCTCCGCGAGGTCCTCTTCGACGCCGTCGCCGCACTGCCCGCCAACGAGGACCGCGCCTGCCGGTGCACCGACGCGCACCAGGGCTGGGACCTGGGCATCGAGCTGCCGTAGGCGCGGGAGCAGCGCCGGGGCGGGGACGGCTCGAACGCCCCTGTCGGGTGACGGAGTTGTCCACAACCGCAGGTTCGTCCACAGGCCGGAGCGGGCCGCCGCATCATGCGGCACGGTGGTGAGCGCGGGGCCGAACGCCGGTCCCACTTCGCACCACAGGCGGTGACGACCATGCCCCACCCCTCCGCGCCCTTCCCTCCGACGCCCCGGACGCCCGTTTCTCCGCCGGCCTCGCCGACCCCGCTGACTCCTCTGGCTCCTCTGGCTCCTCTGGCTCCTCTGGCTCCTCTGGCGGCTGCGACCGCTACGACGGTCTCGTTACCCCCGACGATCCCGACCATCCCGACGGACCCGTCGATCCCGTCGATCCCGCCGTCCCCGGTCCTGCCCGCTCCCCCGCGGTGTGAAGTGCCGCACTTCGCCCCCGTCCGCGCGGGCGGTGTCGGCCCCACCCGATGGCACGGGGCGGCACGGCGGCGGATGCTCACCGTCGCCCTGGCAACGACCGCCGCAGCACTGGCCACCGGCCTGTCGCAGGGTCCGGCGCGCACCGCGTCCGCGCCCACCGGCTGCCCCGCCGCGGCGGCCTCAGGGGGGCGATGACCATGACGGAGCGGGGGCAAGATCGAGTGGCGTCCACCGATCGGGCGCGCGAGACTTCTGCGAGTGGCGGGGCACCTGCCGCACGCCGCACCTGCCGGCGTGCCCGCACCACCGATACCGAAGCCGCTATCGGCACCGCCGCACCAATCGCCGCCGCACGGGCCCTGCCGAGCGGCCGAATCCGCCGCCGACCGGTGGCTCCCGGTCCCCACCCGGCCACCCGGCCGCCCCGTATGAGCCGCCTCCGGCACGGCCCGGTCCCCGGGATCCGTCGTACCAGTACGGAAATCCGCACTGACGCTCTGGCCGATCGCCGGTTCGGGTTGCGCGATTGGACACCTCCGCCCCGCCCTGCCGTAAGTTGCGGTGCTGATTGTCGGTGCACCGTCCAAAGCAAGCGTGGAAAGAGGCTGTCAGGTGAGCGAGAACAAGAGCGTCCTTCAGGGGTTCAAGGACTTCCTGATGCGCGGCAACGTCATCGAACTCGCGGTGGCGGTCGTCGTCGGTGCGGCGTTCACGAGCATCGTCAACGCGGTGGTCAAGGGCGTCATCAACCCGATCGTCGGTGCCTTCGGCTCGCAGAACCTCGACAACTACCAGACCTGCCTCTCCACGTGCTCGGTGGACAAGAAGACCGGCCTGTACGTGGACGGCATCTACGTCCTGTGGGGCTCGGTGCTCAGTGCGGCGCTGACCTTCCTGATCACCGCGGGCGTCGTCTACTTCCTCATGATCCTTCCGATGAACAAGTGGAAGGCCCGCCAGGACGCCAAGAAGTCGGCCGACGACGCGGCGGCGCCGGCCCCGACCGAGATCGAGCTGCTCACCGAGATCCGCGACGCCCTGATCGCCCAGCGCGACGGCACCTCGGCCACTCCGGGGGCGGCCGCGGCGGCGGCGATCGTCACGCAGAAGACCCAGCAGACGCAGCAGTAGCGAGCGCTACGGACGGCCGAAGCCGCCCCCTCGCCTCGCTCAGAGGTGGTGGGGCGGCTTCTCGTCCAAGAAGCGGGCGAGGTCGGCGGCGCTGTCCGTGCTGGCGGCGCGCTCGCCCCAGCCGCGATCGGTGTCGTCCGAGGACTGCTGGCTCAACGGGTCGTCGAAGATCAGGGCGGCGGCGCTCCTCGGCGCCGGCCGCGCGGTGACGGCGGGCTCGCTGCCGGCCGGCGCCGCGGGGGCCTCGGCCTGGGCGACGGGCCCTTCGGACGCGGTCGGCTCGGGCTCGGCGGGGGGCTGGGACGTGGTGCTCACCCCTTCAGGGTACGGGCGGACACCGCGCTTGCCCGGCGCAGCGGGTCGTTGATGACGCCGTGCTTGCGATGGCCGGGCGGAGGGCCGGCGGGGCGGGGGCCTGCGGAGCTGCCGGGGGCCCGCGGAGCTGCGGAGTGGTGCGGCTGCGGAGTGGTGTGACTGCGGGGCGGCGTGACTGCGGGGCGGCGTCCGGTTAACCGGTGGGCGGTTGAGCACCGTCCGGGCCAGCGGCTTCCGGTTGGTCGGTGGCTGGTTCGGCGGTGGTGGGCGGGGGCCTCTGCCGGGCCTAGGTGCTCCGGCTGCCGTTCTCGTGGGTGGGTATCGGGTG
>LIQL01000332.1:20446-47028 GCA_001418405.1 Streptomyces diastatochromogenes | reverse complement strand
CGGGGCCGGCCCCGCTCGGGGGACGACCGGATCCTCCGCCTGGTGGTGAGCTGATCCCCTTGTGGGCGGTCTGCGTAGACTCGGTGCCGGGGACGGGTGCATCCGCAGTGATCGCGCCGAAGGGGGCACCGTGTTCAACGTCGTGGAAGAACTGTTCGCGCCCGGCCGCAAGCACACCGACGAGGAGCGCCAGCGGATGTCGCTGGTGCTCGACGACGTCGGCGACGGGGAGCCCGGGACGGGGCCGATAGACCTGGCGTCCGGGGTCGTGGTCGTCCGGTCGCGGCCGCAGCCGCCCGCACCGGAGGGCGGCGCGGGCGGCTGACCGCCCGGCCGGGCCTACGCGGTCGGCGCCGGGTCCTTCTCCGGCGCCGGCTCGGCGAACAGCCGCAGCCGGTGGGCGACCGCGCCCGCCTCGCCGCGCCCGGAAACGCCCAGCTTGGCGAGGATGTTGGAGACGTGGACGCTGGCGGTCTTCGGCGAGATGAAGAGCGTGTCGGCGATCTGGCGGTTGCTGCGGCCGTCGGCGACGAGGCGGAGCACGTCCCGCTCGCGGGGCGTCAGCCCCAGGGACTCGGCGGGGGCGGGCGGCGGTGCGCCGGCCGCGGCGCGGGCCGTCCCTGGTGCCGGTCGGCCGGCGAGGGGAATCCGGGCGCGCTGGGCGAGGAGTTCGAGCTCGCCGACGAGGGGGCGGGCGCCGAGGTCGACGGCGGCGGTGTGCGCCTGGCCGAGCAGCAGCACCGCGACCTCGCGGGGGGTGCGGCCGTCCAGGCCGGCGGTGGCCCGCTCGGTGCCGTGCAGCAGTGACTCGGCCCAGCGGCGGCAGCACCACGCCAGTTCGTGCGGCCGCTCCACCGGGGTGAAAGCGGCGACCGCCTCGGCCCAGGCGTCCGGGGAGTCCCGGCCCTCGGCGCGGCGGAGTTCCGCCTCGACCGCCGTGCCGTAGGCGTCCCACACCGGGGAGAGCCGGGCCAGCCGCTTGGCGGCGTCCCGGATGCGGGCGAGGATCTCGGGCCGGCCGGGGTCGGCGGCGGGCAGCCCGCGGGCGTCCGCCTCCGCGGTGACCGCCGACCACAGCAGCGGCCAGGCGTAGCGGTGCAGGCCGGGGGCGAACCCGGCGTCCAGCGCGGAGCGCACGAGGAGGGTGCGGGCGTCGAGGATCCGGCCCTGCCGGGCGGCCAGCCGCAGGGCGTGCCGGACCATGGGCAGGGCGTGCTGGGGCTGGGGGTCGTGGGTGCCGTAGTGCTCCTGGGCGAAGGCCAGTTCGCGCTCGGCCGCGGTGAGGTCGCCGGTGTCCAGGGCGAGGACGGTGAGGCGGCTGGCGGCCAGGGCGAGGGCGAGGGAGTTCTGGGCGAGGCGGCGGGCTTCGGTGGCCGCCTGCCCGGCCTCCGGCCAGCGGCCGAGGGACTGGAGCGATTCGGAGCGGTTGCTCAGCACCCAACTGGTGGAGTTCTTCAGGCCGTAGCGGGTGGTGAGTTCGGTGCCCTGGTCGGTGACCTCGACGGCTTCGCGGGAGCGGCCGACGCCCTCCAGGGTGCCGGGGAGGTTGACGTGGCCGCGGCCGATGACGGCGAAGTAGCCGCGCTCGACGGCCCGGTCGAGGGCGGTGCGGAACTCGGTGAGGCCCGCCTCGACGTCCCCGGCGTCCACCGACAGTCCGGCCAGCGTCACCCGGGAGTTGAGCTCGGCCTCCTCGTCGCCCACCAGTCGGGCCAGCTCCACGGCCCGTTCGGCGGTGGTGAAGGTGCCGGGGCCCGGTTCGTGGAGCATCTGCCAGCTGGCGACGGCGGCCGTCACGGTGGCGTGCACGGAGGACGGCGGCAGTCCGCGCATCAGCTCCTGGGCTCGGCCCAGGTCCTCCCAGCCGTCGCCGCGGCCGGTGCCCTGGCAGAGCCGGGAGCGCTGCATGAGGAACCAGGCGGTGCGCAGGGGGTCGTTCTCGGTGCGCAGTCGGCGCAGCGCGCGCTTGGTGATCATGAAGGCGCGCTCGCTGTCGCCGGACAGGCGGGCGGCCACCGCGATCTCGGCGAGCAGGTCCAGGAAGCGCAGGGCGTCGTCGTCGCAGCCGCAGGCCGGGTAGCCCTCGGCGTAGTCGAGCGGGCGGACGCCCCGACGGACCTCCGGCGGGGCGTCGTCCCACAGCTCCAGGGCGCGGTCCAGCAGGCGCAGTTGCTCGGCGTAGGCGTGGCGGCGGCGGGCCTGCACGGAGGCGGCGAGGACGGCGGGCAGTGCCTTGGCGGCGTCGTGGGCCTTGTACCAGTAACTGGCCAGGCGGGTGGCGCCGACCTCGGCGCGGACCAGGCCGGGGTCGGCTTCCAGGGCCTGGGCGTAGCGGCGGTTGAGGCGGGTGCGCTCGCCGGGCAGCAGGTCGTCGACGACGGCCTCGCGGACCAGGGCGTGCCGGAAGCGGTAGCCGGTGCCGTCCTGGGTGGGGACGAGGGTGTTGCTGCCGACGGCGGCCCGGAGCGCCTCGATGAGGTCGTCCTCGGGCATCTGGCAGACGGCGGCGAGGAGTTCGTGCTCGACGGTGGAGCCGGCCTCGGCGGCGATCCGCACCACCCGCTGGGCGTCCTCGGGCAGTGCCTCGACGCGCACCAGCAGGAGGTCGCGCAGCGGGTCGCTGAGGCCGTAGAGGCAGCCGTCGGCGAGGCCGCGGGCCAGCTCCTCGACGAAGAAGGCGTTGCCCTCGGAGCGCTTGAAGACGCGGTCGACGGTGTCCTCCGCGGGCTCGCTGCCGCGGATCCCGGCGATCTGGGAGCGGACCTCGTCGCGGTTGAAGCGGCCCAGTTCGATGCGGCGGACGGTGCGCATCCGGTCGATCTCGGCGAGGAAGGGGCGCAGTGGGTGGCGACGGTGGATGTCGTCGGAGCGGTAGGTGGCGATCAGGACGATGCCGGCGTCGTGCAGGGCGCGCAGGAGGTAGGCGAGCAGCTCGCGGGTGGAGCGGTCGGCCCAGTGGAGGTCCTCGACGACGATGACGAGGGTGCGGTGGGCGGCGAGCCGCTCCAACAGGCGGGCGGTGAGCTCGAAGAGCCGGGCCCGGCCGATCTCCTCGTCCCTGATCTCCCCGGCGGTCTCGCCGAGTTCCGGGAGGATGCGGGCCAGCTCGCCCTCCTGGCCCGCGACGGCCGCGGCGAGTTCGTCGCGCAGGTGGGCGTTGAGGGTGTGCAGGATCGAGGAGAACGGGGCGAAGGGCAGGCCCTCGGAGCCGATTTCGATGCAGCCGCCGAGCGCGACCTGCGCGCCGCTGCCGCGGGCCGTCTCGCAGAACTCCTCGATGAGGCGGGTCTTGCCGACTCCGGCCTCGCCGCCGATCAGCAGGGCCTGGGGCTCGCGGGACGCGCCGGCCCGCGCCAGCGCGTCGCCCAACTCGGTGAGTTCGGGCGCGCGGCCGACGAAGACGGGGCTGATGGGTCTGCTCTCCACGGTGCCGAGCATCGCACAGGGGTCCGACACTGCGGCAGTGGTTTCCGGCACACCGGGGACGTTCCCGCTGGTCCGCACGGTCATGGTGCGCGGGTCCTGGCGGCGGCGGGCCGGTCAGGCGGCGGCGCGGCGCACGCGCCAGCGCCGGGCCCGGGAGGGTCTCACCCGCCCTTCGGGGTCGTCGCTCGCCAAGTCGGCGGCGCCGCGCGCGCCTTGGGTGGCCTCGCGCACCAGACGGCGGCGGTCGGCCTCGCGGCGCAGTTCCTCGTAGCGGATCCGGATCTCCAGTTCGGAGGCGTACATGGTGGTTCCCCCTGGGTGAGGTGGTGGCGGTGCCCGGTCCGTTCGCCGGGCGCCGATGGCCTCCACTCTCGTTGCGCAGGGGGGTCCGCCACATCGGGCGGGTTCCCGATCTTCGGGCCGGTTCGGGGCCCGGGTTCCGGGGCGGTGGGCGGCCGGGAGCTTAGGAACGCGCGTCCCGGCCGCCCGGCGCCTTAGAAACGCTCCGGAACGCGCGGGGGTCCTTAGGCGGTGCCCGCCGCGGTCCTCAGGAGGGCTCAGGCGCCGCCGCCGGCCCCCTTAGGAAGGCTGGGCATGCTGGCGAACAGGTCGAGGTACATGCCCGCCGAGATGACCAGCCCGAGCAGGCCGAGCACCAGTCCGCCCCAGGCGACGGCCCGCACCCACGCGGGGCGCCGTCCGGTCAGCACCACCGCGGCGACGAGCATGGCGAGCACCGCGAACACCCCGTTGACCAGGGCGGTGGTGTGCCAGGGGGCTCCGTAGACGGCGGCGATCTGGTCGGTGGCCTTGCCGGACTGGAGCTTGATCTGGCCCAGCAGGGTCTGCCGTTCGGCGAGCAGGGTGCTCAGCCAGGTGCCGGTGACGGAGGCCAGGCCGAGTCCGGCGGCGACCACGGCACCGGCGCCGGCGGCCGCACCGGCCGCGGCGGGCTCCTCCGGCGTGGCGTCCTCGGCGTCGGCGTCGGCGTCGGCGTCGGATTCAGCGTCCGTGTCGGATGCGGCGTCCGCGTCGGCGTCAGTGGTGGTCGCGGGCGCGGTGTCGGAGCCCTCCCCGCCCGCGGGCGCCTTGCCCGCTTCGCCCTTGGCCTTCCCCGTTTCCTCGGTGCCGTCCGTGGTGGTCTCGGGCGCCCCGTCGCCCTCCACGGCAGTGGTCTTCACGACGGTGGCCGCCGCGTCGTCGTTGGTCGCGTCGTCGGTTCGCTTGTCGGTCGTCGTTCCCATGGGCGCGACCGTAGGTGCCGCGTCTGAGAGTCCGATGAGAACCGGTCCGCGCCCCTGGTCCGGGGCTCGGCCCGGGTGCCGTCGCCGGGGTCAGACCTCCACGCGCGGGCGGCCGTCCACGCGGGGCGCGGCCGGGGTCGGCTCGTCGGACGGCTCGATGCTCAGCCGCGGGAGCCGGCGGTCCAGCCAGGCCGGCAGCCACCAGTTGGCGCCGCCCAGCAGGTGCATCAGGGCCGGGACCAGCAGCGTGCGCAGGACGAAGGCGTCCAGGGCGACGGCGGCGGCGAGGCCGATGCCGAACATGGCGATGATCCGGTCGCCGCTGAGGACGAAGGCCCCGAACACCGCGATCATGATCACCGCGGCGGAGTTGATCACCCGGCTGGTCTCGGCGAGGCCGACCCGCACCGACCGCCGGTTGTCCCCGGTGCGCCGCCATTCCTCGTACATCCGACTGACCAGGAAGACCTGGTAGTCCATGGAGAGCCCGAAGAGCACCGAGACCATGATGACCGGGAGGAACGGCTCGATGGGGCCGGCGCTGCCCAGGCCCAGCGCCTCGGTGCCCCATCCCCATTGGAAGACCGCGACGACGATGCCGAACGACGCGGCGACCGCGGCGAGGTTCATCAGCGCGGCCTTGAGGGGGATGCCGATGCTGCGGAAGGCGAGCAGCAACAGGACCGAGCCGAGGCCGATGACGGCGCCCACGAAGAGCGGCAGCTTGCCGACGATGACGGCGGCGAAGTCGTCGTAGCCGGCGGTGACGCCGCCGACGCGCACCTTCAGCGTGGTGCCGTCCGCCGCGGCCGGCAGCACCGTGGTGCGCAGCCGGTCGACCAGGTCGGAGGTCCGCTCGGACTGCGGTGCGCTGTCCGGCACGACGGTGATCACGCCGGTGGCGTGGCCGGCGCCGAACTCCGGGCCGCTGACCCGGGCGACGCCGGGGGTGTCGCGGAGGGTGTGCGGGAGCTCGTCGAAAGCGAGCCGGTCGGTGGCACCGTCGAGCGAACCGACCAGCGTCAGCGGCCCGTTGAAGCCGGGCCCGAAACCGTCCGCCAGCAGGTCGTACGCCTTGCGGGTGGTGGCGGTGGCCGGATCGTTGCCCTGGTCGGAGGTGCCCAGGCGGAGCCCGAGGGTGGGCAGCGCGAGGGTGAGCATGACGGCCGCCGCGACGGCGCCGAGCAGGCGGGGGTGGCGTTCGACGAAGCCGGCCCAGCGGACGGCCGGACCGGTGCCCGGGTCGGGTCGGGGTCCCTCGGCGGCCAGTCGGCGGCGCTCGCGGCGGCCCAGGGCACGGGTCCCGATCACGCCGAGCAGCGCGGGCAGCAGGGTGACGGCGGCGGCGACGGTGAGGACGACGGTGAGCGAGGCGGCCAGGGCGACGCCGTTGAGGAAGTCCAGCCGCAGGGTGAGCATGCCGAGCAGCGCGATGCAGACGGTGGCTCCGGCGAAGACCACCGCCCGCCCGGACACCGCCAGCGCGCGCTCGGCGGACTCCTGGACGCCGAGTCCGGCGCGCAGCCCCTTGCGGTGGCGGGTGACGATGAACAGCGCGTAGTCGATGCCCACGCCGAGGCCGATCAGCATGCCCAGCATCGGGGCGAAGTCCGCCACCGTCATCACGTGGCCGAGCAGGCTGATGCCGGAGGCGGCGGTGCCGACGGCGGCCAGCGCGGTGACGAGCGGTAGCAGGGTCGCGGCGAGCGAACCGAAGGCGAGGAAGAGCACCACGGCCGCCACGGCCAGGCCGATGAGCTCCGGCAGCCGCTCGTGCGGGGTCTGGGTGAGGGCGGCGCCGCTGCCGCCCGACTCCACCTGGAGGCCCTTGCCGGCCGCCGCCCGGGCGGTGCTGACGACCGCGCGGGCCTGCGCCTCGGGCAGGTCGTCGGGCGAACTGCGGAAGGTCACCGTGGCGTAGGCGGTGCGCCCGTCGTGGCTGATCTGCCCGGCGCCGCCCGGCCCGTAGGGGCCCTGGACGTCGGCGACGCCCGGCAGCCGGGCGACCTTGGCGAGCGTCCGCGTCATGGTCGTGCGGACCGCGGTGGCGTGGACGGTGCCGTCCGGGGTGTGCCAGACGACGGTGTCGGCGTCGCCGGCGCGGTCCGGGAACGCCTTCGCCAGGAGGGCACCGGCCTGCCCGGATTCGGTGCCGGGGACCGCGTAGTCGGTGGAGTACGCGCTTCCGGCGACGCCCGCGGCGACGGCCGTCCCGGTGAGGGCGGCGAGCCAGAGCAGGATCACCAGGAGGCGGCGCCTGAGGCACCAGCGAGCCAGAGCGGTCACGGGCTGCTTCCGGGTCGTGCGCCGATATCTCCCGGTAGCGGGTGGTGCCGAACGCGGACGGACGGGGCGGGGAAGGGGGACGGCGCGGGACCGCGGCGGTCGTCGCCGGCGCCCGGGCCCCGCTTCCGAGTGCAGAGTGTCAGCCGGAAGAGATCCTTTGTCCTCTTTGTGGACTTCCCCACAGAGAGGGCGCCAGAGGCAACCTCGCCTGTTTATGGGCCGGTTATTACCGTCAAATACCGTTCCAAATAGCCCTTATCGGGCGGAGGTGTGGCGCGCGTCCGAGGACGGGGCCGGCCTCACCGGCCCGCCCCGCCCCGTCTCGTCTCACCCGGTGACCGACTCCTTGCCGTTCTCCACGTGGCCCATCAGCCGGCGGCGGAAGGAGGCGTCCTCGGCGGCCGTGAGCTCCAGGTCGTACCAGCCGTGCGCGTCACCGGCGGCGTGCGCGACGGTGCGGGTGGCGCCGGCTCGCACGGTCAGCGTGCGGGGCGAGGCGTCCGCGTAGGCCAACGGGGCCAGCGTGACGGTGAGGTCGGTGGCGCCCGGATTGACCAGGGTCAGGTGCAGTTCCCTGCGGGCGGCGTCGATCCGGCTGCTGATCCGGACGCCCGCGGCGGCGCCCTTGGCGCTGCCGGCGAACTCCCGCCGGAACCCGTTGGGCCCGGTCACCGTGAAGCGGTAGGCGCCGCCCTTGACCGGAACTGCCCACTCCGCCGCCGTGCGCACGTCCCGGTGCTGCGGCACGTCGAACTCCTCGGCGTACGGGTAGAGCGCCAGGTGCGCCGAGGCGCTGCCGGCGTTGCGCACCGCCAGCCGGAAGGTGCCGGCGTCCGGCTCGAAGCCGCCGTCGGCGTCCGGCTGGTAGGGCAGCGCCCGGGCCGGACGGCTGCCGTGCTCCTGCTGGGGCAGCGCCTGGTGCAGCGGCGGCAGCGGCCTCCACCGGCCGCTGAACGCCGGGATCGGGCCGGGCTGGTGGACGGCCGGCTGCCGGCGGCCCCGCGAGAAGTCGAAGGCGGTGGTCAGGTCGCCGCAGACGGTCCGCCGCCAGGCGCTGATGTTGGGTTCCTCGACCCCGGTCCACCGCTCCAGGAACCGGGTGATCGAGGTGTGGTCGAACACCTGCGAGCAGGCGTAGCCGCCCACCGTCCAGGGCGAGATGACGAGCATCGGGACCCGCATCCCGAGTCCGACCGGCTTCCCGTCCCAGAACTCGCCCGCGGTCCCCGCCGGCGGCACCGGCGGCGGCACGTGGTCGAAGAAGCCGTCGTTCTCGTCGTAGGTCAGGAACAGCGCGGTGTGCCGCCAGACCTCCGGGTGGCTGCCCAGCGCGTCCAGGACCTTGTAGACGAGGGTGGCGCTCTCGATGGGCGAGGACGAGCCGGGGTGCTCGGAGTCGGCCGCGGACGGGACGATGTAGGACACCTCGGGGAGCTTGCCGCCGGCCACGTCCGCGGCGAACGCGGCGGCCGTGGAGTGCGGCTCGCCGCGCCGCAGCGCCCGCTCGAACAGGCTCCGCTCGGCCCGGCTCAGGCTCCTGACCCCCTCCTCCAGGAGGCCGGCCAGCCGGGTGCGCTCGGCGTCGCCCGCGCCGGCCAGCTTGCCGTAGTAGGCGGTCATGTTGTGCACCCCGTCCACCTTGGCCAGGGCCTTGTGCGCGACCGCCTTGAAGGAGGCGTAGAACTCCAGGTTGTTGTCCGTGAAGTTGTCCCACTCCTGGTAGACCTGCCAGGTGCGGCCGGCCTCCTGAAGGCGCTCGGGGTAGGTCGTCCAGGTGTAGCCGGTGTGCTTGTCCTCGTCGTACGCGTCGTTGCCCACCGCCCGCTCGCCGCTGCCCGGCTCGAAGCCGGTCCAGCCGCTGACCAGGTGGTTGCGGTTGGGGCTGGTGGAGGAGTGGATCGAGGAGTGGTACGCGTCGCAGACCGTGAAGGTGTCGGCGAGTTCGTAGTGCAGCGGGACGTCCTGGCGGTCGTAGTGCGCCATGGTGGCGGACGACTTGGCGGCGATCCAGTTGTCCATCCAGCCGTCGTTCCAGGCCCGGTGGCCGCCCGCCCAGCTGTGGTCCAGGTTCCCGATGTACTGGAGGTCCTTCTTCTGGGCGGCGGCCGCCTCGCGCACCGGGAAGGGCAGGACGTGCCGGACACCCAACGGCCCCGGCTGCTCGAAGACCCCGCGGCCCCCGCGCAGTTCCACGGCGTTGCGGTCGCCGAAGCCGCGGACGCCGCGCAGCATGCCGAAGTAGTGGTCGAAGGAACGGTTCTCCTGCATCAGCACGACGACGTGCTTGATGTCGCGGAGCCCGCCCCCGCGGTGCCACGCGGGGTGGGCCGCGTCCTGCGCCAGCGCCTGCTGGAGCGACGGCGGCAGCAGCGACCCGGCCACCGCCGCGCCGGCCGCCGCCGCGCCAACTCCCAGTACCCGTCTACGAGATACCTCCGGTGCCACGCCCGACCTCCCAGTCGTCAGTCAACGGCCTTCCAATGGTCTTCGGTCGGCCCATTGAGATGGTGCGACGGGGACGGTAATGGACGGCCGTGACATCCGATAGGTATCGGGGTGACATCTTTGGGAACAGCTCGCCGTCGCCTCTCCTCACGGAAGACCCCGGGCTCCCCCAGCCGGCCGCCACTCGCACCACACGATCTTGCCCGGCACCCGCTCCTCGACGCCCCACGCGTCCGCCAGCGCCGACACCAACAGCAGCCCGCGACCCCACTCCGCATCCTCCGCGCCGCCCCGCTCCGGCACCCGCGGCTCCCCGTCCCCGCTGTCGTGCACTTCCACCCGCAACACGCCGTCCTCCGCCCCCAGCGCCAGCCACAACCGGTATCCGCGTCCCGGCGGGACCCCGTGCAGCACCGCGTTCGTGGCCAATTCGCTCACGCAGAGGACGACCTCGTCCGCCCCGCGCTTGCGGTCCCAGTCGGCGAGCGCACTGCGCGCGAACTCCCTGGCCAGCGACACCGAACGGCGCTCCCGCCGATAGAACGCCGTGCGGACCCGGACGGCCTGAATCTCCTCTTGCATGCCACCAATGTCACTACCCGTGACTACGCTGGACCACAGCGTGAAGTCGTACAGATGCGATGTACGACTTCACGCCGCATCAGACGGTCACGACGGGGGGAAGGCAAGCCGCATGCACCAGGCGAACAAACCGAAGCGGATCACGTCATGGCACGTGATCGGCGCCCAGCTGAGCCACTTCCGCAAGGCGGCCAGGTTGACGCAACCGGCACTGGCCGAGGCCGTGGGCGTACACGAGGACACCATCGGCTCGATCGAGCAGGGCCGCAGAGCCCTGAAGATCGACCTGGCCGAGGCGTTCGACGAAATCCTGGGTACGAAGGGGGCGTTGGCGGTTGCGGTGGAGAAGGTGCCGGACAAGGAGCGCTTTCCGGCCTTCGTCCAGGACTTCGTCGAGTACGAGGCGGACGCGATCTCCCTGCTCTCGTACGAGAACCACGTCATGCCCGGCCTACTCCAGACCCCGGACTACGCACAGGCCGTCTTCTCGTGCCTCTTCCCGCCCATCAGCGAAGCCGATGCCGCCGAACGACTCTCGGCCCGCCTCGACCGTCAGCAACTGCTGCAACGGGACCCGCCGCCGGTCCTGAACTTCATCCTGGAGGAGGTCGTCCTACGTCGGCCGATCGGCGATGCGGAGGTGCTGCGGGAGCAGATCCGGCATCTGCGCAGCTGCGCTGAACTCCCCTTCGTCGGACTCCAGATCATGTCCACGAGCCGTAGGAAGCACGCAGGACTCGATGGGCCACTCGTACTCCTGGAAACTCCTGATCACGGCCAACTGGCCTACGTCGAGGGCCAGAGAGTGAGCTTCCTCGTGGACGATCCGGACGAGGTAAGTGTGCTTCAACAGAAATATGGGATGCTGCGATCGCAGGCACTCACACCAGAAGACAGCGTCAGCCTGCTCGACCAACTGGCGGGAGAGGCATGAGCGATCTGGCCTGGTTCAAGTCCAGCTACAGCGGCGACGAAGGCGGCAACTGCCTCGAAGTCGCCTACACCTGGCGCAAGTCGAGCTACAGCGCCAGCGAGGGCGGCAACTGCCTCGAAGTGGCCACCTGCCCCTCGCCCGGCGACCGCACCGCCACCATCCACCTCCGTGACTCCAAGCACCCCGACGGGCCGGTGCTCACCCTCTCGGCCGGTGCCTGGGGCGCGTTCGTCGCGGACGTCGTGCGGTCGTGAGGCGGCGGCGGCTCGGCGCCCACGGGCCGGTCGTCTCGGCGCTCGGCCTGGGCTGCATGGGGATGTCGACGTCGTACGGCGTACCGGACGACGCCGAGTCCGTCCGCACCCTGGACCGGGCGGTCGAGCTCGGTGTGACGCTGCTCGACACCGCGGACGCGTACGGGCGGGGCGCCAACGAGGAGTTCCTCGGCCGGTGGTGGGGCAGCCGGCCGGGCTCCGTACGGGACGGACTGGTCGTCTCGACCAAGTTCGGGCTGCGGCACGACGCGGCCACGGGACGGGTGAACGCGGTCGACGCCTCCGCCGCCTGGGTGCGTACGGCCTGCCACGCCTCCCTGCGCCGCCTGGCGACGGACCGCATCGACCTCTACTACCTGCACCGGCGCGATCCGGCCGTCCCCATCGAGGAGACGGTCGGCGCCATGGCGGAGTTGGTCGCGGAGGGTTCCGTGCGGCATCTCGGACTCAGCGAGGTGAGTCCGGAAACGCTACGCCGGGCCCACGCCGTCCACCCCATCAGCGCCGTCCAACTGGAGCATTCCCTCTTCACCCGCGATGTGCTGGAGGGTGAGATGCTGGCGGCCTGCCGGGAGTTGGGCGTCGGCGTCGTCGCGTACGCACCGCTCGGGCGCGGGATGCTGACGGGCGCGCTGGCCTCCCGCGACGACCTCACCGCCGACGACGCCCGGCGCCGCTGGCCGCGGTTCGCGGACGAGAACATCGCGCGCAATCTGGCACTGGTGCGGGCCATCCGCGCCACCGCCGACTCCCTCGGCTGCACCCCGGCGCAGGCCGTCCTCGCCTGGCTGCTCGCCCAGGGCGAGGACGTCGTGCCGATCCCCGGCACCAAGCGCCGGACGTACCTGGAGGAGAACGCGGCCGCGGCCGGCCTCGCGCTCGACCCGGAGCAGGCGGACCGGCTCCGGGCGGCCGTGCCCGACGGCGCGGTGGCCGGGGAGCGCTACCCGCTCGCCGCCCTGGCCCGCCTCGGGCACTGACCAGGGCGGGCCGGCGGCGGCTCAGTCGGCCAGCAACGCCGGTGCCAGTGCGCGGAGTTGGTCGAGGCCCAGGCCGCGGTCGGCCGCCAGCGGCTGGACGGCGACGTGGTCGGCGCCCGCGTCGAGGTGTGCGCGGACCCGCCGCCGGATCGCGTCCACATCGCCCCAGGCCACGAGGGCGTCGATCAGCCGGTCACTGCCGCCGCCCGCGAAGTCGTCGTCCTCGAAGCCGAACCGGCGCAGGTTTCCCACGTAGTTGGGCAGCTCCAGATAGTGGCGCACGTACTGCTCCCGGGCCAGGGCACGGGCCTGGGCCGGATCGGTCTCCAGCAGCACGGCCAGCTCGGGCGCGAGGAGGGGGCCGGTGCCGAGGACCTCGCGGGCCCGGGCGGTGTGCTCGACCGGCACGAAGTACGGGTGGGCGCCGGCCGCGCGGTCCCGGGCCAGCTCCAGCATCTTCGGGCCGAGGGCAGCCAGCACCCGGGCCGGGGCCGGTTCGGACGTCGGGCCCTCGTAGGAGGCGCCGTCCATCGCGTCGAGGTAGTCCCGCATCGCGGCCAGCGGCTTGGCGTAGGTGTGGCCGCGCACGTTGACGATCGGGGCGTGGCTGGCGCCCAGGCCGAGCAGGAAGCGTCCGTCGTACGCCTCGGCGAGGGTGCGCGCGGCGGAGTTCGCCGCCGCGGCGTCGCGTCCCCAGATGTTGGCGATACCGGTGGCGACGGTGATCCGTCCGGTGGCGGCGAGCAGCAGCCCGGCGTGGCTGAACGCCTCCTTGGAAGCGGGCCCTTCACCGAACCACAGGGCGCCGTAGCCGAGCTGCTCGATCTCGACGGCCGCCCGGCGGGCGGTCGCCGCCGGTACCCGGCCCAGTCCGCCGTGCCACACCCCGACCCGACCGATCCGCGAAGCGAGAGCGTGCTGGTCCACCGTTCCTCCACTGTCTCAGGGGCGAAGTTCCTTCTCCGTATCGTGCACAGCGTCCGGTGCGGGCGTGGCATTCCCCCGCACCTGCGCGTTTCCCGCCTCCGTACAGGGCACGCCGCCCCGAACGCAAAGCGGCCGCCCCTCCGAAGAGGAACGGCCGCTGCGCGAGCAGGACGTGCCGGGATCAGCCCTCGACGCCGAGCTTCTCCAGGATCAGCTCCCGCACCCGGGCGGCGTCGGCCTGGCCGCGGGTGGCCTTCATGACCGCACCGACCAGGGCACCGGCGGCGGCGACCTTGCCGCCGCGGATCTTGTCGGCGATCGCGGCGTTGGCGGCGATCGCCTCGTCCACGGCGGTGCCGAGCGCGCCCTCGTCGGAGACGACCTTCAGGCCGCGCTTCTCGACGACCGCGTCCGGGTCGCCCTCGCCGGCCAGTACGCCCTCGATGGCCTGCCGGGCCAGCTTGTCGTTGAGCGAGCCTTCGGCGACCAGTGCGGCGACCCGGGCGACCTGCTCCGCGGTGATCGGCAGCGCGCCGAGCTCCACGCCGTCCTCGTTGGCGCGGCGGGCCAGCTCGCCCATCCACCACTTGCGGGCCGAGGCGGCGTCCGCGCCGGCGTCGGTGGTGGCGACGATCAGGTCGACCGCCCCGGCGTTGAGGATCGACTGCATGTCGAGCGCGGAGACGCCCCACTCCTCGCGCAGCCGGTTGCGGCGGACCCGCGGCAGCTCGGGCAGGGTGGCCCGCAGCTCCTCGACCCACTCGCGGGCCGGGGCCACCGGCACCAGGTCCGGCTCGGGGAAGTAGCGGTAGTCCTCCGCCTCCTCCTTGACCCGGCCGGAGGTGGTGGAGCCGTCGTCCTCGTGGAAGTGCCGGGTCTCCTGGATGATCGTGCCGCCGGAGGAGAGCACCGCGGCGTGCCGCTGGATCTCGTACCGGGCGGCCCGCTCCACGGAGCGCAGCGAGTTGACGTTCTTGGTCTCCGAGCGGGTGCCGAACTTCTCGGTGCCCAGGGGGCGCAGCGAGAGGTTCACGTCGCAGCGCATCTGGCCCATCTCCATGCGGGCCTCGGAGACGCCCAGCGCCTTGATCAGCTCACGGAGCTCGGCCACGTACGCCTTGGCGACCTCGGGCGCGCGCTCGCCGGCGCCCTCGATCGGCTTGGTGACGATCTCGATGAGCGGGATGCCGGCGCGGTTGTAGTCCAGCAGCGAGTGCTGCGCGCCGTGGATCCGGCCGGTCGCCCCACCGATGTGGGTGGACTTGCCGGTGTCCTCCTCCATGTGGGCGCGTTCGATCTGGACGCGGAAGACCTCGCCGTCCTCCAGCTGCACGTCGAGGTAGCCGTCGAAGGCGATCGGCTCGTCGTACTGGGAGGTCTGGAAGTTCTTCGGCATGTCCGGATAGAAGTAGTTCTTCCGGGCGAAGCGGCACCATTCGGCGATGGTGCAGTTCAGGGCCAGGCCGATCTTGATGGCGGACTCCACGCCGGTCGCGTTGACGACCGGGAGGGAGCCGGGCAGGCCCAGGCAGGTGGGGCAGGTCTGCGAGTTGGGCTCGGCGCCCAGGGTGGTTGCGCACCCGCAGAACATCTTGGTGTGGGTGCCGAGTTCGACGTGCACCTCCAACCCCATCACGGGGTCGTAGGTGGCCAGCGCGTCCTCGTACGGCACCAGGTCGGTGACAGTCACGGTGAAACTAACCTCTCAGGTCCGGCGCCGGTCAGCCCGCGAGGACGTCGTCGTCGTTGAGACGGCGCAGTTCGCGGACGAGCAGGGCGACACCGGTGACGATGGCGGCGGCGGAGACGACGGCGTCGACCAGTTGGAGCGTGTCGTGCTCCCCCTTGGCCTTCTTCGCCTGCTTGACGACGCTCACCGCGCCGAACAGCGTGGTGCCGATGGACAGGTAGGTGCCGGGCTTGGACTTCTTGAAGTTCTTGGCCTTGGCCAGCTTTCCACTCACAGCGTCTCCTCCAGCAGGTCGTTGACAGCTCCGCTCACAGCGCCGGCGCTTCCTCGATGAGCGGGTGGCCCCACTTCTCGGTGAGCGCGGACTCGACCGCGGCACCGACCTTGTAGAGCCGGTCGTCGGCCAGGGCCGGGGCGATGATCTGCAGCCCCACCGGCAGCCCGTCCTCGGGGGCCAGTCCGCAGGGCAGCGACATGGCGGCGTTGCCCGCCAGGTTGGCGGGGATGGTGCACACGTCGGCGAGGTACATCGCCATCGGGTCGTCGGTGCGCTCGCCGATCGGGAACGCGGTGGTCGGCGTGGTCGGCGAGATGATCACGTCGACCTGCTCGAAGGCCCGCTCGAAGTCGCGGGTGATCAGCGTGCGGACCTTCTGGGCGCTGCCGTAGTACGCGTCGTAGTAGCCGGAGCTGAGCGCGTACGTGCCGAGCATGATGCGGCGCTTGACCTCGGGGCCGAAGCCGGCCTCGCGGGTCAGGGCGGTGACCTCCTCGGCGGACTTCGTGCCGTCGTCGCCGACCCGCAGGCCGTAGCGCATGGCGTCGAAGCGGGCGAGGTTGGAGGAGCACTCGGAGGGCGCGATCAGGTAGTACGCGGCCAGCGCCAGGTCGAAGGACGGGCAGTCCAGCTCGACGATCTCGGCGCCCAGCTCGGTGAGCAGCGCGACCGACTCGTCGAAGCGCTGAAGGACACCGGCCTGGTAGCCCTCGCCGCGGAACTGCTTGACGACGCCGACCCGCATGCCGTCCACGCTGCCGTTGCGCGCCGCCTCGACGACCGCCGGGACCGGGGCGTCGATGGAGGTGGAGTCCAGCGGGTCGTGGCCGGCGATGGCCTCGTGCAGCAGCGCCGCGTCCAGCACCGTGCGGGCGCACGGGCCGCCCTGGTCCAGGGAGCTGGAGAAGGCCACCATGCCGTAGCGGGAGACCCCGCCGTAGGTGGGCTTGACGCCGACGGTGCCCGTGACGGCGGCGGGCTGGCGGATCGAACCGCCGGTGTCCGTGCCGATGGCGAGCGGGGCCTGGAAGGAGGCCAGGGCGGCGGAGGAGCCGCCGCCGGAGCCGCCGGGGATCTTGGTGAGGTCCCAGGGGTTGCCGGTCGGCCCGTAGGCGCTGTTCTCCGTCGACGACCCCATGGCGAACTCGTCCATGTTGGTCTTGCCGAGGATGACGACGTCGGCGTCCTTGAGCTTCTTGGTCAGCGTGGCGTCGTAGGGCGCCATCCACCCTTCGAGGATCTTCGAGCCGACGGTGGTCGGCATGTCCTGGGTGGTGAAGATGTCCTTCAGTGCGAGCGGGACGCCGGCCAGCGGGCCGAGCTTCTCGCCGCGGGCGCGCTTGTCGTCGATGGCGCGGGCCTGGGCCAGTGCGCCCTCGCGGTCCACGTGCAAGAAGGCGTGCACCTTCTCGTCGACGGCCTCGATGCGCGCCAGGTGGGCCTCGGTCACCTCGACGGCGGTGACCTCGCCGGCGGCGATCTTCGCCGCGATCTCGGCGGCGGTGAGCTTGATCAGGTCAGCCATGTCGGTCACTCCTCCCCCAGGATCTGCGGCACCTTGAAACGCTGCTGCTCCTGGGCCGGGGCGCCGGAGAGCGCCTGCTCGGGGGTGAGCGACGGACGAACCTCGTCCGGCCGCATCACGTTGGTCAGGGGCAGCGGGTGGGACGTCGGAGGGACGTCTTGGCCGGCGACTTCGGAGACGCGGGCGACCGCGCCGATGATGTCGTCGAGCTGTCCGGCGAAGTGGTCGAGCTCTTCGTCCTTCAGCTCCAGACGTGCCAGCCGGGCGAGGTGGGCGACCTCCTCGCGCGTGATGCCAGGCATGCAGCGATCCTCTGGTGTTTTCGGCGAAAATTCTGGGCGGAGTGTTCCGGAAGGAGATTTCTGGGCGAATTCTCCGGCGGAGTATTCCGGCCCAATCCTATGGCGTACGGGAACGCTGCCGCGAAACGCTTTCGCCCGACCGCCCCGCGGGGGCGCGGACGGCCGGACGGCGGCGCCCCGCGGGGCCGGGCGACGGGGCCCGCCCGCGGCCCCGCGCAGCGCCTCCTCACCCGCCGCCAGGGCCCCCGTCCGGGCCGGCGGGACCGGGCTCCTCACCCGGCGGAACGGCGGTGTCCGCCGCCGGGACGCCCGGTGGCGGATCGTTTGTCCTCGTCCCGTCCGCACCGGGTTCCTGCGGACGGGCCGGCGCTCCTGCCGGACCGCCCGGGTCCGCACCGTCCGGCTCGGGGACGTCCGGCACGGGGTCCGCCGCCCCGGGCACCGCCGGCGCGTCGGGCGGCGGCTCGCTCGGTGCCGCTTCGTCGGGTCGCGCTGTGCCGGTCGTGGCTCGGTCGGGTTCGCGTGGGTCAGGTTCGCGTGGGTCGGATGCGCCGTGGTCGGGTTCGCGGTGATCGGGGGTGGGTCGGTCCGGTGCGGGCGGGTCCGGGACCGGCTGGTCCGGGACCGGGGGCTGAGCGGCGGTGTCGGAGCGGGGAGTTGGGACGGCCGGAGGCCGGGTCAGTTGACGACCTGTCCCGAAGGGCGCTCGGCTGCCTTCTCCGCCGCGAGGGCGGTCGTCTCCGACGCACGGCGCCACCCGTGCTCACCGCGGGCCCGTAGCCAGGCCGTGGTCTCGTCCGGTGGCATCGCGGCCGCCACCAGCCAGCCCTGGACGGCGTCGCAGCCGAGGTCGCGCAGCCGCTCCCAGGTCTCGTCGTCCTCGACGCCCTCCGCGACGACCAGGAGACCCAACGAGTGGGCGAGGTCGAGGGTGCAGCGGACGATCTCGGCGTCCTCGGTGTCCACGGCCAGCCGGGCCACGAAGGACCGGTCGATCTTCAGCTCGCTGACCGGGAGGCGCCGCAGGTGGACCAGCGAGCTGTAGCCGGTGCCGAAGTCGTCCAGGGACATCTTCACGCCGTGGGCGGTGAGCCCGGCCAGGGTGTCGGCGGCCCGCTGCGGGTCCTCCAACAGGACGTGCTCGGTTATCTCCAGTTGGAGGGCGCCCGGTGGGACCCGATGTCGGGCCAGTCGGGCGGCGACCGCACCGGCGAAGCCCGGCGAGTGCACGTCGCGCGGTGAGACGTTCACCGCGACCGGCACCTCCAGGCCCATCGCCCGCCAGCGCGCCACCTGGGCGAGCGCGGTCTCCAGGACGTACTCGGTCAGCCGGGGCATCAGGCCGGAGGATTCGGCGATCGCGATGAACTCGTCCGGTGGGACCCGGCCGCGGTCCGGATGGACCCACCGCACCAGCGCCTCCAGTCCGGAGACGTGGCCGTCGAAGCGGACCTTGGGCTGGTAGTGCAGCTCCACGTCGCCGGCGTCCAGGGCGCGCCGCAGGTCGCCCAGCAGGCCGAGCCGGTCGGGGGTGTTGCCGTCCCGCTTGGCCTCGTAGAGCTCGACGCCGCTGCGGTCCCGCTTGGCCTGGTACATCGCCACGTCCGCGCGGCGCAGCAGCCCTTCGGCGTCCAGCGCGTGCTCGGGGTAGACCGCGACCCCCGCGCTGGCTTCCAGCACGAGGGTCAGTCCGTCGAGGTCCAGCGGGGAACTGAGGGCCGCGACGAGGTTGCGGGCCACCCGCTGGGAACTGGTCAGGGAGTCGGTGGCGGGCAGGAGGACGGCGAACTCGTCACCGCCCAGCCTCGCGGCCTCGGCGCCGCGCGGGAGCGCGTGCCGCAGCCGGTCGGCGATCTGCAGGAGCAGGCGGTCGCCGGCGAGGTGCCCGAGGGTGTCGTTGACCGAGCGGAAGCGGTCGAGGTCGATGAGGACGAGGGCGGCCCGGGTGCCGGCCCGCTCTGCCTCGTCCAGGGCCGTCCAGGTGCGCTCCAGCAGCCACTGACGGTTGGGCAGGCCGGTGAGTGGGTCGCGCAGTTGCTCCTCGGCCCTGGCCCGGGCTATCCAGAGCGTGGAGTCCAACGCGATCAGCGGGACCGCGAACAGCGGGAGCAGCAGCGGGGCGCCCACCGCGCAGACCGCGATCAGCGGCGAGATGCCGAGCAGGGCGACGCCGACCAGGGCCTGACGCACCACCGCCGTGCGGGCGATGGCCGGCAGGCCGCCGTCGAGCGGCAGCCGGCTGCACCAGAGCAGCCCCCGGCTGACGAGGAGGTAGCCGCCCGCCGTCACGACGACCTCGGGCAGGACCGAGAGGTCCCACGCCTCGGGTGTCCAGGGCTGGCGGACGCCCGGGTGGACCCCGCAGACGGCCAGGCCGAGCGCCGCCGCACCGATGCCCAGGACGTCAACGGCCCCGTGGACCAGGGCCTGTCGCCAGCGCTGGCGTCGGGCGGCGCCGACCAGGATCACGACGGAGAGGCTCACCAGGACGGCCGGCACCCAGCCGTAGAGGAGCAGTACGGCGAGGGCCAGGGCGGCTCCGGAGCCGGTGCCGCCCCACCACCGGTCCCGGCCGAGGGCGACCAGGTGGCCGACGAGGACGCCGGTCAGGACGGCCAGCGCCCAACCGACGGGCCCGGAGGGGAACAGCGGCTCGCCGCCGCCGAGGGTGTACAGCACTCCCGCGGCGAGCGTCACGCCCGCCGCCATGACGAGGGCCGCGGGCAACGCAGGCACCACGAGCCGGCGGAGCCGCGACGCCGGAGCGGCGCTGTCGGTCGGTTTCATTCCGATCCCTCTCACAGCCGGCTGTGCCCGCGCCACGGCAGGCGCACACGTCAACAGTAGGCCGCGGAAGGCTGTTGCGGGCAGCGATCCGCAGCGGTTGCCCGAATGCGACCCGGCCTCCCGGATCAATCTGGTATGCGCCGATGGGGTGACACCTCACTCCTCCTCAGGCGGAGTGACAGCTACCGCTCGTGCTGCCTCGGGACCCTGCTCCAGCAGCACAGCGAAGCCATCATCGTCCAACACGGGGACCTTCAACTGCATGGCTTTGTCGTACTTCGAACCGGGGTTGTCGCCCACCACTACGAATCCGGTCTTCTTGGAAACGGATCCGGTCACCTTCGCTCCGAGAGCCTGCAACGCTTCTTTCGCGCCATCTCTCGTGTGTGACTGAAGTGTGCCCGTTACCACGACGGTGACGCCTTCCAATGGACGCGGGCCCGCATCACCCGTCTGCTCCTCCTCCATCCGGACGCCCGCGGCCCGCCAGCGCTCGATGATCTCCTGGTGCCAGTCCACGGCGAACCACTGCTTGAGCGACGCCGCGATGGTGCCGCCGACGCCGTCCACGGCGGCCAGTTCCTCCTCGCTGGCGTCCCGGATCCGGTCGATGGAGCGGAACTCGCGGGCCAGCGCCTGCGCCGCGACCGGGCCCACGTGACGGATCGACAGGCCGGTGAGGATCCGGGCCAGCGGGCGCTCCTTGGCGGCCTGGATGTTCTCCAACATGGCGAGGGTGTTCTTCTTCGGCTCGCCCTTCTGGTTGGCGAAGAAGGTGACGACCTTCTCCTCACCGGTCTTCGGATCGCGCTTGGGCAGACCGGTGTCCGGGTCCAGGACGTGGGACTTGATGGGCAGCAACCGCTCGACGGAGAGGTCGAAGAGGCCGCCCTCGTCCGTCAACGGCGGCTCGGCGGGCTCCAGGGGCTGGCTGAGCGCGGTGGCGGCGACGTAGCCGAAGTTCTCGATGTCGAGGCACTTGCGGCCGGCGAGGTAGAACAGCCGCTCGCGGATCTGGGCGGGGCAGGACCGGGCGTTGGGACACCGCAGGTCGATGTCGCCTTCCTTGGCGGGCTGGAGCGCCGATCCGCACTCGGGGCACTCGGCGGGCATCACGAACTCCCGCTCGGTGCCGTCCCGCAGGTCCACCACCGGGCCCAGGATCTCCGGGATGACGTCGCCGGCCTTGCGGATGACGACGGTGTCCCCGATGAGGACGCCCTTGGCCTTGACCACGTCCTGGTTGTGCAGGGTGGCGAACTCCACCTCGGACCCGGCGACGGTGATCGGTTCGACGACCGCGTACGGCGTGACCCGGCCGGTGCGGCCGACGCCGACGCGGACGTCCACCAGCTTGGTGTTGACCTCCTCCGGCGGGTACTTCCAGGCGATCGCCCAGCGCGGCGCCCGCGAGGTGGCGCCCAGCCGGCCCTGGAGCCGGATCTCGTCGAGCTTGACCACGACGCCGTCGATCTCGTGCTCGACGGCGGTGCGGCGGGTCTCGGGGTCGCCGTAGTGGGCGATGAACTCCCGCACCGCGGCGAGCGAGTCGACGACGCGGTTGTGCGAAGCGGTGGGCAGGCCCCACTCCTGGAGCAGGTCGTACGCCTCGGAGAGGCGGTCGATCTCCAGGCCGTCGCGGGCGCCGAGGCCGTGCACGACCATGTGCAGCGGGCGGGTGGCGGTGACCTTGGGGTCCTTCTGGCGCAGCGAACCGGCCGCGGCGTTGCGGGGGTTGGCGAACGGGGGCTTGCCGTCGGCCACCAGGCGCTCGTTGAGCTCCAGGAACTTCTCCATCGGGAAGTAGACCTCCCCGCGGACCTCGACGAGTGCGGGGACCCGGTCGCCGGTGAGGCGGTGCGGGATCTCGGCGATGGTGCGGACGTTGGGCGTGATGTCCTCGCCGGTGCGGCCGTCGCCGCGGGTGGCGGCGCGGGTGAGCCGGCCGTGCTCGTAGGTGAGGTTGACCGCGAGGCCGTCGACCTTCAGCTCGCACAGGAAGTGGTAGCCGGCGCCCTTCGGGTCGCCGCCCAGTTCGCCGGCGATCCGCTCGGCCCAGGCCGACAGCTCCTCGTCGTCGAAGGCGTTGTCCAGCGAGAGCATCCGCTCGCGGTGCGCGACCTCGGTGAACTCCGTGGCGTAGGAGCCGGCGACCTTCTGGGTCGGCGAGTCCGGCGTGCGCAGCCCGGGATGGGTCTCCTCCAGGGCCTCCAGGGCGCGCAGCAGCTTGTCGAACTCCGCGTCGCTGACGACCGGGGCGTCCTTCACGTAGTAGCGGAAGCGGTGCTCCTCGATCTGCTCAGCGAGCTGCGCGTGCTCCTCCCGTGCCGCGGCGGGCACCTCGGATGCCGCTGCGTGCTGTTCGCCAGCCACCGTCTTGTCCTCCCGTGTCCTGTCAGGGCGGTCACTCAGGGTTGTCCGCGAGTGACCTCGCCGCCCGGACGCAGTGGGCGAGGACCTCTCGGGCGTAGGCGGGCGAGGCGCCCGCCAGACCGCACGACGGGGTGACCACCACGGACTCCGCGAGGAGTCCCGGTGCCAGCCCCAGCCTGCGCCACAGCGTCCGGACACCCATGACGCTACCGGCAGGGTCTGACAATCGGCCGTCCACGCCCGGCACCACGCCCGCGAACAGTGCGGTACCGCCCTCGACCGCCTCGCCGAGCGCCTCGTCCTCACGCTCGGTGAGCAGCGCGGCGTCGAACGAGATGCCGGTGGCGCCGGCCCGCCGCAGCAGCGCGAACGGCACCTCGGGGGCGCAGGAGTGGACCACGACCGGTGCGCCGTCCGCGACCCCGACGAGGTCGCGCAGCGCGCCCTCGACGACCGCGCGGTCCACGGCCCGGTGGGTGCGGTAGCCGCTCGCGGTCCGCACCCGCCCCTGGAGCACCGCGGTCAGTGACGGCTCGTCGAGTTGCAGGACCACCTCGGCGCCCGGCACCCGGCGCCGGACCTCTGCGAGGTGGCCGCGCAGCCCCTCGGCGAGGGACTCCGTGAGGTCGCGGCAGGCCCCGGGGTCGCCGAGCGCCACCTCGCCGTTGCGCAGTTCGAGGGCGGCGGCCAGCGTCCACGGGCCGACCGCGGAGACCTTCAGCGGTCCGGTGTAGCCCTGGGTGAACTCCTCCAGGGCGTCGAGGTCCTCGCCGAGCCAGGAGCGCGAGCGCCGGGTGTCGCGACCGGGCCGGTCGCTGATCCGCCAACCGCTGGGCTCCACGTGGGCGTAGAGCTCGACGAGCAGGCCCAGGGTCCGCCCGATCATGTCGGCGCCCGGCCCCCGGGCGGGGAGTTCGGGCAGATGGGGGAAGTCCTCCAGCGATCCGGTGACGGTCTTCGCCGCTTCGCGCGCGTCGCCGCCCGGCATCGATCCGATGCCGGTCGCCGCGCCCGCGGCCCACTTGTGCCTGGTGTTCTCGCTCACCCAGGAAGGGTATGCGGCGGCGGGCCGGGCAGGCTGCCCCAGCCCCGTCCGGTCCGCACCCGGTCCGCGCCCGGTCCGCCGGTGGTGGGACCGGCCGGTCCGTGGGGCGGTCAGCTCCGTCGGCGGAGGCCGAGCCGGCCGAGCAGCGCCGCGGCCGCGAGGGCCAGCGCGGTCAGGGCGAAGGCGTATCCGGTCCCCTGGTAGGCGCCGCCCGCGCCGGTCAGCACCGCGCCCATGCCGGCGATGCCGACCAGCGAGCCGACCTGCCGGTTGGCGTTGAGGGTCGCGCTGCCGATGTCGGCGTGCTCGCGGCCGGCGGCCTCCATCAGGACGCCGGTCATCGCCGGGGAGCTGATGCCGCTGGCGAGGTTGGCGACGGCCAGCACCGCGGCGATCACCCCGTACGGCAGGGACGGCGACAGGACGAGGAAGAGCAGCAGGTAGCCGGCGGCGGAGAAGGCCAGGGAGGCGGTGAGCGCGGTCCGGTTGCCGGTGCGCGGGGCGATCCGGGTGTAGAGGACGTTGCCGAGCGGGAGGACCAGGACGGCCGGGAGCATCTGCAGGCCGGCCGTCACCGCGCTCGCGCCGCGCCCGGCCTGGAGGAAGAGGCCGAGGACGAACAGGGCGCCGTAGAAGGCGAAGTTGAAGAGGAAGCCGACGGCGTTGGCGGCGCTGAAGCGGCTGTCGGCGAAGAGCGCGACGGGCAGGACGGGGGTGCGGGCGGTCCGTTCCCGGAGCACGAACCCGGCGGCGGCGAGGACGGTGACCGCGAAGGCGGCGAGGACGGCGGGCGCGGTCCAGCCGGTGGCGGGGCCCTCGATGAGCGCGTAGCTGAGGGCGCCGAGGGCGAGCAGGCCCAGGACGTGGCCGCTGCCGCCGAGGGGTGCGCCGGTGCCCGGGACCGGCGTGATCACCCGGCGGGTGAGCAGCAGTCCCAGGATGCCGATGGGGAGGTTGACCAGGAAGATGCTGCGCCAGCCGAGGGTGCCGACGAGCAGGCCGCCGAGGGTCGGGGCCAGTCCGACGGAGGTGGAGACGATCGCGGACCAGATGCCGAGCACCTTCGCCCGGCGGGCCGGCTCGGGGAAGGCGTTCATCAGCAGCGACAGTGAGCTGGGCATGAAGAGTGCGGCGCCCGCGCCCTGGGCGAGGCGGGCCGCCACCAGGGCACCGCCGCCCGGCGCGGCGGCGCCCAGCAGGGAGGCGACGGTGAAGACGGCGAGCCCGGCGAGGTAGGTCCGCCGGGCGCCGAACCGCTTGGCCAGCGAGCCGGCGAGCAGCAGCAGCGCGGCGAAGGAGAGGACGTAGCCGTCGACGACCCAGGTGAGGCCGGACATGGTCAGTCCGAGTCGGGCCTGGAGGTCGTGCGCGGCGACGTTCATGATGCCGGTGTCCAGGCTCGCCATCACGAACCCGAGGGCCAGGACGACGAGTTGGACGCCGCCGCGGGCGGGCGCGGGACGGGTCGGGGTGCTCGCCGTGCCGCGCGGCGCCACTGTCTCAGTGATCATGCAATTAGTTATAGCTGTACCTAATTACCACCGCGATAGTTACAGCTATAACTTTACTGAAGGCAGACCAAAGGCCCCCGGAGTGCGCCCCGGGGGCCTGTGAGGAGCGGGCTAGCCGGCGATCCGGCCCAGCGCCCTGAGCAGTTCGTCGCGGAGCGCGCCGCGCTCGTCGTGCGAGAGGTGGTCCAGCGGCGACGCGGTGCCCATCCGCCGCAGCAGGTCCAGCCGCAGCTCCCGACCGGCCTCGGTCAGCACCAGCTGCTTGGCCCGGCCGTCCGCGGGGTCCGGGCGGCGCACCACCATGCCCTGCTTCTCCAGCTTGGAGATGACGTAGGTGACGTTCGGCGGCTCGCAGCACAGCACCGCGGCCAGCTCCCGCGCGGTCTTCGGCTCGCCCAGCTCCTCCAGCGCCTTGGCCTGGGTCGGCGTCAGGTCCAGCTCCGCGATCCGGCTGCGCTGGTGGGCGTCCAGGCGGCGGCCCAACTCGGTGACGAGCCCCCGGATCTCCCGGAACCCGCACCCCGCCGCGGCGGAGGTCTTCGCTTCGGTGGTCGCCCTAGACGTGGTCACCCCGAAAGCGTACGTCGCCCCCGTGCGGTGCACGGGGGCGAGGGGCGGCCGGGCCGCCGGAGCGGCCCCGGGGACCCGGGGCCGCAGGCGGTCACCGGCCCGGCCGGACCACCACGTCCTTGAGCTCCGCGTCCCGCGGCAGGTCGATCGCGGTGAGGATGGCCGTGGCCACCGACTCCGGGTCGATCCACCGGGTCGGGTCGTAGTCCTTGCCCTCCTGGCGGTGGGTGCTCTCCTGCATGGGCGTGGCGGTGCGCCCCGGGTAGACCGAGGTGACCCGCACGCCGTTGCCGTGCTCCTCGGCGCGCAGCGCATCGGCGAGCGCCTTCAGGCCGTGCTTGCTCGCCGCGTACCCGCCCCAGTTGGCGTGCGCCTCCAGCCCGGCCCCGGAGTTGACGAAGACCACGTGCCCCTGCGCCAGCCGCACCAGCGGCAGCAGCAGGCGGGTGATCTCGGCCGGCGCGACGAGGTTGACGGCGAGCTGCCGCTGCCACGCCTTGGCCGGCAGGTCGCCGACCGCGCCCAACTCGATGACGCCCGCGACGTGCTGGATGGAGTCGAGGCGGGTCGGCAGCTTCTGGTGGCCGAGCGCCCAGTCGAGCTTCTCGGGGGTGGCGAGGTCGCCGACGAGGAGCTGCGCCCCGGGGAACTGTTCGGTCAGCTCCTTGGCCCGGCGGAGGTCCCGGGCCAACAGCCAGAGTTCCTCGCCGCGCTCGGCCAGCCGCCGTGCGACCGCCGCTCCGATGCCGGATCCGGCGCCCGTGATCAAGTGCGTACCCATGGCAGCGATCCTACGGCGTGCCCGCGGGCCGGCGGGTCACTTCCGAACGCGCACCTGCTCCTCCAGGTAGGCCAGCGCCGCCGCCCCGTCGTCGGCGAAGAACACCAGGTCGGAGAGGGGGATCGGCAGGAAGCCCTCCGCCTCCATCCGCTCGAACTGGGCCTTGAGCCCGTCGTAGAAACCGGCGGTGTTCAGCAGCACCACCGGCTTGGTGTGCATCCCGTGCTTGCGCAGCTCCAGGATCTCGGTCGCCTCGTCCAGGGTGCCGGTGCCGCCCACCATCACCACGATGGCGTCGGCACGGGCCAGCAGCTGCGCCTTGCGCTCGGCGAGGTCCTTGGTGACGACCATCTCGTCGGCGCCGGCCCGCGCCTTGTGCGCGAGGAACTCCACGGAGACGCCGAGGAGCGCGCCGCCGGCCTCCTGGACGCCGTCCGCCATGACCTTCATCAGGCCGGTGTCCGAACCGCCCCACACCAGGGCGTGACCGCCCTCGCCGATCGCCTCGGCGAACTTCCGGGCGGGCTGGACGTAACGGTCGTCGAGGTCGGCGGCGGAGCAGAAGACGCAGATGTTCATGCCGTTCAGCCTACGGGGCGCGGTACCGGCGCCCCGCAGCGGC
>LIQL01000332.1:0-20436 GCA_001418405.1 Streptomyces diastatochromogenes | reverse complement strand
CGGCACCGGACCTTTAGATCAGGCCCTGGTCCAGCATCGCGTCCGCGACCCGCTCGAAGCCGGCGATGTTGGCGCCCGCCACGTAGTCGCCGGGCAGCCCGAAGCGCTCGGCGGTCTGGAAGCAGGTGTCGTGGATCCCGCGCATGATGGCGGCGAGCTCGCCCTCCGCGCGCTCGAACGTCCACGCCTCGCGGGCGGAGTTCTGCTGCATCTCCAGCGCGCTGGTCGCCACGCCGCCGGCGTTGGCGGCCTTGCCCGGGCCGAAAGCGACGCCGGCCTCCTTCAGGAGCGCCACCGCCTCCGGGGTGGTGGGCATGTTGGCGCCCTCGGAGACCGCCTTGACGCCGCCCCGGACCAGGATCCGGGCGGCGTCCGCGTCGAGCTCGTTCTGCGTGGCGGACGGCAGGGCCACGTCGCAGGCGACGTCCCAGACGCTGCCGCCGGCGACGTACTTGGCCGAGGCGCCGCGCCGCTCGGCGTAGTCGCTGACCCGGCCGCGCTCGACCTCCTTGATCTGCTTGAGCAGCGCGAGGTCGATGCCCTTCTCGTCGACGACGTAGCCGCCCGAGTCGGAGACGGTCAGCACGTTGGCGCCGAGCGCCTGGGCCTTCTCGATGGTGTAGATGGCGACGTTGCCGGAACCGGAGACCACCACCTGCTGGCCGTCCAGCTCCTCACCGCGCTGCTTGAGCATCTCCTCGGTGAAGAGCACGTTGCCGTAGCCGGTGGCCTCGGTGCGGGCCTTGGAACCGCCCCATTCCAGGCCCTTTCCGGTCAGGACGCCGGCCTCCCAGCGGTTGGTGATCCGCCGGTACTGGCCGAAGAGGTAGCCGATCTCCCGACCGCCGACGCCGATGTCGCCGGCGGGCACGTCGGTGTGCTCGCCGAGGTGGCGCTGGAGCTCGGTCATGAAGGACTGGCAGAAGCGCATCACTTCGGCGTCCGACTTGCCGTGCGGGTCGAAGTCGCTGCCGCCCTTGCCACCGCCGATGTTCAGCCCGGTCAGGGCGTTCTTGAAGATCTGCTCGAAGCCGAGGAACTTCACGATGCCGAGGTTGACCGAGGAGTGGAACCGCAGGCCGCCCTTGTACGGGCCGAGGGCGCTGTTGAACTCCACCCGGAAGCCGCGGTTGACGCGGATCCGCCCGGCGTCGTCCTGCCAGGGCACCCGGAACATGATCTGCCGCTCGGGCTCGACCAGCCGCTCCAGGACCTTGGCGTCCGCGAACTCGGGCCGGGCGTCGAGCACCGGCGCCAGGGTTTCCAGGACCTCCAGAGCCGCCTGGTGGAACTCCGCCTCGCCGGGGTTCCGACGGATCAACTCGGCGTGCAGGGAAGCCAGCCCGGTGGTCAGACCACCGTGCTTGACCTCAGATTGA
Source organism: Streptomyces diastatochromogenes (assembly GCA_001418405.1). GTDB lineage: Bacteria > Actinomycetota > Actinomycetes > Streptomycetales > Streptomycetaceae > Streptomyces > Streptomyces albulus_C. Next base: position 19,057 of record LIQL01000332.1, on the reverse strand, counting down.
ACAGTCGACATGACTTCCGTTCCCTTCGTGGCCGACGAAAGCCGCGTGCCGTCCGGATCGCCGTTGAACCGTCGACGCGGGGCCTTGGATGTCCCGTCGCGCTGCGCCGACTTTATGCGCCGGGCCCCGAGCAATCGAGGGCGGGGGTGCCCGCCACGCCAACCTGTACGCGATTTCCCCAACTCCCGCGCCGCTCCGTTTCAGACAACGGCCGGCGCGGGCGCTGCCTCCCCGGGCGTGCCGGAGCCGGCCCCGGGGCCGTTCGCCGCCTCGGCCTCGGCCGTGACCAGCTGCTCCATCGGCGCTGCGCCGGCGCCGCCGGCGATCACCATGGCCAGCAGCAGCGCGACGACCGTGAGCACCGTGCCCAGCCAGACCATGGTGTGGACCGGCAGGAGGTAGACGCCGACGATCTTGACCACGCACTCGGTCAGCAGCACGCTCCCCCAGATCGTCGAGAACCGCCGCTCCAGCTGCCGGAAGCGCGCGCTCCCGCCCCGCAGCCGGTCCCAGGCCGCCTCCGCCGCCGGGCCGCCCTTCGTCACCCAGGGCTTGAGCCCGGCGCTCATCAGGGGCCGGCCGGCGGCCACCGAGACCAGCACCGCGATCCCGACGACGCTGCTGACGCCGCTGTCCTTGGCCATCATCAGCCGGGCGTCACCGGTCAGGCTGCTGGTCACCAGCCCCACCGCGTTGACGACGAGGATCAGCAGCGCGAGTCCGTTGACGCTGCGCTCGCGGACCAGGCCCCAGGCCGTGCGGGCCGCCGGGACCACGCTGCTCCAGGCCAGCGCGGCGACGTCGGACATGCCGAAGCCGCCGCTGAGGACGTAGTACGCGGCCGTCGGAATGCCGGCGTCGACCACCAGCGGCGTGAGGGCCTGCACGAGTTGACGGCCGGCGGACTGCTGCTGACTCACCACGGACTCCCCCGAGTTGGGCTCCGCACGGCGCCGGGTGCGCCGTGCCGGACGTCCCAAGCTTCCGGCAGCGGGGCACCCGGCCGGCAGTCCCAGCCGTCCCGTCTTGGCGATGACATTTGTCAGTGCCGGGCCGGGGCCCTGGTGCGGGACGGCCTGGTGCGGCCCGTGGTGTCGGTGGGGTCAGCCGGCCTGTTGCGGCGCCGCCGCGGCGGGGGCCGGGCGGCGCGTGGTGGTGGCGATCGTCGCCGAACCGACCACCCGGGTGCCGTCGTAGAGGACGACGGCCTGACCGGGGGCGACACCGCGGACCGGTTCGGTGAAGGTGACGCGCAGGGTGTCGTCGACGACCTCCGCGCTGACCTCGGTCTCGCCGCCGTGGGCGCGGAGCTGTGCGGTGTAGCCGGCCGGGCCGGACTCCGGCGGGCGGCCGCACCAGCGGGGGCGGATCGCGGTGAGCGCCGTCACGTCGAGGGAGGCGGCCGGGCCGACCGTGACGGTGTTGTCCACCGGGGAGATGTCGAGGACGTAGCGCGGCTTGCCGTCCGCGGCCGGGGTACCGATGCGCAGCCCCTTGCGCTGGCCGATCGTGAAGCCGTAGGCGCCGTCGTGGGTGCCCAGGACCTCTCCGGACTCGTCGACGATGGGGCCCTCGGCAGCCCCCAGGCGCTTGGCGAGGAAGCCCTGGGTGTCGCCGTCGGCGATGAAGCAGATGTCGTGGCTGTCGGGCTTCTTGGCGACGAACAGGCCGCGGCGGGCGGCCTCTTCGCGGATCTCGGACTTGGTGGTGGGGGTGTCGCCGAGCGGGAACAGGGCGTGCGCCAGCTGGCGGTCGTCGAGCACGCCGAGGACGTAGGACTGGTCCTTGGCCATGTCGGCGGCGCGGTGCAGCTCGCGGGAGCCGTCCTCGCGCAGGATCACCTGGGCGTAGTGGCCGGTGCACACCGCGTCGAAGCCCAGGGCGAGCGCCTTGTCCAGGAGGGCGGCGAACTTGATCTTCTCGTTGCAGCGCAGGCAGGGGTTCGGCGTGCGGCCGGCCTCGTACTCGGCGACGAAGTCCTCGACCACGTCCTCGCGGAAGCGCTCGGCGAGGTCCCAGACGTAGAACGGGATGCCGATCACGTCGGCGGCGCGGCGGGCGTCGTGGGAGTCCTCGATGGTGCAACAGCCGCGGGCGCCGGTGCGGAACGACTTGGGGTTCTCGGACAGCGCGAGGTGGACCCCGGTGACGTCGTGGCCGGCCTCGGCGGCGCGGGCCGCGGCGACGGCGGAGTCCACGCCGCCGGACATGGCGGCGAGGACGCGGAGACGGCGGGGGGCGGCGGCATCAGTCATAGCCCCTCAAGAGTAGACGGAACCGGAACGCGCCCGGAAAGCGTTGTGGAGGGCATGGCGGCGACGGATGAGGCGCGGGACGAGGAACGACGGCCTGCGGACGGGGAAACCGGGACAGCCGGGGAAGCCGGGGAAGCCGGGGAAGCCGAAGAAAGGGGCCCCTCGGACGGGGAACGGGACGGCGGGCGGCCCGGCGCGGCCGCGGCGGAGGCCGTGGCGGAGGCCAAGGCGGGCGCCGGCGCGCGGCCGGCCGGGCGGCGGCTCACCCGGCGGCGGGCGCTGCTGCTCGGCGGCGGTGCCGCGGTGGCCGCCGGGGCGGCTGCGGTCGCCGCCCGCGAGGAGTTGGCGTACTGGTGGTGGCGGCTGCCGGGGAACGGCCGGCCCCGCAAGGAGGGCGAGGTGGACTTCGCCGGCGCGCAGTGGTCGGCCGCGTCCCCGGCCAACTACCGGCAGGCCAGCCGGCCGGACGACTACACCGTCGACCGGGTGGTGGTGCACGTCGTGCAGGGCAGCTTCGCCACCGCGCTGAAGGTCTTTAAGGACCCCTTCCACGAGGCGTCGGCGCACTACGTCGTCCGCGGTGACGGGCACGTCGCGCAGACCGTCCGCGAGCTGGACGTGGCCTTCCACGCCGGGAACCGCGGCTACAACGAGCGCAGTGTGGGCATCGAGCACGCGGGGTTCGTGGACCGGCCGGAGTCCTTCACCGCGGACATGTACGCCGCGTCGGCCCGGCTGACGGCCGGGATCTGCCGCCGGTACGCCTTCCCGGCCGACCGCGAGCACGTCGTCGGGCACGTCGAGGTGCCGGGCACCGACCACACCGACCCCGGGCCGCACTGGGACTGGGACCGCTACCTGGCGCTGGTCCGGGCGGAGCTGCGCCGGCCGGCGGGCCGGGCGTGACGCCCGGCCGGCCCGGCCCGGCTAGCTGAGTCCGGCGCCGCGGGCCCGCTCCACCACCGGACCGATGACCTCCGCCAGCGCCGCGACGTCCTCGGCGGTGGAGGTGTGGCCCAGCGAGAAGCGCAGCGTGCCGCGCGCGAGGTCCTGCGACATCCCGGTGGCCAGCAGGACGTGACTGGGCTGGGCGACGCCGGCGGTGCAGGCGGAGCCGGTGGAACAGGCGATGCCCTGGGCGTCCAACAGCAGCAGCAGGGAGTCGCCCTCGCAGCCGGGGAAGGTGAAGTGGGCGTTGGCCGGCAGCCGGCCGGCCGGGTCCGGGTCGCCGCCCAGGAGGGCGTCGGGGGCGGCGGCCCGCACGGCCTTGATGAGGTCGTCGCGGAGCGCGCCGATCTCGCGGGCGAACTCCGCCCGGTGCGCGACGGCGTACCGGCCGGCCGCGGCGAACGCGGCGATGGCCGGGGTGTCGAGGGTGCCGGAGCGGACGTGGCGCTCCTGGCCGCCGCCGTGCAGCACCGGTACGGGGGCGTGCTCGCGGCCCAGCAGCAGCGCGCCGATCCCGTACGGCCCGCCGATCTTGTGGCCGGAGACGGTCATCGCGGCCAGCCCGGAGGCGGCGAAGTCGACGTCGAGCTGGCCGACGGCCTGGACCGCGTCGGCGTGCAGCGGGACCTCGAACTCCCGGGCCACTTCGGCGAGTTCGCGGATCGGCTGGACCGTGCCGATCTCGTTGTTGGCCCACATCACGGTGGCCAGTGCGACGTCGGCGGGGTTGCGGGCGAGCGCCTCGCGCAGCGCCTCGGCGTGCACCCGGCCGAGGGCGTCGACCGGCAGCCAGTCGACGGTGGCGCCCTCGTGCTCGGCGAGCCATTCGACGGCGTCCAGGACGGCGTGGTGCTCGACCGGGCTGGCCAGGATCCGGGTGCGCGCCGGATCGGAGGCCCGGCGGGACCAGTACAGGCCCTTCACCGCGAGGTTGTCGGCCTCGGTGCCGCCCGCCGTGAAGACGACTTCGCTGGGGCGGGCACCCAGGGAGGACGCGAGTGATTCCCGCGCCTCCTCGACGGTGCGCCGGGCCCGCCGGCCGGCGGCGTGCAGGGAGGAGGCGTTGCCGGTGACGGTCAGCTGGGCGGTCATCGCCTGCACCGCCTCCGGGAGCATCGGGGTGGTGGCGGCGTGGTCGAGGTAAACCATGGTGCGCCGATTCTACGAGCCCCCCGGGGGCGCGTGCCCCGCGCGGGGGCGCATCCCCCAGGGCGCACGCTGCACCCACCCCTCGACACCCGAGATGAGCAGTCACCCGCCTGACGCTCATGACACAGCGGCTCGCGGACCGAACGTTCCCCAGTGCGTCGGGCGAGGTGCGGTGGACCGTCCTCGGGGACGGAGGCGAAGCAGCGGCGCCGGTGGGGCTGCTGCACGGGACACCGCGCTCGTCACCCCGACCACCAAGGGGCACGTCTTGGCGGCCCGCGCCCCCAGGGCGCGGCTGCGGCCGATCGGGGGCGCGGGCCAGCTCGTGCGGGAGGTGGCGCCGGGCGAACGGACGGTGGCGTTGCGGGAGTTCGCGGGGTGGTCCGGTGCGCCGGGGCCGGCGGGCGGTTACTGCGCCAGGACCGTGCGGGCCAGTTGGCGGGACTGGGCGACCAGGCGGTCGGCGGAGTCCCAGACCTCGGCGTCCTCTTCCAGGAAGCCGCCGGCCAGGTTGCGGGTGACGATGGACACCCGCAGCGGACCGGGGGCCGGGCGGTGTCGGACGTGGCAGGTCAGCTCGACGGTGGGGACCCAGCCGCTCAGGCCCATCTCGAAGGCGGTGGGCGGCAGGCCGTCGACGGCCAGGAGGAGGGAGAGCGGATCGGGCTCGCGGCCGTCGGCCAGGCCGAACCAGCCGCGCATCTCCCCCTTCCCGGAGGGCGCGCCCACCGCCCAGCCCACGGTCGCCGGGTCCAGCCGAATGTCCAGGCGCTCGGTGATCGCGGTGCTGCCGGGGATGGCCGGCCGGTCGCCGGGGGCGCTGTCCGTGCCCAGGCAGTGCTCGTAGGGCGGGATGGCCGGCGGCTTGGCGGTGGTGCGGACGTCGTCGGGGAGGGCGGCGAGGTCGCCGTAGGTGGCGAGCACCCGGATCCGTTCGACCTCGGTGCCGTCGTCGGCGAACTGGACCAGGGTGGCGGTGCCGGTGGACAGCGTGCGGCCGGTGCGGACCACCTCGGTGCGGACGACGGCGGGGCCGGGGGCGGAGGCCGTCAGGTAGTGCGCGGTGAGGGTGAGGGGGTCCGGGTGCGGGAGCGCGTCGCCCAGGGCGCGGCCCAGCAGGGCGAGGAGGTAGCCGCCGTTGACGGCGTTGATGATCGTCCAGCCCGCGGAGAGGTGGGCGTCGTAGACGCCCGGGGCGCGCCGGGTGACCGCGGTGTCGCGGTCGAACTCGCTGTTTCCTGCGGTCACCGATGCCATGGCGGCACGCTACACGGATTCATTACCGACCGGTAGTGTCAATTTCAAGGAACGGGACGGGAGTCGGACTCGGCACGCGCCCGGAGTGATCGACTCCGCGGCTGCCATCATGACCGCATGCTTCATGTGCTCTACCTGGTCGGCGTCTCGGCCTTCGCCGCGAGCGGCGTGCTGGCGGCCTATCGCGCCAACATGGACCCGTTCGGCGGTCTGGTCCTCGCGTTCGCCGCGTCCATCTCCGGCGGAACGCTGCGCGACCTGATCCTCGACCGGCGGCCGCTGTACTGGACGCACGACTGGGTGCTGCTGACGGTGATCATCTGCGTCGGCGTGGGCACCATGGTCTACCTGCGCTTCTGGTCCCTGCCGCGCAAGTCGCTCCTGGTGGTGGACGCGATCGGACTGTCCGTGGTGACCGTGATCGGTGCCCGGGCGGCGATCTCGGCGGGTGCCACCCCGCTCGCGGTGGTCATTCTGGCGGTGCTGACCGGCGTGGCCGGGGAGGTCCTGCGCGACGTGCTGTGCGGGGAGTTCCCGCCGCTGCTGCTGCGGGAGGACGTCTACGCCATCGCGGCGCTGGCCGGCGCCTGCTGCTACCTGCTGATGGACCGCCTCGGCGCCGGGGCCAACCCCGCCGCGGTGGTCTCGGCGGGGTTGGTCTTCGCACTCCGGATGGGCGCCCTCTATCTGGGGCTGCACCTGCCCCGGCCGCAGCAACTGCGCGCCCGGGGCGGCAAGCAGGCCGACTAGCCGGTCACTCCCCCGGCAGCGCGGGGCGGCTCTGGGTGTCCAGCCAGGTGTGGAAGAGGTCGCCCAGGCGCTGCCCGGAGACCTTCTCGGCCAGCGCGATGAAGTCGGCGGTGTCCGCGTTGCCGTAGCGGTGCCGGGCGGTCCAGGCCGGCAGCAGCCGGAAGAAGGCCCGGTCGCCGATGCGTTCGCGCAGCGCCTGGAGGGCCATCGCCCCGCGCTCGTAGACCGCGTCGGAGAACATGGTGTCCCGCTGCGGGTCGGAGACCTTGATCTTCCAGAACGCGTCGTCGGCCGGGGCGGCCCGGTACGCCTTGCGGAAGGCGTCGTGGGCGGTGGTGGTGCCGCGGTGTTCGGACCACAGCCACTGGGCGTAGGTGGCGAAGCCCTCGTTGAGCCAGATGTCCTTCCACTGCCGGACCGACACCGAGTCGCCGAACCACTGGTGGGCCAGCTCGTGGACGATGGTGCCCTCGTTGCGCACCGCGGAGTAGGCCGGCTTGGACTGCACCTCCAGGGAGAAGCCGGCCTGCGGCATGTCGTCCACGATCGCGCCGGTCTCCTCGAACGGGTACGGCCCGAAGAGCTTCGACCAGTAGTCGGTGGCCTCGGCGGTGATGCCGTAGACGTCGACCTTGCCGGTCGGCAGGCTCGGGTCGGTGGCGACGTAGATCGGGGTGCCGCCCGGGGTGGTGCCGGTGCGCACGTCGAACTTCCCGATGGTGGCGGTGGCCAGGTACGGCGCCATCGGGCGGCTCTCGCGCCAGTGGAACCAGGACCGGCCGCCGCGCTCGCCGGAGCCGACCAGCCGCCCGTTGGAGACCCCGGTCAGCCCCTTGGGGGCGTCGATCCGTATGTCGTAGGTGGCCTTCTCGGCCGGGTGGTCGCTGGAGGGGAACCACGTCGAGGCCGCGTTGGGCTCGCAGGCCACGAACACCCCGTCCTTGGTCTTCATCCAGCCGTACTGGGAGCCGAAGACGATCGGGCCGCTGAGTGGTTGCGGGACGCCGTGGTAGACGACGGTGACCGCGAAGCGCTCGCCGCGGGCGAGCGGGCGACCGGGCCGGACGACGAGTTCGTCGCCGGTTCTGGAGAAGCGGGCGGGCCGGCCGTCGACCCGGACCTGGTCGACGGTCAGCTTCTGGAGGTCCAGGTCGAAGGAGGAGAGGTCCTGCGTGGCACGGGCGGAGACGGTGGCCCGGCCGTCGAGCCGGCCCGAGTCGGGGTGGTAGCTGACGCCCAGGTCGTAGTGGAGCGGGGTGTAACCGCCGTTGCCCAGGTCGGGGAAGTAGGGGTCACCGATCCCGGGGGCGCCGGGGGTGGCGGCGGGGGCCGCGGCGATGGTGGCGGCCGAGGCCACCGCGGTGGCCAGGGCGAGCCAGCGGGAGGAGCGACGGGCAGAACGGGAGAGTGCCATGAGCCGTCCCTTCGGTTGCGCGGATGCGGGAAGAACAACCGCGCCGACTCTGCACTCTCCCGCCCGGCTCCACCGGCGACTTTGCCAAGTCGTCAGGAGTTACTGCCCGGTTGGTGCCTTACCGTCCGAACTTTCGGTCGCCGCACCCGGGTTGGCGTCGACTCCGCCGTCCGCCTCCTCGGGGTGGTGGCAGGCCACCTGGTGCCCGGTCGCCAACTGGACCAGCGGCGGCTCGGTGGTGGCGCACTCCTCGGTCGCCTTCCAGCAGCGGGTGCGGAACCGGCAGCCGGACGGCGGGTTGATCGGCGAGGGCACGTCGCCCTTGAGCAGGATCCGGTCGCGCTTGGTGCGCCGCCTGGGGTCCGGCACCGGTACCGCGGAGAGCAGCGCCTTGGTGTACGGGTGCCGGGGCGAGGCGTAGAGCGCGTCCCGATCGGCCAGTTCGACGATCTTGCCGAGGTACATCACCGCGATCCGGTCCGAGACGTGCCGGATGACCGAGAGGTCGTGCGCGATGATCACGTAGGTCAGGCCCAGCTCCTCCTGGAGGTCGTCCATGAGGTTGACGACCTGGGCCTGGATGGAGACGTCGAGGGCGGAGACCGGCTCGTCGGCGACCACCAGCTTGGGCTTGAGGGCCAGCGCCCGGGCGATCCCGATGCGCTGGCGCTGGCCGCCGGAGAACTCGTGCGGGTAGCGGTTGTAGTGCTCCGGGCTCAGGCCCACCAGCTCCAGCAGCCGCTGCACCTCCTTCTTGACCCCGCCCTCGGGCTCGACGCCCTGGAGCCGGAAGGGGGTGGAGACGATCCCGCCGATGGTGTGCCGCGGGTTCAGCGAACCGTACGGGTCCTGGAAGATCATCTGGACGTCGCGGCGCAGCGGGCGCAGCTTGCCCGGGGACAGGTGGGTGATGTCGCGGCCCTCGAACTCGACGGCCCCGGCGGTCGGTTCGTCGAGCCGGGTGATCAGCCGCCCCATCGTGGACTTGCCGCAGCCGGACTCGCCGACGACGCCCAGCGTCTCACCGGGGAAGACGTCGAAGTCGATGCCGTCGACCGCCTGGACGGCGCCGACCTTGCGCTTGAGCAGGCCCTTGGTGATCGGGAAGTGGCGGACCAGGCCGCGGACCCTGAGCAGCGGCCGGTCCTGGGCGGCCGGTGCGGGCTTCGCGGCCGGTTCGCCCTTCTCGTGCGTCCCGGTGGTCTCGGGGGTCTCGGTCGTCTCGGGGGTCTCGGTCGTCTCGGGGGTCTCGGTCACAGCTTCGGCGCAATCTCTTCGGTCCAGATACGCTGCCGCTCCTCCTGCGGCAGGTGGCAGGCCGAGTAGTGCCGGCCGTCGACCTGCTGCAGTTCGGGGCGCACCGTGCGGGTGACGTTGTCCTTGGGGACGTCCGCGTACGGGCAACGGGGGTTGAAGGCACAGCCGGACGGCACGTTGATCAGGCTGGGCGGCGAGCCCTTGACCGGGATCAGCCGGTCGGTCTGGTCACGGTCGATCCGCGGCATCGAGCCGAGCAGGCCCCAGGTGTAGGGGTGTTGCGGGGTGGCGAACACCTTGTCCGAGGGGCCCCGTTCCACGCACCGCCCGCCGTACATCACCAGCAGGTCGTCGGCGAGTTCGGCGACCACGCCGAGGTCGTGGGTGATGATGATGACCGCCGAGCCGAACTCCTTCTGCAGATCGCGGATCAGGTCCAGGATCTGCGCCTGGACGGTGACGTCCAGGGCGGTGGTGGGCTCGTCCGCGATCAGCAGCTCGGGGTTGTTGACCAGCGCCATCGCGATCATGGCGCGCTGGCGCATACCGCCGGAGAACTGGTGCGGGTGGTCGTCCACCCGCTTGTCGGGCTGCGGGATGCCGACCCGGTCGAGCATCTCGACGGCCCGCTTGCGCGCGGTCTTCTTGTCGACGTCGTGGTGGACCCGGTACGCCTCCACGATCTGGCTGCCGACCGTGTAGAAGGGGTGCAGCGCGGAGAGCGGGTCCTGGAAGATCATGGCCATCTGGCGGCCGCGCAGCCGGCGCACCTCGTCGGGCTCGGCCGAGACGAGTTCCTTGCCGTCGAGCCAGATCTCGCCGGACATCCGGACCTTGCTGCGCTGCTGGCGGGAGGCCCGGTGCAGGCCCATGATCGCCAGCGAGGTCACCGACTTGCCGGAGCCGGACTCGCCGACGATGCCGAGCGTCTTGCCCTTCTCCAACCGGAAGGTCAGCCCGTCGACGGACTTCACCAGCCCGTCGTCGGTGGGGAAGTGCACCTTCAGGTCGCGCACTTCGAGGAAGGCGGACGGGGTGCCCCCGGACGCGGCGACGGGCTCGGCGACGGGCTTGGGGACGGCCTCGGTCTTCGGCTCGGCCTCGGCCTCGGGCTCCGGCGCGGCCTCGACCGGGGTCACGTCGGTCTCGGACGCTTCGGCCTCGGTGGCGTCGGCCTCGGGCGCTGCCGCCTCGGCCGGAGTTGCCTCGGGCACCTCGGCCTCGGGCGCTGCCGCCTTGGCGGTGGCCGCCCCGGACGCCTCGGCCGGCGCGGTCCCCTCGGCGGCGGGCTGCCCGGCCGCCGTGGTCTTGTCCTCGGAAGAGTCGGTCACGAGAGCCTCACCCGCGGGTCGACGGCGGCGTACAGAACGTCCACCACCAGGTTGCATATGACGATGAAGAACGCGGCGAGCAGGGTGACGCCGAGGATGTTCGGCAGGTCGTTGGCGTTGATGGAGTCCACCGCGAAGGCGCCGACTCCCTTGAGCGAGAAGACCTGTTCGGTGATGAGCGCGCCACCGAGCAGCAGGCCCAGGTCCATGCCGAAGACGGTGATGATCGGCGTGAGCGCGGCCCGCAGACCGTGCCGGATGACCACCCGGCGCTCCCGCAGGCCCTTGGCGCGGGCCGTGCGGATGTAGTCCTCGCTCAGCGTCTCCAGCATGCCGGCCCGGGTGAGCCGGGCGTAGAGCGCGGAGTAGAGGAAGGCCAGGGTGACCCAGGGCAGGACCAGCGTCCGGGCCCAGCCGAACGGATCGTCCAACAGCGGGACGTAATCACTGCGTTCGAAGATCGGCCACTGGTAGGTGAAGAGGGCCAGGGCCAGCGCGCCGGTGAAGAACATGGGGAGGGAGACGCCGGCCAGGGCCACGCCCATCGCCATCCGGTCGAAGATCGAACCGGGCCGGAGCGCGGAGAGCACGCCGGTGGCGACGCCGGAGAGGACCCACAGCACCGCGGCGCCGGCGGCCAGCGACAGGGTGACCGGGAGCCGGGACTGGATCTCCGGCCAGACCTCCAGGTGGGTCTTGAAGGAGTACCCGAAGCACGGCACGTGGCACCGGGCCGCCTCGGGCCCGAACTTGTAGTCGACGCCGGCGAAGATGCCCTTGAGGAAGTCCCAGTACTGCTCGTACACGGGCTTGTCCAGGCCGAGGTTCTTCTTGACCGCGGCGATGTCCGCCGGCGTGGGGGCCTTGCCGATGTACTGCTGGGCAAGCTGGTCGGTGCTCTGCCCGGCCAGTTTCGGCAGCAGGAAGAAGATGCCGAAAGTGACCGCGCTGACGATCAGCAGCAGGATCACTGCGCTGATCAACCTGCGGATGATGTACGAGAACACGGGGATGCGGCGCCGGTGCCGCGGGCCGGGAGCTGCCGGCCCGCGGACACCAATGCCTTCACCTGCCTTCCAGGGCTGCTACTTCTTGACGCCGATGTTGAGGTAGTCGTACTCACCGCTGAAGGCCGAGGTGGACACCAGGTTGGTGGCCTTGGGCGAGCGGTACATCAGGACCTTGAAGTAGGTCAGCGGGACGATCGCCGCCTGCTCCATCGCCTTGCGGTCGATGTCCCCGTACGCCTTCTCGCGGGCGGCCTGGTCGGTGTTGGCGATGGCGCCGTCGAGCAGCTTGTTGATCTCCGGGTCGTCCAGCTGGGACAGGTTGGAGTTGCCGGACTGGCTGATCGCCTTGCCGTTCAGGATCTGCTGGAGGTAGCCGTAGCCGGTCGGGAAGTCGGCGCCCCACTGCATCATCATCAGACCGACGTTGTTGGACTTGTCGAACTCCGGCACGCCGGCGTAGTCCGAGAAGTACTTGCTGGTCGGGTACGACTGGATCTTGGCGTTGATGCCGATCTTCTTCAGCGAGCCGATCACCGAGGTGGCCGCGTCGATCTCGTCCTGCCGGTCGTTGCGGGCCAGGATCGTGGTGTTGACGTTGCCGGCGCCGCACTTCTTCCAGTGCGCCTTGGCCTCGGTCAGGTCCAGGTTGTCGCCGTCGTACTTCTGCGGGTACAGGTCGAACTTCTGGTAGCCGGCGATGTCCGTCGGCAGGACCGTGGAGGCGATGTCACCGCGGATCGGGCCGCCGAGCGCGGTCTGCACGGACTTCTTGTCGATGGCGTACTCGACGGCCTTGCGGCACTCGACGTTGTCGAACGGCGCCACCTTGGTGTTGATCGCCGTGTAGACCAGGCGCTGGCCGAGCGCGTTGTCGGTGTGGGACTTCTGCGTCGGGTCGGTCAGCAGCTGGGCCTGGGTCTGACCGTCGACGCCGCGGCCGGCCATGTCGACCATGGTGTTGCCGGACTGCAGGTCCTTGTCGATGGTCGACTGGGCGACCTTCAGGTTGAGGACGATCTTGTCCGGGAGCTGCTTGCGCAGCGGGTCGGTCGCGGCCGACCACTGCGGGTTGCGGACCAGGGTGAGCTGCTTGCCCTCCTGGTAGCTCTCGAACTTGTACGAGCCGGTGGACATCACGTGCTTGGTGTAGTCCGCGCCCTTGTCCTGGGCCTGCGGCACCGGTGCCGTCTGCGGCGCGCTGACCAGGTAGTCGAACTCGGCGAACGGCTTGTTCAGGTGGAAGACGATCGTCTGGGCGTCGGGCGTCTCTATGGACTTGAGCCCTTCCTTGCCCTTGTCCTTGTAGGGGCCCTTGTAGCCGCCGTCGTTGTCCTGGAGGAACTGCTGGAAGTAGTTCGGGCCCAGGGAGAGGGTGTCGCGGGCGAAGTTGCTGCGCTCCACCGCGTACTTGACGTCCTGGGAGGTGACGGGCTTCCCGTCCTCGAACTTCACGCCCTTGCGCAGCTTGTACGTCCAGGTCTTGCCGCCGTCGCTGGCCTTGCCCATCGACTCGGCGAGGTCCGGGACCAGCTCCTCGCCCTTGGTGCCGGCACCGGGCTTGAAGGTGGTGAGCGGACGCGCGTACAGGCGGCTGAAGTTGTAGACGAAGGCGTAGTAGGTGTTGCCCGGGTCGAAGGACTCCGGGGCGTCGCTCATCGCGTAGGTGAGGGTGCCCCCCTTCTCGTCCGAGGCGTTGACGACGCCCTTGGTGGCGGCGTTGGCCCCGGCCGAGCTGTCGGAGGAACCCTTTCCGCTGCAGCCGGCCAGCAAAAGGCCCGCACTGGTGATGGCCGCGACAGTCGCGACCGGAAGTGACCTTCGCATGATGCTCGGTGACCCCTTCGTTCGTCGTGAAACGTCAGATCGAAACGGCTAGAAGGTGAGGTGTCCGGACGGGCAGCCGCTCACCGGCTGCGCGGGTCCAGCGCGTCCCTCAGACCGTCACCGAGCAGGTTGAACGCGAGCACGGTGACGAAGATCGCGAGGCCGGGGACGATCATGTATTGGGGATCGACCTCGTAGTACTTGACCGCCTGGGTGAGCGTGCCGCCCCAGGACGACTGGGGCGGCTGGATGCCGACGCCCAGGAAGCTCAGCGCCGCCTCGAAGAGGATGTTGGAGGGGATCAGCAGCGTCGAGTAGACGATGATGGGTCCCACGAGGTTGGGCAGGAGTTCCCGGAAGAGGATGAACGGCCCGCGGGCGCCCAACCCGCGGGCGGCGGAGACGAACTCCCGCTCCCGCAGTGACAGGGTCTGGGCCCGCACGATCCGGCCCATGTAGGGCCAGTTGAAGAAGCCGATCACGAAGATCAGGACCGAGATGTGCAGCGGCAGGCCGTCCAGTCCGAACGCACCGCCCTGCAACGACGCGGAGATCGCAATGGCGAACAGCAGCAACGGGAACGCCAGGAAGACGTCCATCATCCGGCTGATGAAGGCGTCCACCCGACCGCGGTAGAAGCCGGCGACCACGCCGAGGACGGTGCCGATGGCCACCGACAGCAGCGTCGCGCCGAACGCCACGAGCAGCGACACCCAGGAGCCTTCGAGGATCCGGGAGAGCAGGTCGCGGCCGAACTTGGGGTCCACGCCCAGGAGGTGGTCGGCGCTCATCCCGCCGAAATCGCCCTTGGGCAGGGTGGTGTTGGGGTCGATCAGGTCTTGGTGCGGCTGGTTCGGGTCCAGGCCGAACAGGTGCTGCAACGGACGGGACAGCGCGGCGGTCAGGATGAGCAGGATGACAACGATGGCACCCGCCATCGCGACCTTGTCGCGGCGGAAGCGCAGCCACGCGATCTGGCCCAGCGAGCGCCCCTCGATGCGCTTGCTCTCCACGCCCTCCAGCACCGCTTCCGGCTGCGCCTCAGCAGCCGCCCCGGTGGTCTCAATCGGTGCGGTCACGGTGCTTCAGAACCCCTCCCGGCCGACGGTGGCCGGCCTGTGCCCGCCGCGGTAGCGGCCTGGTCTGTAACCTCGCTGGTGTTCCCCTGCCGCCATCTCCTCCGGGTCTCGCGGGAGTTGGCACTGCGGACGGATCAAAGGTGCGCAGGACAACGGCGGGGACGACGCTCGTACAAAGGACCGAGGTCCTCGATGCCGGGAGTCTTCATCCGAGTCGCGATCACTCACCAGCCCTGACGGTGAATGGATGCGCAACTGTGATGTGCTCCGCGGCTTTCCGTTATACGAACAGCAGGGCGGACTGAGCGGTGCGCCGGGCGCTCGGGAGGGGCGTCAACCGGCGTGCAGATGAGGGGAATTCGGCGCAAGGCCGACGGCGGACGGGGCGGTCCGGGCGCCCGCCGGCGTCAGTAGGGGCGGGGGTAGCCGTACCCGTAGGTGGGTCCGGGCGCGGGCGGCTGGGCGTAGCCGTCGCGGTCGAAGAACGGGCGGGCGCAGGCCCGCATCCACATGCCCACCGGGTCGTACTCGTCGTTCATGGCGACCGTGGAGACCGGCAGTCCGTCCGGCACCGCGCCCATCGACTGCTGGATCATCATCCGTGCGGCGTCCACCGACGGCTGCCCGGTGTCGTACAGATCCAGTCCGATCGCCAGATAAGGGGCACCGAGGGCGGGTTGCACCCACGCCCGGCGCAACGAACGCACCGGGGGCGTCCGGTGGGCGTTCTGCGCGAGCAGGGCGTAGAACTGCGGGATGTCGATGACCGGTTCGGAGATCCGCAGCGGCCCGGCCGGCAGGCGGTCGAGGCCGGCGGCGATCCGGCGCAGGTCGAGCCAGGGGACGCCGACCCCGCCGCCGGGAGCGTGCGGATTCAGCCACAGGCCCCAGCGGTCCGGGAAGAGCGAGGCGGCGATCTCGGGGCCGCTGACGAGTTCGTGGTCGCGGGTCCAGCCGGAGGCGGCGAGCTCGGCCGCGGAGGTCACACAGGGCGCGTAGCCCAGCCCGTCGACCTCCATGTTGCCGTACTGCGCATCGGGTTGCCCGGCCCGGCCGTGCCACAGGAGCATCCAGACCTGCCCGTGCGCGAGGGCCCCCAGCAACGCCTCGTAGGCGTCGTAGCGCCCGGGCGAGACCTGCCGCAGCATCTGCTCGACCTGGTCGGCCGCCGCCGCTCCCTGATGCGCACCCGCGCTCACGTGGTCCGTCCCTTCTGCCGGCAGGGCCTGCGCCCGCCCGTCGTTCCCCCAGCTTACGAGTGGTCCCGGGTGTAGAAGGGCCGCACGCGCTCCAGCATCCAGTCGGCGACCGGATCGCCCTGGGCGATGTCGAGCAGCACCAGCTGGACCGGCCAGGCGACCGGCACCTGACCCAGCGCCTGCCCCAACGCGTGCAGGGCCTCGTCGCGGGCGCTGCCGTCGTGCAGCCGCTCGGGGGCGACGTCGAGCTGCACCCCGACGAAGAGCGCCGGCGTGTCGCCCTCGACGCTGGCCAGCGCGCGCCGGGCGGTCAGCACGCACCCGGCGGCCGAGAACGCCAGGCCGGCGGCGGCGAGGAAGTCCACCGGCTCGTCCTGCCAGTCCGGCTCGAAGAGCCGCACCCGGGCGCCGCCGGCCGGCGGGCCGTCCAGATCCGACCGCCCGGACCGACACAATTCAGCCACTGCGGGCGGCGGCAGCGGAACGCCCACCGTGCCGCCCGGGTTGACCGCGACGCCCAGCAGCGGCGGCAGCCCGCGGGCGAACTCCCGGGCCGGTGCGACGGTGTACGACATGTGCGCGCCGACGGCCTTCAGGAACTCCTGCTCGGAGCTGAAGACCGGGACGTACGCGGCGCCGCCGATCTCGACGGTCGGCAGGTCGAGGCCGCCCGCCCCGGGACCCGCGCTGTCCGGGCCGCCGCCCTCGGGCAGCGGCACCCACACCTGGCTGCGCCCCAGCACCTCGACGATCCGTCCCCCGGCCTCGGGGTGTCCGACCGACGCGGCCAGCACCTGCTCCAGCTCGTTGGCCGGCCAGGCCAACTGCGGTATCCCCGTGTCCGGGACGCACCCCGGCACCGGACCACCGTGCTGCGGGTAATTGTCCGGATAGTTCATCTCACCCACCCATTACTGGCCGCGCTCCCCGGCCCCTGACCCTGGGGGCGGACCCGCGGACCCGCCCGGTGGATCAGACCCTAACCGGGAAAGCGCCGCGCGCCGAAGCCGGCGGCGGCCCCGATGTGCGCCGGAGCTGAACCGGACGCGGGCGGTCCACCACCGGCTCAGCCGAAGGTGACGCGCTCCAACGCCCCGGCGGCGGGCCGGTCCAGCAGCACCGCGGAGCCGAACCCCGACGGGAGCCGGGCCGCCTCGGCCCGGGCGACCAGCCGGCGCACCGCCCTGCGGTGCCGGGCGAAGGCGTACCGCGAGACCCGCCGGCCGCGCGCCCGTTGGCCGATCAGCGCCGCCTCGGGCGGCACGTCGAGCAGCACCAGGTGCACCCGTCGGCCGTCGCGCAGCGCCGCCCGGGAGAGCCAGCGCCGCACCCACGCCAGCGTCCCGCAGTCGTGCACCACCACGCTTGCGCCGGAACGCACCGCGCGGCGCAGCGCCAGATAGTGCGCCACCCGGACCAGCGGGCGGTACAGGGCGTAGGGCAGGCGGCGCAGCCGGCCGCGCTGCCAGCGCTCCCGGGCGTCCTGGGAGTCCACGCGGTGCACCCGGGCGCCGCGGCCGTCGCGGCACGGCACCACCCGGGCCATCAGGGTGCTCTTGCCGCTGCCCGGCAGGCCGGAGACCACGATCAGGTCGCCGGGCGGGAAGCGGAGTGCGGTGCGCGGCGTGCGGTCGGCGCCGCGCAGGTCGGTGATCCGCGGCCCGGCGGTCGGCCGGCCGGCGGGGCGGCGCGTCGCCCGGGGCGCGATCGGCGCCGGTACCGGGGCGGGCTCCGGCGGGGCGGCCCCCGCCGTCGTCGCGTACGCCGCTTCGCTGTGCACCGTGATCGCCCCTCCCCGTCGGAACAGGCCGGATATCGAGGCCCGACCTTTCCGCAGAGTGTCAAGAAAAGGTAATGAACAGCAAGGCGATTGCCAAGCGCAGCACCGGAATTGACGGTCCGGTGGCGCCGTCGGGCGGCTCGGCGACGGGGGCCGCGGGCCGCGCGGGGCGCGGGTGACCGGCCGCGGAGCGACGGCCGGGACTCCTGTATCCGGCGATCCCGTGCAATGATGTGGCCGCCACGAGCCCACCACTGGTCACTCGTGCACAGCCAGCCAATTGCATACCGGCCGCTTGAATCCGCGCGGGAGAGTCCCCGGCCGCCACGGCGGGGCGCCGAAGGAGCAAGTCCTCCCTTGAATCTCTCAGGCCCCTATACCGCGCGGGCGAGGCAGATCTGAAAAGCGAGTCGCGGCCCGGCTGTAGGGGGCGGCTCCACCCAAGGTGCAAACCGGGTCCGCGCGCGGACTCCCGGTGAACCTCTCAGGTTCCGATGACAGATGGGGAGACCGTCTTGTCACCCATGCCTGGGAGCCCAGAACGATGACTGATGCCCCCCGCCGCACCGCGCTGGATGCCACGCACCGCGCGCTCGGCGCGACCATGACCGACTTCGCCGGCTGGGACATGCCGCTGCGCTACAGCAGCGAACGCGAGGAGCACGTCGCGGTGCGCACCCGCGCCGGCCTCTTCGACCTCTCCCACATGGGCGAGATCACCGTCACCGGTCCCCAGGCCGGTGCACTGCTCGACCACGCGCTGGTCGGCAACATCGGCGCCCTGAAGGTCGGGCGGGCCCGCTACACCATGATCTGCGCCCCCGACGGCGGCATCCTCGACGACCTGATCGTCTACCGCCTCGCCGAGCGGGAGTTCATGGTCGTCGCCAACGCCTCCAACGCCCAGGTGGTGCTGGACGCGCTGGCCGCGCGGCAGGCCGGCTTCGACGCCGCGGTCCGCGACGACCGGGACGCCTACGCGCTGATCGCGGTTCAGGGCCCGGAGTCCCCCGGCATCCTCAAGAAGCTCACCGACGCCGACCTGGACGGGCTGAAGTACTACGCGGGGCTGCCCGGGACGGTCGCCGGCGTCGAGGCGCTGATCGCCCGGACCGGCTACACCGGCGAGGACGGCTTCGAGCTGTTCGTCCGCCCGGCGGACGCGGTCACCGTGTGGGAGGCCCTGACCGAGGCCGGCCGGGACGTCGGCCTGGTCCCGTGCGGCCTGTCCTGCCGCGACACCCTGCGCCTGGAGGCGGGGATGCCGCTGTACGGGCACGAGCTGACGACCGCACTCACCCCGTTCGACGCGGGCCTGGGCCGGGTCGTGAAGTTCGAGAAGGAGGGCGACTTCGTCGGCCGCGCGGCGCTGGCGACGGCCGCCGAGCGCGCCGAGCAGGCCCCGCCGCGCAAGCTGGTCGGCCTGGTGGCCGAGGGGCGCCGGGTGCCGCGCGCCGGCTACCCGGTCGTGGCGGCCGACGGCACGGTGATCGGCGAGGTCACCTCCGGGGCGCCGTCCCCGACGCTGGGCAAGCCGATCGCCATCGCCTACGTCGACGCCGAGCACGCCGCGCCGGGCACGGCGGGCGTCCGGGTGGACATCCGCGGCACGCACGAACCGTACGAGGTCGTCGCGCTGCCCTTCTACAAGCGGCAGAAGTAGCCGCCGGCGCCGGCCGGTCCGCGGCACCCGCCGTGGACCTGCGCCGTCGCGTCCGACACACGCATCTCACTGGGCAAGACCCCATTCACCATCACACCCCCGCGTACAGGAGAATCGAGCCATGGACAACCCCCAGCAGCT
>LIQL01000331.1 GCA_001418405.1 Streptomyces diastatochromogenes | reverse complement strand
TGGCCTTCGGGCCGCGCTGGGTGCGGGCGAACGTGCCGGCGCTGCGGAAGCGGTTCCCGCAGGTGCCCGAGCGCGTCTGGCGGGCCGTGGAGGGCGTCACCCAGCGGGAGTTCGCCGCGGCGGTGGCGGTGATGGCGACGATCGTGGGCGCCGCGGCGGTCCGCGGGCACCGCACCGGCGGCCGATCCGCGTTCTTCCAGGCGGCGCTGGACGGCTTCGGGCTGCACGGCCTGCTGCACCTGGCCCAGGCGGCCGCCGCCCGCGGCTATACCCCGGGGTCGGCGACCTCGCCCGTGCTCGTCGTTCCGTTCACGCTCTGGGCCCGCGGGCGGCTGCGGCGGGCCGGACGGCTGCGGCCCACGACCCCGGGCGGGGTGCTCCGCGGTGTCGCCGCGGCGGCCGGCGCCACGGTCGTCTCGCACGCGGTGGCGCGACGGCTGGTCAAGGGCTGACGGCCCCGCACCGGCCGCCGGCCACCGGTGGGGCGAGCGCTAGCCGCGCCACCCCGCCGCGTACGCGTCGATCTCGGCGGACAGCCGGGCCTTGGCCGCGTCGTCCATGAAGGCGGCGGTGACCGCGTTCTTGGCGAGGGCGGCCAGGCCGGTGGTGTCCAGGCCCAACAGGCGGGCGGCGACGCCGTATTCGGTGTTGAGGTCGGTGCCGAACATCGGCGGGTCGTCGCTGTTGATGGTGACCAGGACGCCGGCGTCGACCATCTCCTTCACCGGGTGCTCCGACAGCGTGCGGACGGCCCGGGTGGCGATGTTGGAGGTCGGGCAGACCTCCAGCGGGATGCGGTGCTCGGCGAGGTGCGCCAACAGCTTCGGATCCTGGGTGGCGCTGGTGCCGTGGCCGATCCGCTCGGCACGCAGGTCCGTCAGGGCGTCCCAGATGGTGCCGGGGCCGGTGGTCTCCCCGGCGTGCGGGACGGAGTGCAGTCCGGCGGCGATGGCCCGGTCGAAGTAGGGCTTGAACTGGGGCCGCGGCACGCCGATCTCGGGGCCGCCCAGGCCGAACGAGACCAGGCCCTCGGGCTGCAGCTCGCAGGCGATCCGGGCGGTCTCCTCGGCGGCGGCCAGACCCGCCTCGCCGGGAATGTCGAAGCACCAGCGCAGCACCACGCCCAGCTCGGCCTCGGCGGCCTTGCGGGCGTCCTCGATGGCTTCGACGAAGGCGGCGTCCGGGATCCCGCGGCTGGTCGAGCTGAAGGGCGTGACCGTCAGCTCGGCGTAGCGGATCTGCTGCCGGGCCATGTCGCGCGCGACCTCGTACGTCAGCAGGCGGACGTCCTCGGCGTCGCGGATCAGGTCCACGACGGAGAGGTAGACCTCGATGAAGTGCGCGAAGTCGCGGAAGGTGAAGTAGTCGGCGAGCGCCTCGGGGTCGCTGGGCACGGCGGAGTCCGGGTGCCGGGCGGCCAGTTCGGCGACGATCCGCGGGGAGGCCGAGCCGACGTGGTGGACGTGCAGCTCCGCCTTGGGCAGGCCCGCGATGAAGGCGTCGAGGTCGGACAACGGATCCTCCTGGGAGAGTGCGCCGGGTGAAGGGCGCGCGGCGGACGGTCGGTGCGATCCGGTCATCGTATGGGGGCGGCCGGACGGTCGACGCGGCCGGTCGGGGCCGGTGCGGCCCCACGGGACGGCGCCGCTCCCTCGGTGCCTAGACGGCGCCGCCCGCGGCCAGCTCCTGCCGGGCCGCCATGAGGGCGAAGCCGAGGAGGTTCAGCCCGCGCCAGCGGGCCGGGTCGGCGGCGCGGTCGTCGTCGGCGGCCAGCCCGATGCCCCATATCCGGTCCACCGGGCTGGCCTCCACCAGGACCCGGGAGCCGGTGCCCAGCAGGAACTCCCGCAGCCGCGGGTGCTGGCCGAACTTGTGCCGGCTGCCCTCGACGACCAGGGCGAAGCGGTGCCGCCGCCAGACCTCCTCGGCGAAGCCGCGCACCGTCCGCCCGGCCTCCTTGGCCTGCTGGGGGTGGGCCGCGGCGAGCGCCCGCCGCTCGGCTTCGGCGTCCCCGAAGAGCCGGGCCTTGCCGGCCATCATCCAGTGCTCGGCGGTGGCGTACCGGACGCCGTCGACGGTGAAGGGGGCGGGCCACCACTGGCTGAAACAGCTCGCCCCGACGCCGCCGTCGCGGGGCGGGCGGTGGCCCCAGAAGTGGACGTACTTCACCCGCGCGCCGGCGGCGGTCAGCGCCACCACCTCCTCGACCGAGCGCGGGCCGTCCGCGGTACCGGGGATGGGCGGGCTCGGGGTGGCTGCCGGGTTGTCGTGCATCATGCCGGGATTCTGTCAGCGAGCACTGACAACGTGTCGGGGTTTTCCGCCACTGAATTCGCAGAATTCGTCGCGTAACCAAAAGGCAACAACGGAATCACTTGTTGGTGGCCTTCGGCTCTGTCAGGATCGGCCATCGATTCCGGAAATAGCTACGCCTGGCAGTGCCGCTGAGCGGCCCCGGCGCCCGGCGGAGGAGAGCACCATGGACCAGCGATTCGAAGTGACCGAGCGATTCGCCGCGGGGGCGCAATTCATCGCCGGGAGCCTGCGGAGCGGCACCTCCGGCCGTACCCAGGACGTCGTCGACCCGGCCACCGGCGAGACCGTCCTGCGGTACGAACTCGCAGGTACCGACGACGTGGACGCCGCGGTGGCGGCTGCCGCGCGGGCCCTGCCGGGATGGGCGGGCGCCACGCCCGGCGAGCGGTCCGACACCCTGCACCGCTTCGCCGCGGCACTCACCGAGGACGCCGCGGACCTCGCCGCCGCGGAATCGCTCAACTGCGGAAAGCCAATCAAGCTCAGCAAAGAGTTCGACGTTCCGGGCAGCATCGACAACGCCGCGTTCTTCGCCGGTGCCGCCCGCCACCTGGAGGGCAAGGCGGCCGGGGAATACAGCGGCGACCACACCTCCGCCGTCCGCCGCGAACCGGTCGGCGTGGTCGGCTCCATCGCGCCCTGGAACTATCCGCTCCAGATGGCCGCCTGGAAGGTCCTGCCGGCCATCGCCGCGGGCAACACCATCGTGCTGAAGCCCGCCGAGATCACCCCGCTGACCTCCCTGATGTTCGCGCAGGCCGCGCAGCGCGCCGGGCTCCCCGACGGCGTCTTCAACGTGGTTTCCGGCGCCGGCCGGGACGCCGGCGAGCACCTGGTCGGCCACCCCGACGTCGCCATGACCTCCTTCACCGGCTCCACCGCCGTCGGCAAGCGGGTCGCCGAGATCGCCACCGGCACCGTCAAGCGGCTCCACCTGGAACTCGGCGGCAAGGCCCCGTTCGTGGTCTTCGACGACGCCGACCTGGAGGCCGCCGTCCACGGTGCGGTCGCCGGCGCCCTGATCAACACCGGTCAGGACTGCACCGCCGCCACCCGCGCCTACGTCCAGCGGCCGCTCTACGACGCGTTCGTCAGCGGCGTGGCGGACCTGATGGCGACCGTGCGGCTGGGCGATCCCTTCGACCCGTCCACCGACCTCGGACCGCTGATCTCGCACACCCAACGGGACCGGGTGGCCGGGTTCGTCGAGCGGGCCCGCGGCTACGCCACCGTCGTCACCGGCGGCGAGGCGCCCCAGGGCGAGCTCGCCAAGGGCGCGTACTACCGGCCGACGCTGATCACCGGGGCCGCGCAGGACAGCGAGGTCGTGCAGTCCGAGATCTTCGGCCCGGTGCTGGTCGTGCTGCCCTTCGACAGTGACGACGAGGGCCTCGCGCTCGCCAACGACACCCCCTACGGGCTGGCCGCGTCCGCCTGGAGCCGGGACGTCTACCGCACCGGCCGGGCCACCCGCGAGATCAACGCCGGCTGCGTCTGGATCAACGACCACATCCCGATCATCAGCGAGATGCCGCACGGCGGCGCCAAGGCGTCCGGTTTCGGCAAGGACATGTCGGCGTACTCCTTCGAGGAGTACACGCAGGTCAAGCACGTCATGTACGACATCACCGGGGTGGCCAGGAAGGACTGGCACCGGACGATCTTCGGGGACCGTGCCTGACCCGGCCCGACCGGACGCCCCGGCCACGGGTGCCGCACCACCCGCGGCCGGGGCCGCGCACCACCGCCACACCGGCCGCCCGCCGGGCACAACCCCCTTGAAAGGCCACCGCGCATGGAGCACCACGAGCAGTTGGCACCCCCGGCCCCCGCGGCCCCCCTGTCGGCGGACGAACTCCGCGCCATGCGCCGCAGCCTGACCACCGGCCGGCTCGCCATGACCCGCCGCTCGCTGCTGCGCGCCGGCGGCGCCCTGGCGGCCGTGGCGGGCGGCGGCGCGGCCCTGTCGGCCTGCGGCATCGCCCCCGCCGGCCGCACCGACGCCGCCCTGACCGTGGACCACTCCCCGGCGGAGAAGCGCCTGAACTTCTCCAACTGGACCGAGTACATGGACGTCAGCGACGACGGCAAGCGCCACCCCACGCTGGACGCCTTCCAGCGGCGCACCGGCATCGCCATGACGTACACCGAGGACATCAACGACAACGACGAGTTCTTCGGCAAGATCCAGGCCCAGCTCGCCAACGGGCAGGACACCGGCCGCGACCTGATCGTGCTCACCGACTGGATGTGCGCCCGGATGATCTCCCTGGGCTGGATCCAGCCGCTCGACGCGGAGCGCCTGCCGCACGCCCGGGCCAACCTCTCGGCCCAGTTCCGCGACCCCGCCTGGGACCCGGGCCGCAAGCACTCCTACGTCTGGCAGGGCATCCCCGCGATCATCGCGTACAACGTCAGGGCCACCGGCGGCCGGAGGGTCGACTCGATCAGCCAGCTGCTGGAGGACCCGCAGCTCAAGGGCCGGGTCGGCTTCCTGTCCGAGATGCGCGACACCGTCGGACTGACCCTCCTGGACATGGGCAGACGGCCCGAGGACGTCACCGCCGACGACTACGACGCCGCGCTGGCCCGGCTCCAGAAGGGCGTCGACGCCAAGCAGATCCGCCGCTTCACCGGCAACGACTACACCAACGACCTGGACAAGGGCGACCTCGCCGCGTGCGTCGCCTGGGCCGGCGACGTCGTCCAACTCCAGAGCGACAACCCCGACATCCGCTACGCCGTGCCCAAGGCCGGCTACATGACCTCCACCGACAACCTGATGGTGCCCAGCAAAGCCCGCCACAAGGGGAACGCCGAACGGCTCATCGACTACTACTACGAGCCGAAGGTCGCGGCCCGGCTCGCCGCGTACATCAACTACGCCTGCCCCGTCGACGGGGTGCGCGAGGAACTCGCCAAGATCGACCGGACGTTGGCGGAGAACCCGCTGATCCTGCCGGACGAGGAGATGGCCGCCCGGTCGCACTCCTTCCGCGCCCTGACCCCCCGGGAGAGCAGGGTGTTCAACCAGAAGTTCGCCGACCTCACCGGCGCCTGAGCCGGTCCTCACGGCGCCCGGTCCGCACACCAGGCCCGCCCGAGCCGCTTCGCCCTTCGACCCACGGGACGACCCACATGACCCACACCGCGACCCCCAGCAGCGGCGGCGACGTCCGCCTGCACCGGATCAGCAAAACCTACGGCTCCTTCACCGCCGTCCAGCCGCTCGACCTCACCATTCCCGCCGGGTCCTTCTTCGCGCTGCTGGGCGCCTCCGGCTGCGGCAAGACCACCACCCTGCGCATGATCGCCGGCCTGGAGGAGCCCACCACCGGGACGGTCGAACTCTCCGGCCAGGACGTCACCGCCCTGCCGCCCTACAAGCGGCAGGTCAACACCGTCTTCCAGAACTACGCGCTCTTCCCGCACCTGGACATCTACGAGAACGTCGCCTTCGGACTGCGCCGCCGCGGCGTCAAGTCCGTCAAGAAGCAGGTCGAGGAGATGCTCGACCTGGTCCAGCTCGGCCCGATGGCGCGCCGCAGGCCGCAGCAGCTCTCCGGCGGCCAGCAGCAGCGGGTCGCGGTCGCCCGGGCGCTGATCAACCACCCCGAGGTGCTGCTGCTGGACGAGCCGCTCGGCGCCCTCGACCTCAAGCTGCGCCGCCAGATGCAGCTGGAGCTCAAGCGCATCCAGACCGAGGTCGGCATCACCTTCGTGCACGTCACCCACGACCAGGAGGAGGCCATGACGATGGCCGACACCGTGGCCGTGATGAACGGCGGCCGGGTCGAACAGCTCGGCGCCCCCGCCGAGTTGTACGAGAACCCCGCCACCACCTTCGTCGCCAACTTCCTGGGCACCTCCAACCTCATACCGGCCGAGGTCACCGAGGCCGACGGCACCGCACTCGTCCTGACCGCCGGCGGCGCCACGCTCCGGCTGCCCACCCGGCGCTGCAACACCCCGGCCCGCAAGGGCGAGAAGGTGCTGGCCGGCTTCCGCCCGGAGAAGGTCGCCCTGGCGCACGCCGACGACGCCGCGGCGGTCCCCGAGGGCCACAACCGGATGGCCGGCCGCGTGAGGATCGCCAGCTTCATCGGCGTCTCCACCCAGTACGTCGTCGACGTCCCCGGCGTCGGCGAACTCTCCGTCTACGAGCAGAACATCGGCCGGGACGGCCGCCTGGTCCCCGGCGCCGACGTCGTCCTGCACTGGGAGCCGGAGCACACCTTCGGGCTCGACGCGGCACAGTCCCTGCTCGCCGGGACCACGGACGACGAGGGCGCGGAGCTCGACGGGGAGGCCGCATGACCGCCACCGCCGCCCCCGCACCACCGGACGAGCAGAGCGACGACGAGGCGCTGCCGCTCCGCAGGACCCCGGCCCGCAAGCGCCTGGTGCCGTACTGGCTGCTGCTGCCCGGCATCCTCTGGCTGATCGTCTTCTTCGCCGCCCCGCTCGTCTACCAGGCGTCGACCTCGATCCAGACCGGCTCCCTCGAAGAGGGCTTCAAGGTCACCTGGCACTTCGCCACCTACTGGGACGCGCTGGCCGAGTACTGGCCGCAGTTCGTGCGCTCGGTCGGCTACGCGGCCGTCGCCACCGTGCTCTGCCTGCTGCTCGGCTACCCCCTGGCGTACCTCATCGCCTTCAAGGCCGGCCGGTGGCGCAACCTCGTGATGATCCTCGTCATCGCCCCGTTCTTCACCAGCTTCCTGATCCGCACCCTGGCCTGGAAGACGATCCTGGCCGACGGCGGCCCGGTGGTCGGCGCGCTCAACGCGCTGCACCTCCTGGACGTCACCAGCGCCCTGGGCATCACCGAGGGGCACCGGGTGCTGGCCACCCCGCTGGCCGTGGTCTGCGGTCTGACCTACAACTTCCTGCCGTTCATGGTCCTGCCGCTCTACACCTCGCTGGAGCGGATCGACCCGCGGCTGCACGAGGCCGCCGGCGACCTCTACGCCCGCCCGGCCACCACCTTCCGCCGGGTCACCTTCCCGCTCTCCATGCCCGGCGTCGTCGCCGGCACCCTGCTGACCTTCATCCCGGCCGCCGGCGACTACATCAACTCCGAACTGCTGGGCTCCACCGACCAGAAGATGATCGGCAACGTCATCCAGTCGCAGTTCCTGCGGGTCCTGGACTACCCGACCGCCGCCGCGCTCTCGTTCCTCCTCATGGCGGCCATCCTCGCCATGGTCACGCTCTACATCCGCAAGTCCGGGACGGAGGATCTGGTCTGATGGCGGCAACCGACACCCCCGCGCAGGACCCGACCGCGACCACGGCCCCGGCCGCCGCACCGGCCCCCCGGCGCAGCTCCGGCAAGGGCCTGCGGTGGCTGCGCCGCAACCTCGTCACCCTGGCGGGACTGGCCACGCTGGCCTACCTGATCCTGCCGAACGTCGTGGTGATGGTCTTCTCCTTCAACAAGCCCAACGGGCGCTTCAACTACCAGTGGACGCGGTTCTCCACCGACGCCTGGACCGATCCGTGCGGCGTCGCCGACATGTGCGGCTCGCTCGGGTTGAGCCTGGAGATAGCCGTCTGGGCCACCGTCGGCGCGACCGTCCTCGGCACCATGATCGCGTTCGCGCTGGCCCGCTACCGCTTCCGCGCCCGCGCGGCCGTCAACACCCTGATCTTCCTGCCGATGGCGATGCCCGAGGTGGTCATGGCCGCCTCGCTGGCGACCCTGTTCCTCAACATGGGCATCCAGTTCGGCTTCTGGACGATCCTGATCGCCCACATCATGTTCTGCCTGAGCTTCGTCGTCACCGCCGTCAAGGCCCGCGTGATGAGCATGGACCCGCGACTGGAACAGGCCGCCCAGGACCTCTACGCCACCCCGGTGCAGACCTTTCTGCGGGTGACACTGCCGATCGCCGCGCCCGGCATCGCCGCCGGCGCCCTGCTCTCCTTCGCGCTCTCCTTCGACGACTTCATCATCACCAACTTCAACGCCGGCTCCACCGTGACCTTCCCCATGTTCGTCTGGGGATCGGCACAGCGGGGCACACCCGTTCAAATCAATGTCATCGGTACGGCGATGTTCCTGGTCGCCGTCCTCTGCGTGCTCGCCGGCCAGCTGGCCGGGAACCGACGCAAGCGCAGCAAACGCAGCTAGAGGAGCTGAGAACCATGGCACGAGCTGCCATGAAGACCTCGGGGGCCTCCCCCGTCCACGCACTGGCCGACGCCGCCCGCACGCCGTTCTGGCTGGAGGACCCGGCGCGGCCGGCCGCCGAACCCGCCCTCGTCGGCGACGAGCACTGCGACCTGCTGGTCGTCGGCGGGGGGTACTCCGGACTGTGGACCGCGCTGCTGGCCAAGGAGCGCGACCCGCAACGCGACGTCGTCCTCATCGAGGGCCAGGAGATCGGCTGGGCCGCCTCCGGCCGCAACGGCGGCTTCTGCGCCGCCTCCCTCACACACGGCCTGGGCAACGGGCTGTCCCGCTGGCCCGGTGAACTGGGCAAGCTGGAGGAGCTGGGCGCCCGCAACCTCGACGCCATCGAGGACGCGGTCGCCCGCTACGGCATCGACTGCGACTTCGAGCGCACCGGCGAGATCGACGTCGCCACCGCCCCGCACCAGGTCGCCGAGCTCCGCGAGATGGCCGACGAGGCCGCGGAACTGGGCCTTGGCGGACAGGAGTTCCTCGACCGCGACGCGGTCCGCGCCGAGGTCGACTCGCCGACCTTCCTCGCCGGCCTGTGGGACCGCACCGGCGTCGCCATGGTGCACCCGGCCAAGCTGGCCTGGGGCCTGAAGCGGGCCTGCCTGTCGCTGGGCGTGCGCGTCTACGAGCACACCCCCGGCACCGAGCTGTCCTCGCGCGGCCCGGGCATCGCGGTCCGCACCCCGTACGGCCGGGTCTTCGCCCAGCACACGGCGCTCGCCACCAACGCCTTCCCGTCACTGGTCAAGCGGGTCCGCCCGTTCATCGCGCCGGTCTACGACTACGCCCTGATGACCGAGCCGCTCAGCGCCGAACAGCTCGCCGCCATCGGCTGGAAGAACCGACCGGGCCTGAGCGACAGCGCCAACCACTTCCACTACTTCCGCATCACCGCGGACAACCGGATCCTGTGGGGCGGCTACGACATCATCTACCGCTACGGCGGCGGCGTCCGGGCCGAGTACGACCACCACCCCGACACCTACCGCAAGCTGGCCCAGCACTTCTTCACCTGCTTCCCGCAGCTGGAGGGCCTGCGCTTCACCCACACCTGGGGCGGCGCCATCGACACCTGCTCCCGCTTCTCGGCGTTCTTCGGCACCGCCCACGGCGGCCGGGCCGCGTACGCGCTCGGCTACACCGGGCTCGGCGTCGGCGCCACCCGCTTCGGCGCCGAGGTGATGCTGGACCTGCTGGCGGGGGAGCGCACCGAGCGGACCGAGCTGGAGATGGTGCGGAGCAAGCCGCTGCCGTTCCCGCCCGAGCCGGTGCGCTCGCTCGGCATCGGCATCACGCAGTGGTCGATGACCCGCGCCGACGAGAACAGCGGCCGGCGCAACCTGTGGCTGAAGGCCATGGACAAGGTCGGGCTCGGCTTCGACAGCTGACCGATCGACCTCCCGACGCACGTCCGGGGCGGGCGGCCCACCGGCCGCCCGCCCCCGCGCGCTCCCGGGCGCCCCGCCACCGGGGCGCAGATTTCCCCGCGGACCCGTGTAAGGATCACCGGGCACGCCCCTCTCCCCTGGAGACACGGCCCACCCGGGCCGGGAACGGGAGGGGACGAGATGACCGCAATGGGGGCGAACGCCGCGGTGGACTGGCTGGTGTCGGCCGCACCGGACCCCGACGCCTGCCGCCGGGCCTGGGAGCGCAACCCGCTCGGGGTGACGCTGCTGGAGGCCGGCCGGTGCTGGGACGTCCTGATCGTCGGGGGCGCCCTCGGCCGCCCGGCGCTGGAGGTGCTGGCCCGGGGCCGGGACCGCCCCGGACCCGTCCTGTCGGACTTCCGGGATGCCCGCACCGGCTTCTTCGTGCCGCCCGGCACCGCCGCCCGCTGGCTGGGCACCGGCGTGCGCGGCGCCGGCCCCGGCACCTGGATCGTGGTGCCGTACCCCGGCCGGGCGACCGGCGGCGTCCGCTGGGCGGTGCCGCCGGACGGCTCCGGGACGCTCACCGACCCGGCGGCGCTGGAACGGGCGCTGCACGCGGCGGTGGCGGCCCGCGACCGGGGAGCGTGAACCCGCCGGCCCGGACCGCACCGGACCCGCACGGCGTTAGCGATGAGTTAGTGGATCATCAGCCTGCCCCGGCACAGTGGTGTGTGCGGGGCGACCGCCGCGCCGCGCAACGAACCTTGAGGGGACACCATGTCGCACCGCACCGCGCTCCGTAGGGGTCGCACCGTCGCCGTCGCCGGCCTGATCACCGCCGCCGCGTTCGGCCTCACCGCCTGCAACGGCACCGGCGGTTCCACCGCCGCCCCGGCCGCGTCCGCCGCCGCGGACAACGGTGCCGGGAACAGCACCGGCGCCGGCGGCACGACGGGCGGTTCGGGCAGCGCCGGCACCCCGTCCGCGAAGGCCGGCGACGGTGCCGCCGCAGCGGCCGGCGACGGCTCGGGGCGGGGCGGCGACCAGGTGGCCCGCTGCACCACCGACGGGATGCAGGCCGGCTGGGGTGCGGAGGGCGGCGGCGTGCCGGACATGAAGACCGACCAGCAGCAGACCGTCGCGGTGTGGCTGAAGAACATCAGCGGCTCCCCCTGCCGCATCTCCGGCTTCCCCGGCGTCCAGATCAAGGGCACCGAGGGCACCACCTGGGACCTGCGTCGCTCGGGGCAGGCGCCGCAGCCGAAGGTGCTGAAGCCGAACGCGCACACCTCGTTCACCATCACGCTGCTGCCCGGCACCCGCGCGGACGACCACAAGGTCGAGCCCGGCCTGGTGCTGATCACCCCGCCGAACGAGAAGAAGCACTTCCAGCTCCAGTGGCCGTACGGCGGCGCCATCCTGGACCAGTCCGGCGCCACCCACCCCGGCACCTTCGTCAACCCCGTCAACGTGCCCTAACCGGGCCGGCCGGACCCCTGATCGGCGGTGCGGCAGGTGCGGGCCCGTTGGCCCCACCGGCCGCACACCGCGCACCACAGCGGCAGCAGCACCCCCGCCAGGCACCAGCCACCGAGCACGTCCAGCGGCCAGTGGTACCCCTGCCGCACCAGCCCCAGCCCGACCCCCGCAGTGAGCAGTCCGGTCCCCGCCGCGCCCAGCCACGCGCCGGCGGACGCGGCCGCCCGCCGGCCGCCGGAGGGCCGCCTCGACCGGTGCGTCCGCCGCGCCGCGTGCGCCCGGAACAGCAGCAGCGCCACCAATCCGTAGGCGACGGCCGCCGTCGTCCCGTGCCCCGACGGGTAGAACCCCTCGTGCGACCCCGCCATCTCCGGCGGCCCCGGCCGATCCAGCCACACCTTGAACGGCACGACGAGCGCCGGCACGGCGGCCAGGGTGCCCAACGCGGCGACCGGCGGCAGCCACGCCCGCCGGCGGTCGCCGGGCGCGCCCCGGTGCAGCCGCCACCCGGCCCACGCCGCCGCCATCAGCAACACCGGTAGCGCCACCGACGTGTTGCCGAGGTCGGCGAAGAACTGCGCGGGCGGCCGGGGCACGGCGCTCGTGGCCACTTCGCGACCGAGCCGCTCGTCGAACCCGCGCACCGCGCCGTGGGCCGCCACCTGCCAGGTGACCAGCAAGAAGAGCAGCGCACTGCACAGCGCGACCAGCCCGTACCGCCGGACCGCCACTCCCTCTGCACCCCCAGCGCCAGAGGACTCGCCGGTACCACCCGAATCACCGGTACCCGCGGGACCGCCAGAACCACCGGAGCCGGTCGGCCCACCAACGCGCCGCTGCCACGGCCGCCACCACCAACGCCACCGCATCAGGCGGAACACCCCCCACACCGCATCACGCGCCCCACTCCAACACACCGCACGCCCACGCCACGCACCCGCACCGCGGTACACACAGAACGACGAGCCCGGAACGCCGGCCCCGGAGTGCCCGCCGCCGGAAGCAGAAATCCGCACACGAAAATGCGGCCGCTCCGGAACAGGGGGGTGGTTCCGGAGCGGCCGCGCAGACCGGTGTCCCGCGCGCCCCGGGGGGTC
>LIQL01000330.1 GCA_001418405.1 Streptomyces diastatochromogenes | reverse complement strand
GCTCAGGTGAGGGCGAGGAGGCTGACGGCGACGGCCGCGGTGCCCAGGCCGACGAGTTGGCTGCGGTGGATGCGCTCGGCGAGGACGCCGCGGGCGAGCAGGACCGTGCCGGCCGGGTACAGGGCGGTGATCACGGCGACGACCGTGAGGTCACCGCTGCGGGCGGCGAGCAGGAACAACAGGTTCGCCAGCGAGTCCAGGACGCCCGCGGTCGCCGATATCGCGTAGGCCGGCCTTTCCGGGCCCAGCCGGCGGTACAGCGCGGCGGCCGCGATCAGGGTGACCGTCGAGGAGACCGCTCGCCCGACGATCAGCGGTGCCACGCCGCTGTCGGCGGGTGCCTGGTGCAGGAAGACGAGTTGCAGCGCGATGGCCGCCCCCGCGCCCAAGGCCAGCAACAGCGCCGTCCGGGACGGCCGCACCGCGCCCGTGCCGTGTCCCGCGCTGACCAGGACCACCGCCACCAGCGCGAGCGGCAGACCCACGAGGCCGGCCAGGCCCAGGTGCTCGCCCTGGAGCAGGCCGACCGTGACCGGCAGGGCCGCGGACACCA
The DNA here is from genome assembly GCA_001418405.1 of Streptomyces diastatochromogenes. Lineage (GTDB taxonomy): Bacteria > Actinomycetota > Actinomycetes > Streptomycetales > Streptomycetaceae > Streptomyces > Streptomyces albulus_C. The sequence goes on along the minus strand of LIQL01000330.1, from coordinate 5,371 downwards.
GCGCGGTGACCGGCGAGAGCACGTTCATCGGGCCGATCGCGAGTGTCCTGTAGAGCAGGACGAACGCCACGGCGGAGGCGACGCCGGACGCGACACCCCACCCGATGCTGGCCCCGGTGAACGAGGCGCCCAGGATCGGCCACAGCGCCAGCTCGACCGCGAGGCTGGCCGGAGCGGCGACGAGCACGGTGCGCAGTACGTGCGCCTTGCGGGCACCCAGGCCGCCGAGGAAATCGGCGCATCCGTAGGCGAGAGAGCTGCCCAGGGCCAGCAGCAGAGCGATCACGGCACTTCCTTACTTTCACAATGGAACGACTCGAACGTACAATGAAACGACCGCCCGTTGTCAACCAAACGACCGGGCGGTCTATTCCAGTGCCCTACTCCGTCAGGACGGTGATCACGTGCCCGAGGCAGAGGCAGCCCTGCGCACGCTCGCGCACAACGTCAGAGCCGCACGCACCCGCGCGGGTCTGTCCCTGGACGAACTGGGCCGCCGCGCCAAGGTCAGCAAGGGCGCCCTGGTCGGGCTGGAGAAGGCGCAGGGCAACCCGAACTTCGCCACCCTGATCCGCCTCGCCGACACCCTCGGCGTCTCGGTCTCCGCACTGTTGGAAGGACCCGCCGAGGGCCGGGTCCGCGTGGTGTCCGCCGACGCCGTCATGCCCCTGTGGGCCGGGAAGCGGGGCAGCCAGGCCCGGCTCATGCTGACCACCTCGGGAGCGGCCCCCGTCGAGATCTGGCGCTGGGTGCTGGAGCCGGACGAGGAGTACCCCAGTCACCCGCACCAGGCCGGCGTCGTCGAGACCGTCAGCGTCACCGCCGGCCGGATGACCCTCACCGTCGACGGCACTGAGCACCCGGTCGAAGCCGGGCAGACCGCCACCTTCGACGGCGACGCCCCCCACACCTACCGCGGCGCGGGCACCGAGACCTGCCACCTGATCATGACCGTGCACATCCCGCCGGCCCCGGGCTCCACTTCCTGACCGCCGGAGGCCGGGAGCGCCCTAGGGCCGGCGACCCGGCACGGGCCGCCGGCGTCGCAGTCGGCCCTATGCGGCGCGATCGCGGTCGTCGCCCAGGAACCGTCCGCCGAACAGCACCGCGCACGCCGCGGCCGTCAGCAGCCCGCCGGCGAGGAAGGTGTCCCGCACGTCGGCCAGCGGGAGGATCAGTCCCCCGAGCGCGGCGCCCGCGGCGATGCCGACGTTGTAGCAACCGGAGTTGGCCGCGAGTGCGAGGTCCGTGCGGCCGGGTGCGCACTGCAGCATCGCGTGCTGGGTGGCCATGAACACCGGCCCGAGCGCACCGCCCATGAGCGCCAGGAACGCCACCGCCGCCACCGGACGGGAGCCGGCCGCGTACAGGCCGAGCATGGCCGCCGCCTGCGTGGCCACAGCGCCCGTCAGCGCGGCGCGCGGGTGGCGGTCCAGCAGTGCCCCGGTGATGCTCACCCCCACCAGGCACGCGACGCCGAACGCCACCAGCAGCGCGCCCACGGTGCTCGGTGCGAACCCGCTGACGTCGTCGAGGAACTCCACAAGATAGGTGTATCCGGTGAACGCCCCTGTGGCGGAGAGCGTTCCGGTGGCCAGCACGGTCCCGAACCGGCGGGCGTCGGGGCTGGTCCCGTAGGCCGCGGGTGCTTCGTCCGCCGGCGCGGTCGGCAGCAGAACGGCGATCGTCACCAGGGACAGCAGGCCCAGGACCGCCAGCGCGGCGAGGGGCACCTGCCAGGCGCTCCGCTGCCCCAGCCAGGTGCCGGCGGGAACCCCGAGCACGAGGGCGAGCGACCCGGCGACGGACAGCGCCCCGACCACTCGCCCACGGACGTCGGGCGCGAACAGGCCCACCGCGACGGGCCCCATCACGGCCCAGAACAACGCCTGGGCGAGCGCGGTCAGCAGCCGCGCCACGAGCAGCAGACCGTACGAGGTCGCCAGCGCCGCGGCCAGACTGGACACCACGAGCACGGCCAGCAGGCCCGTGAGCACATGGCGTCGGGGCGCGGCCCGTGTGACATGGGCGAGCGGCACGGACGCGACCGCCACCGTCGCCGCGTAGCCGGTGACCAGGAGACCGACCGCGGACAGCGACACCCCGAGGCTGCCCGAGATGAGTGCCAGGAGACCGACCGGCAGGTTCTCCGCCGTGTTGAAGGTGAAGGCGGCCAGCATCAGGGCCCCGAGCACCGCCGGTCCGCGCCATGCGGCCGAACACCCCGTGATAGCGCGGCCCGTACCCGCCGCCGTCTGTCGCGCCTGCTCGGTGGCACCTTGCATAGCGCTACTTCACCGGCCCCGCGGGCCCCGTCGCAACCCCATTAGGCGTCGCGGTCAGGCCCCGGCGCTGCACCGCGGCGCCTGACCGGCCGCCGGACACGGCCCCGGGCAGGGCGTGGCCACGAGGGGCGGGTCACCAGGTGACGGGGATCGTCTCGGGGATGCGGAAGGCCACGTCGGGGCGCCAGCGCAGTTCCCCGGCCGGCACGGCCAGACGGAGCGTCGGGGTGTGGTCGGCCAGGGTCTGAAGGACGACGGCGATCTGCATCCTGGCCAGGGCGTTGCCGGGGCAGTGGTGCTTGCCGTGGCCGAAGCCGAGGTGGGGGCGGGAGCGCGGGCGTCCGGCTTCGGACGACGTGCCGTCGACGGGACCGCGGTCGGCGGCGAAGCGGTCGGGAGCGAAGCGGTCCGGTTCCGGGTAGGCGTGCGGGTCGTGGTTGCCGGACTCCAGGGAGACCAACACGCACTCCCCGGCCTTGATCGTCAGGCCGTCGAGCGGCACGTCGTCGGTCGCCACCCGCTTCACCCCGCCCGTCGACATCGGCGTGTGGCGCAACACCTCCTCCACCATGGACGGCAGCAGCGCGGGCCGGTCGCGCAGGGCCGCCAGGGCCGTGGGGTGGGACAGCATCATCACCAGCGCGTTGGCCACGAAGCTCGCGGCCGTCCGGTAGCCGGCGATCAACATCAGGTTGGCGACTTCGGCGAGCCCGTCGGCGCCGAGCCGGCCGCCGTCCCGGGTACAGGCCGCGGCGGCCCGTTTGACGACGTCGGAGCCCGGTGCGGCGGCCAGTTCCGGTGCGCGCCGCAGGAAGAACCCGTACATGGCGTCGAGGGCGGCCTGGATCTCGTCGCGGGTGCGGTCCCGCCATACCAGGACCGTGTCGCACCAGGCGTTGAGCACTTGCCCCTCGTCCTCGGTGAGTTCGCCGAGGAGGACCCGGCGGGCCACCGCGAAGGTCAGTGGCCGGGCCAGCCCCTGCTGGAGGTCGGCGGGAGGCCCCTGCTCCGACAACTCGTCGAACAGGGCGCGGGCCCGGAGGCGCGTCCAGGCGTGGTGGGCCCGGATCGCGCGCGGACTCAGGGCGTCGGCCAGGATGCCGCGCAGCCCCCTCTCCTGGAGCGTGGCCATGCCGTCGCCCCTGGCGCCCGTGGCGCGCGGCCGGAGCGGCTCCTGCCGCGGAGCGTCGGCTTCCAGGGCGGCGGTCAGGCTGAGCCGGGGGTCGGCGAGGAGCCGTCGGGCGAGGTCGTAGCGCGTGACCAGCCAGACCTGGTCGCCCGTCACCGTCACGACCCGGCAGGCCGGGGCGGGAGCTTCGCGCAGCCGGGCGTAGGCGGGCGAGATCCGCTGTCCCCAGTCGTCGAACGGGAAGGCCGGCGGGCCCTCGGCGGCGGTACGCGAGGTGGGCGGGTGCGCGTCGGTGGTGGTCATGGTCCCGTCACCACCCCGGTCAGCGGCCCGACGGGCGGCAGTTGCCCAGACCGTCTGGGCGGGGCGGACGGCGGTGGCCCGGGGAGGACGGGGCGGACCACCGCGTACGCCTGGAGCGGTGTGCTGAACAGTTCGTCGAAGACCAGCGGGACGGTGGGGATCACCTGGTGGTAGACGTGCACCGAGGAGGGGACGGCCAGGATGCCCGGCGTGTCCATGCACAGTGGCATCTCGGCTATCAAGTAGCGCATTCCCTCCGCGAGTTGCTCGGGAGTCGGCGTCGCGCCCTTCAGATGCGATGCCAGCGCCTTGCCGCTCGCCCGCAGGAACACCTCCCGCACCGACGGCTGCCGCTCCGCCGCCCGCTCCACCCTGCCGAGCAGTGCCCGGTACGTGGGGTCGCCGGTGAACTCCGTGAGCGTGCGGATGCGGTGGCGGTGTTCGGGCACGCCGCTGGCCGTCCAGGCACGCGCGATGCGCCGGCACAGCCGCCGGGTGTCGCGCTGCGCGTAGGACCGGGCGCGTTCCTCGGGATGGCCGAGGGCGCGGTACGTGTGGACGAGCGCGACGTCCGGGACGATCGGATCCACGTCGGCGAACGCCTCGCTCGCCCACCGCAGCAGGCCGGTCAACCGCTGTTCGCTGAAGTAGCCGTTGCCGGGGCTGACACCGATCAGGGCGTGCTCGCCCCGGGCCCATATCTCCCGACAGCGGTCCGTGAACGGCTCGATGGTGAAGCCCGGCGGCACCCGCCGCCCCGCGACCGTGCCGGCTCTGGCATCCGCCCCGAAGTCCGTGGCCCCGCTCCCGCCCGCGCCCATGCTCGTGTCCATGGCTCTCCCGCTTCTCCCGTGCAGCAGGTGCACCCGCCCCAGAAACGGCCGGTGATGATAATCATCGAAATTGACACGCTGCGTGACCGTCCAGACCGAGCAGATAAGTCCACTCAAACGAGCTATGGGCGGTTCGCGAAACCCGCTTCAGGGGCACGGGGGCGCTGGCACGGGCGCCTGTGACCGGCCACAACGCGAGGCGTACGCCGCCTCAGCCGGCCTCGCCCGGCTTCGTCCGGCGAGGGCAAACCCCCGGCGGTGAGCAAGGCCGGATCCCGTCCGGCAGGCACACGATCCGAGCCACCCCATCGGCCCCGACGCCACCGATCTGCCCGGGAAAGCCGGTCCGTTCGCCGAAGTGGTGGGTGTGAGCAGGGGTGTTCGGGGCAACCGAAGTGGTACCCCAGCCGGGCCCCCCGTCCCGGCTGGGGCCCGACTTGGTCAGGGCTGCGATGGTGGGCACCGTGGCGACGCGGTCGGCGGGTCTGCTCCGAGTGGCCCGCGGCGGTCGACGGTCGCCATTCCGTGGTGACCCGCCTGGCGGCGCGAACCGGGGCTCACACCCGGTTGGTGATCGTCACGCGGACCGACACCGGGGCCGCTCGGGCCTCGGTCGCCGCCGTCTCGGCGGCGGTGCGGACGGCCCGGGTGACGTCCAACGCCCGGTGGCCGAGACGGGCCACGACCTCCACCGTCACGTGCAACGGGCCGCCGGCCGCGTCCGGCGGGGTGATGCGCACCGCACCGGCCTGACCCGCCGTCCCGGAACGGCCGGGCCAGGGCATGGCGGCTTGGAGGCGCGCCGCCAAGCCGCCATGCCC
>LIQL01000033.1 GCA_001418405.1 Streptomyces diastatochromogenes | reverse complement strand
CGGCCGATCGGCCGACTGGAGTCGGCGTTGGATGAGGGACCGGAGGCAGCGAACGGTGCTGCGGTCCGCGCCACTGATCCACCGACTGGCAGTTCCGCCCGGTCGCCGGAACCTCAGCTCCGCGAACCGGACAGCAAACCACGTGGGGGCCGCCCAGCTGGTGCCACGGTCGACGAACTCGTGGAGATCGGTCGTATCGCCGCTGCAGAGCAGGGCAAAGTCACCCGAGCCATTGTCCAAAAGGCCATACGGGCCAAGGGACTGACGGTCAGCGGGGAACGGCTGACCGAGGTGATGGAAGTCCTTCGACCGGAGCTCGAAGCCGCCTCCGACACCGGCCCCGATAGGGACTGACTGCTTGCCCAGTGGGTGGCCGGAACCCTTCCGGTCACCCCGCCTTCCGGTCACCGTCCCCCTCACCGCCCGGTCATCCACACCCGTGAGCGGGGTGGTGACCGCCTGGGCTCCGTTCAACCTTCCCCGTCAGCCCGCCTGCACCGCTCGTACCTTCCGGAGAACTACCCATGACGCATGACCCACATCAGGCCGAGGACACCCTCGATGAGCCGCTGCCGCTGACGAAGTCCCCTGGTCTGATGGGCCGTTTGCGGCGGGCGTTCGGAAGGGTAGCCCCTGGCGGAGCCAGTAGTACCCCGAGTCCGACTCAAGGCCGGTCCTCGGGGATCTCCGCCCCGGGGGTGGCGGAGACGACCCAGCGCCAGGAGGCGCCGGACCGGGAGGTCGGAGCCGAGGGCGGCCCCGACTCGGACAAGCTTCACGCCGTGCAGCAACAGATCCTCTGCCCCGCATCTGCCGCCGAGCCGACGGCTGGCGAGGGAGCGGTGCAGAGCGTGCAGCCGGCGATCCGCCGTTTCACCGGCACCAAGCGGACCGTCCGCGTCGGCCCGCTGCGCTTCACCGGCGACGAGAACGCCGCGCTCCAGGAGGCTGCCGCCGACCACGGCTACAAGGGGGAATCCGGCTTCGCCGCCGACATCGTCCTCGCCTTCATCACCGGCCGGTTCACCGCCAACCTGCCGCTGTCCGAGGACCGCCGCCGCACCCACATGTTCCGCGCCCAGGTGCTGCGCGAACTCAACCGGATCGGCGTCAACGTCAACCAGATCGCCCGCGCCCTCAACAGCGACCTCATCCCGCCCGACATCCGCCACCGTCTCGACGAGTTGCACCGCCTGCTGGAGCTGATCGCCGAGGCTCTGCGCGAACCCGCCGACTCCAGGAAGGACCAGGCCGCGTGATCGCCGCCATCAAACCGGCCGGGTCCAATACCCGTGGCCTGCTCGCCTACCTCTACGGCCCCGGTCGCCACGACGAGCACACCGACCCGCACATCGTCGCCGGCTTCGCCATGCTCGGCATGCCCGACCCCGGCCGCGACCCCGATGCCACCCTCACCCAGCTCGCCCACCACCTCGACGAGCCGGTCCGTCTCCGGAACAGTGAGTTCGGAAAGAAGGTCACCAACCACGTCTGGCACTGCCCCGTCCGAGCAGCCCCGGAGGACCGGCACCTCTCCGACACAGAGTGGGCCGAAATCGCACAGCGGATCGTCGAAGCCGCAGGCATCGCCCCGCCCGGAGACGACCTGGCCTGCCGGTGGATCGCCGTACGCCACGCGAACGACCACATCCACGTCCTCGCCACCACCGTCCGCGAGGACGGCCGCCGCACCAAGCTCCACGACAGCGGCATCCACGTAGGCGATGTCTGCCGTCAGGTCGAGAAGGACTATGGCCTACGCCAACTGAAGAAGGGAGACCGCACCGCCGGACGCCGCCCCACCCAAGCCGAGATGCACAAGGCCGAACGCCTCGGCTGGGAGCAGACCAGCCGGGACTGGCTCCAGGACCGCATCCGCGCCGCTATCCCCCACGCCGGCAGCGCTGAGGAATTCCTCGCTTACCTCGAAGCCGACGGCATCGCGGTCAGGCCCCGCCGCGGACCGTCCGGAGACCTCCTCGGCTATGCCGTCGGCCGCCCCGGCGACCTCAACAAAGACGGCGAACAGATCTTCCGCCCCGGCGGCAAGATCGCCCCTGACCTCACCCTCCCAAAGCTCATGGCCCGCCTGGAAACCACCGCGCCAGAGGAACACCCCACCGCCTGCCGAGAGCGCCGCACTACCCCCTGGCACCAGGCCACTGACGCCCTCGACATCCTCCATGTCGGCATGGCCGACGACTCCCACGCTCAGGCTCACATCACCGCGGTCGGCGAACTCATCGAAGCCACCGCCCAGAATGCCCCCGCCCACTTCCACGCCGAACTGCGAGCCGCTGCACGGGCGTTCGCCCGTGCTCAGCGCTCCCAGATCCGGGCCGAGAACCAGGCCGCCCACAACCTGCGCAAGGCGGCGCGCGACATCGCACACACCGCCACCGGCCCCGACGGCAGCGCCCTGGCGACCCTGCTCGCCGCCCTCGTCTGGGCCACCGTCGTCGCCACCCGCTGGCACGAAGCGAAGAACCACGCCCACCAGTCCGAAGCCGCCCGCCAGACCCTCGTCCATCTCCAGAGCTCCGCCGATCGCGCTCTCACGCCCATCGTCGACAATCTCGCCGCGCGCCAGCCCACCGACCATGCGCGCCGGACCCTCGCCCACGACGTACAGGCTGCCGTTCCCGACCACGCTGACCGCATCCTCACCGACCCGGCCTGGCCGGCTCTCGCCACCGTCCTCGCCGAAGCCGAAGCCGGCGGCCACAAACCCCATCAGCTCCTCAAAGAAGCCACCGCCAGCCGAGAACTCACCACCGCCCGCCAACCCGCCCGTGTCCTGATCACCCGTATCCAGCACACCAGCCGCAACCCCGCACCCAACCTCCGCGCCGAAGCTGCCCGCCGCCGCTCGACGCTGCTGAGTGGCTCGGAAAGTAGCCCCAGCCTCGTCGGGGGCATCTCAGCGGGTCCTGCGGTTCGCCGAGCGGCCCGCCCAGGGCGTTAGCGTATCGACCAGGCATGAGCACCGGATTTTCTCCAGACCAAGCGAATGTCAGAGGTCGTCGATATCGTCGCCTCGTGTAAGGCCGGCAGCTGACGGGAGGCATGAAGTGATGGGTGGGGGAGAGCCGACGTGAACACAGTCAAAGCTCGAGTTTGGCGATTTGAACCGCGGTCAAGTGGACAAGGAGCTGCGTGGGTCGTCGGTCGCGGGCAACTGCCGGTCGGATTGGCTCGGCTGGTTCACATCAATGCACTGGCCTGCGACCTGCAAAGCGTCGTTGACCTTCAGACCAAGGAGCTCGAAGCCCGCCTTCTTCTCAGCTACGTCGATGCTCCAACAGGGAGCCCCCTCCAGCTCGATCACCAGTCACTCATGGCGAGTTCTCGCCACATACGCAGCTTCGTCAGCGAATGCGCGGGCCTTGGGCTGCTGACCGCAGCGAGTGAAGCCTTGTTCTCGTGGACGGACGGAACCCACGAGCTGAATAGCTTTGATGCTCTTCCGCGGCCTCTCTCGAAGTCGTATCAAGGCGGTGGCGTACGCCCTGATCTGCTGTTCCATGTGCCAGAGGGGCCAATCGCGGGAGAGGCCCGTGGGCGGTATCGCAAGCAGAAGGCGCTGTTGCCCAAGCGCCTTCTCGCAGAGCAACGACGGCGACTCGCCCAGCTCACGACCTGGTCTGCCGCGCACGGCGACCACTCCTATTTCATGAGCTGGGTCTATGTCGGTCCGGCGGGGGTGGCTGTCGACATCTTCATCCCCGAAGCCAGCGGATCGGGAGACACATTGCTGACCGACTGGGCAGATACGGAGGACGGGGACAGCCAGGAGCAGCCCTTCGGCGAGCCAGAAGCGGATGCAGCCTCTGGCACCGACGCGCTCCCGACGAATCAGCAGCCCTCGGCGGGAGCGATGTCCAGCGGTCTTGCAAGCGAGGAGATCACGGAGCTCGAATCGTTTGGGCTCATGGTGGAAGAACCCACACGGCCTCCGCGGGAAATCGCGGATGAAGTGATGAGCAGGCTCTACGCAACTGCCCCTGAACCAACGCAAGAGGCCACCCTCGCGGGAATCTCAGTACGTGGCCGATGGGTACCAGCTGATGCCTTGGGGCCCGCGAAGCACGAAGTCATGGTTGGAGTACTTGCTGAGAGGCCGCCCCGACAGATGGCGATGCGAGAGAGAATGGCACGGTCGGAAGGATGGTTTGACGTCTGTCTCGACGGACGACTTCTCACTGTCGTACGACCCGTTGCTGCACCAGAGCCGGGGTGGCACCAGCTGGAGCGAGCGCTGTTCGACCCCCGCTAGTGAGGTAGGGACTGGCGGAGCGACGATCCTCGGGTAGCCGGCGGGGCTTCGTGGCCAGTTGGCGGAGTGACGATCGTGAGGGGTGACCCGGCGTATGGGCAGGCAACGACCGTGGGCTCGGGTCCGCCCTCAGGAGGTCAGGGCCGCATCCAGGTACTCCTGCACCGGTTCAAACAGCCCGTCGGGCACGTACTCCAGGGTGTCGCCATGGGCGACCCAGGCAAGTTCGGCCAGCTCCTCGGTATCTGCGACGTGGGCGGTACCGCCCAGTATCTGACAGGCGGTGTAGGTTATGAGGCGGCCCGTCTTCGGGTGAACGCGCTCGCCGAGCAGCTTCACCGCCGCCACGGTCAGCCCTGTCTCCTCCCGGGTCTCTCGTACGGCGGCGTCCTCACGTTCCTCGCCTGGCTCGACCTCTCCGGCCGGGAACTGCCAAGAGAGCTGCCCCTCGGTGACCCGGCGGCGGACCATGAGCACACGGCCTTCGTGAACGACGATGGCGGCGGCGATGCCCGGCCGCTCATCCGTGTTCTGCTGCGTCACGTCTGTTCCTCCAGGACGGCCAGGATGGGTGGGAAGACCGTATCGACGGAGATGAAGCAGGGACGCCGTGTTTCTGGGGACTTTTCCGTCTCTCCCCCCCGGGGTGAACTGGAAGAGGTCGGGGCGGACCTCACAGAGTGGGCCCGCTGCTACGGTCGCCCCATGACGCTTTCGGTTCCCACTGGTCATTCCGTCGATCTGCGAGTTCAGCCAGTCGACGAGGTTCTTGACCGTGTCGAGCGATCGCTTCAGACGCACTTCGACCGGAACACCGTGGTGCGCAAGCGCCGTTCCGTGGGCGCCCGGACGGACCGCGATACCTGGGTGCGGATCGAGCGCCGTGTGCTGAGCAAGATCAGCGATCAGGGCTGGAACGGCATCGAGTGCGCCGCCCGTTTGATGGACGTCTCCCAACCCGTATGGCAGGGCAGCCTGGTGTGGCGGGACGCAGACGAGCCCGCCATGTGGCGTGCCGACGAGACAGAGCTCCTGCCCGGAGACCCCATCGGTACCGCCGTGCTGAGCGAGGACCCCAAGCTCTCGGACGAATGGTGGCGCGCGTTCAACACGTCGCTGGACGCTCTTGCCGCACAAAGTACGAGCCGCGTCGCTTCGCCGGACACCGAGTTCATCACTCAGGTCCTGGTCACCAAGACCATCCACGGCGTGTTCCCCAGCTCCATCGACACCACCGTCGAGCAGTGGGTGCCGGCCCACGCGGACCTGAACTGGGCCAACATGAGCGCGCCGACGTTCTCTCTCTTCGACTGGGAGGACTGGGGTAACGCGCCACATGGGTTGGATTCCGCATCGCTGTGGGCGAGTTCGCTCGCCGTCCCGGCTCTGGCAAAGCGCGTACTGCGGGAGCGGCGCGCAGAATTCGCGAGCCGGGACGGCAAACTGATGACGCTCTTCGTGTGCTCGAAGATTCTTGGCCCGGACGCTCACCCGCAGGACCCCCGGCTGGAGCCTGCGCGGCAAATGGCGGAACAGATCGTCCAAGACCTTCAGACGGACTGAGTGCGCGGGCGGTCACGGAGCAGCGTGCGGTACTCGGCGACTGCCTCTTCGTCGGGGACGGCGGCCAGGGCGCCGACGAGGTCTCCGAGGTGCGTGGGTTCGTCCGTACCGACGGCTACGGCGCTGACGTTCGGCAGTTGGTAGGCCACCCGGAAGGCCGCTTGTGCACGGGAGTACCCGCCGCTGTCGCGGAGGAAGACGCGGGGGTCGACCCGAGCCCACACCGGCGCCTTGGTGCTGCCGCCGAAGGGACTCATCCCCCACATCGCGCCCGTGCTCAGGCCCCACGCCTCCATCAGGGCCTCGGCGGCATCGAGTGTTCCGGCGCCCACCAGCAGGCCGGCCCGCACCATGAGCGTGGAGGGGGTCGGCATGGATGCGTCGACCAGGGGCGGAAACGCCGTAGGGTCCCAGGTTGCGATGCCCCACGCGCCACACAGCCCGCGTGATGTCGCACTGTCGAGGGCTGCGCAAGCATCGGCCAGGGCCTCGCGCGACCGGGCGGTGCCCGGCGTGAGCGAGTGTTCCGGGTTGTGTAGGAACACCAGGTCCGGCTCCCGCCCGATGTCACGGGCCGCTTCCTCCACCGCGCTGTGCAGCCGTTCGGGGGCGAGGGAGTGTTCGGCCCCGCTGCTGCCTGGGAAGTAGCCCACCTTGGTGGAGAGATGGAACTTCGGCAGCAGGTCGCCGGCGACCCGTGCCAGAACCTCGTGCGAACGGAAGCGGAGGTAGTTGGTGCTGGTGTCGAGCGCGGTTATGCCGAGGTCCAACGCGCCGATCAAGAGCCGACGTTCATGACGAGACCGGTGTAGCCCGAGGACAACTCGGGGGTCAGTGTCGCGCACAGTTCCTCCTTCACCAGGATCTCCGCCACTTCCGCCACCTCGGCCCCGACGAGGGCCGCCGCGCGCTCCAGGGAGACGGGTCGGCCGCTGAGCAGCAGCCGCAGCGCGGGCACGGCCTTGGCTGCGAGGGTGAGTCGCTTGCCCGAAGCCACGACAGTGACGGTCTCCCCGCTCTCGTGGATCTGGGGCGGGAAGTGGGTGGTGCACACCACGGCGTCGAGCGGGGCCAGGATGTCGAGGTACGGGACGTGTCGGGGGAGGGTCGCCGCCTGCTCGTACGCGGCCAGGTAGTCGGCCGGGGAGCGCTCGCCGATCAGTCGGGTGGCGGCTTCGACCAGGGCCTGGCCGCCGATCTGGTCTCGACGGTCCAGGTCGTGCCGGAAGATCTCCTGCTCGCGGCACCAGTCACCCAGCCACGCCAGCCAGCTCGCTCCGGTGCGCTTGGTGATGCCGAACGTCACGTGGAGGCTCTTTCCCGAGCCGCTACTGGTCCGGGTCGCCTGATGCCAGTGACCCCGCGGGATGTGCATGACGTCGCCGGTCCTCATCACGCCGGACCAGACGATCTCTTCGGTCGGCGTGCTGTTGGGGTCGGCGTCCCGGTACATCGGCGCCGGGCGAGAGGTGCCTCGCACCGCCCACTCCTTCTCGCCCGCGAGCTGGACGATCACCACGTCGTGATCGTCCCAGTGCAGAGGGAAGCCTGCCGCATCGTTCGTCGTCAGATACGCGTTGACCTGAACCCGCTCGTGTGACCACCACTGCAACGCCCGGCAGGCGACCTCCATCGTCGGGTCGAAGACGTTGGCCTGGTCGAGGATGAGCGTCGCACCTTCGTCCAGCAGCCGGCCCAGACTGCGCATGTTGACCATGGGGATGCTCTGGCCGCGGGGACTGACGCTGTCGGTGTAGTAGACGGCCGGGTGGACTTCGTCGCCTTTCTGGAAGCACCGGAACTGCGGGCGGCTGAGGCTCCTGCGCATGGCGATGTCGAGCAGGCGGTTCGGGGTGAGGATGCGGGAGACGAGGGCAGGGTCGCCCATGTTCCCGCGCGCGAAGCCCTTGCCGATCTCTTCCGGGCCACTCCATCCCAGCGCCCTCTCGATGGCGCTGATCAGTTGGTGTTCCATCACTGCCTCCTTGAGTGCGGTTACGTGAACGTGGACGCGGCGGGGGCGACACGAAAGGCTCTGTCGCCCCCGCCGCCTGGGTGCTACTCGGTGTCGGTCAGGTTTCCGTCACCGCCCGGCCACGGCGAGTCGCCGGAGCTTCCCTGGTTGTCGGACCGGAGGCTGTCGTACCGGTCGTGGACGGCGGTCAGTTCCTCCACCGCCACCAGGAGGCCACTCGGGGCCGGCGGCGTTGTCGTCGTACTCTGTGCCACCTCGTGCTCCTTCCTCTTCGGTTCTCCCGCCGGGGTTCCGGCGGGAAGTCCTTTTGGATCGCGCTGGTTCCGGCGGTGCCTGCGCGATGGCAGACGTGTGCATGGCAAGCTGTCCCCACGGCCGCAGGGGAACGGAGACGCGGGGACCGCGGAATCGTGAGGAGTGCTCTCAGCGCGAAGGTCTCGGTCCGTCAACCTGGGGGAGAGCAAGGTCCTGGCGCATGTTGGCTTGCAGGACGCGTTGATCCAGCTCGTACAGGCAGGCGCGGCAGGAGTAGAGGGCCGCGTGCATGCCGCTGGAGAGGACAGGACCGATCCACGTCACCTCGACGCCGCGACGTCCGCACCAGAGCCAGCACTCGCCGCTCGGCTCCGAACTGTGGCGGTCCCAGAGCGCATACGCAGTGAGCTCATCTGTGGCTGGGTCGATGTCCCGACGAGTCGGCCTGAATACGACATCGGGTTGAGCCATCCACGCCAGGCGTAACGTATGCCGCCCCATCAGGCGATAGCCAAGACGAGCGACGACGGCACGGTTCGGCCGCGAGAACTCGGTGATCGAGCCCCAGAGAACTGGCTTAGGGCGGCAGCTCCAACGGCAGGAGCCGATTTCGGAAGAGCGATCTCGGCCCACACGTGCTTCCCGCCTTGGACGCGCTTCCAACCCGACCGAGCCGCGAGGAAATCGACCAAGACCAGACCACGACCACCCTCGTCCTCCGCCTCCAAGCAACCCGACTTCGGCACCTTGGAGTTGGTGTCGAGCACGTCGATCACCAAGCTGCCCGAACTGTGGGACAAGGTGACTGTGATAGGCCCGCTGCCATGGACCACGGCGTTGGTGATGAGCTCGGAGGCGACGAGGCCGATTGCGTCGGCTGTCTCGTCATCCAGAGGGACGCCCCATGCGCGCACCTTGTCAACGACCCTGTGCCGAGCGGGCGATAACTCTTCCTTCGTGCCCGTGAGGGCGAAGTGAGACACGAGCGTGGGCATGGCGGACGCCTCCGAAGAGCTGGAGAGCGGCTCCATCCCCGATGGGGGGACACAGAGACGGAGCCGCCGATCTGAGGTGACCGTCCGGAACGGGCGCCGACGCGCTGCTCCTGGGCGGCTGATCTCAGTCAACGGCCGGAGCGGGCAGGCCGGGAACGTTTCTAGGGGGTTTCTCTTGGGGACGCCCTTCCACGCACGTGCGTGGCGAGTAGCCTCCGAACGACGTCGCAAGGGATGACGGGAGAGCTGATGTGCCTGGTGAGCCCTTAGCAGTCCACCCACTGGCTTACGTCCGTCAGTCGCGCGGTTGGGGGAAGGCCGAGTTCGCGCGACTCATGCAGGCTCATGGGAAGTCGCTCGGCGTCCCGCTCGCGACCAACCGCACCACCGTGTGGAAATGGGAGCAGGGCCAGGAGCCGGATGCCGATGCGCGACACGTCCTCGCCGACCTGTTGCGTGTGCCGCACGAAAGGGCGCAGGGTACGGCTTGGCCATACTGGCTTCCGGTATGGGAAGTGACCGGGCTCAGCACTCCCTGGAACGAGGCCGGGACCGTCGAGGCACTGACAGATCTGGTGGGGAGTGGATGCTTGGACCGCCGAGGCTTTCTCACGATCACCGGCGTCGCGCTGACGAGACTGGCGGCAAGTTGGGCCGAGGCACCCTCCGCCTTCGCCTCGGCGCTCAACGGAGATCGCGTCACCAACACGATGGTCTCGACAATTGAGCAGCGCATCAGCACCCTCCGCGCGCTCGACGACGAACTCGGCGGAGCTCGGCTCCTGGAGCAAGCGCGGGGCGACCTCGCCCTGATCACGGGTCTCCTTGACGCTGGACGGTACACGGACACGATCCGCCTCCGCCTCTACGCACTGGCCGCCCGCGTGTCACATCTGACCGGCTGGATGGCCTATGACGCTGGGCTACGCTCCGTAGGACAGCGGTATTACATCGGAGCCCTGCGCAGCGCCCGTACCGCTGGGGACGACGCCTTCGGCGCCTTCGTCCTGGCCGAGATGGGGGTCCAGGTCTCGGAGGCCGGCCGGACTGCCGAGCGGGTCGACCTCATCTCCACCGCCATCGACAACGCACCGCGAACGTTGTCGCCCTACGCCCAGTCCTTCCTCTACTTGCACAAGGCCGAAGCGCTGTCCCGCGATGGCGACCACCAGAGGGCCGGCGTGGCGCTGAACCGCGCTACGTCGCACTGGGGGCGTCACACAGAAGGAGAAGACCTCGACTGGCTTGACTGGTTCGGCGAGGCTCAGCTCAAGTCAACCGAGGGCAAGGTCTTGCTGCGCGCGGGCCAGGTGGAACGCGCGACGAGTGCATTGGAGACGTCTGTCAACAGGGCAGCACCCCGCGACATGGCCGTACGGACTGCGCGCCTGGCCGAAGCCCGGCTCGCCGGCAACGACCTGGAGGGAGCGCTCGAAGCGGCGAACCGCGGAGCGGAACTCCTGGAAGACAAGGTCAGCTCCATGCGAGCGCTGGGCCGCCTGAACGAGTTCTCCGCACGGCTTGAACCGAACACGTCTGTTCTAGCCGTTCGCGAGTTCCGCGAGCGTCTCAAGGCACTGCCCGTCGCTACCTGACGCTGGTACGGCACCGTACGTCGAGAGTTAGGCCGCCCACGGAAGCAGGCGTCGGGAGTGTCACGATGGACAGCATGACGGTGATCGGCGGTGAGGTCGCGGCCGGTTTCGAACCGGTGCGTGAGGCGTTCGCGGAGAACTTCGCCAGGCACGGAGACATCGGCGCGGCGGTGTGCGTGTACCGGGATGGCCACCCGGTGGTGGACTTGTGGGGTGGCATCGCTGACCCCCGCACCGGCCGACCATGGACGCGCGACGCCCTGCAACTCGTCTACTCGGCGACCAAGGGAGCGACCGCGACCGCCGTACACCTGCTGGCCCAGCGTGGCGAGCTGGACCTGGACGCGCCCGTCGCCACGTACTGGCCGGAGTTCGCCGCGAACGGCAAGGTAGACATCCCGGTGCGCTGGCTCCTGTCCCACCAGGCTGGCCTGGTCGCGCTGGATCGACCGGTCCCGTTGAAAGACGCGTTGGCCTGGCACCCGATGGTGGCGGCTCTAGCAGCGCAACGCCCTGTGTGGACTCCGGGTACCGCTCATGGGTACCACGGCCGCACCTGGGGCTGGCTTGTCGGTGAGGTGATCCGCCGGGTCTCCGGCCGGACGCCGGGCCGCTTCTTCGCTGACGAGATCGCTGCCCCGCTGGGCCTCGACTTCTTCATCGGGCTGCCGGCGCATGAACATGAACGGGTCAGCCACATGGTGCATAGCAAGCCTGCCGTCGACCTCACGACTGTGCCTCCGGAGCTTGTCCCCGAGGAACTCCGTGATCAGGTCGCCGCCTGGAGCGACCCGGACTCGTTCAGCAACAGGGCGTACATGGTGACCGACCCTGCCGCGATCGACTTCAACTCACCCGAGGTGCAGGCCGCGGAACTCCCAGCTTCCAATGGCATCGGCACCGCGCGTGGGCTGGCCCGTATGTACGCGGCCTTGATCGGCGAGGTGGACGGCACTCGTCTGCTCACCCCCGAAACCCTCACTCTGGCGACCAAGGAGCAGGCAGCCGGAATGGATCAGGTGCTGGTGGCACCAAGCCGGTTCAGCTCCGGATACCAACTGCCAACTGAAGACAACCCCATGATGGGGCCGAGCGCCGTCGGCCACAACGGCCGAGGCGGCTCCCTCGGCTTCGCCGACCCGGAACACGGCATCGCCTTCGGCTACGCCATGAATCACATCGTCAGCGGCCCAGACGATGTCCGTGCGGTGTCGCTCGTCGACGCGGTGCGCCGGTCACTGACGTGATGGCTCCCTTCCCGGTGGTCAGTGCACAGATCCCACCGGACATGTAGAAGTCACTCCTCGCTCGGAGTCTTCATCCCGTGGCTTCTGCGCTCATACACTTGCGTCAGCTCGACACAGGGCGTGTGGGGTTGGGACTGGCAGGATGCGGAGCGGGTGGGGGACATGGACGAGCGGCTGCAGAAACTGGCGAAGTCTTCTCCGAACTTCGGCGTCCTCTACCCACTGAAGCCCCTGCTGTCGCTCTACGGCGCACAGGCCGAGGCCACGGTCTTCACGAACCCGAACTCCTCGCTCGTCCAGGCGGGCCAGTTCGGTGAGGTCCTCGCAGAGGAGCTCATCACTCGGATCGGCATGCGGGTGGACGGCGATCGGCAGATCGACCGGTTGACCGCCTTGACGCGAGCCGGGGTCCTGATTCCGGAGACACGGCGGGATTTTGACCAGCTGCGGGTGGACCGCAACAAGGCCGCCCATGCCCACCTGTTCGACACGGCACGGGCGCTGGACGCCGTCCGCGTTTGCCACAAGCTCGGCCTGTGGTTCCACGACGCGATCTCCGGGCGCCGCACCGTCGTGGAGTTCGTGCCGCCTACGGATCCGCAGGCGGTCGAGCGCCTCTCGGATCCGGACGAGGTCGCGGAACTGAATGAGGCCCTGGACGGCCACCGTCAGGCCCTGACCGACGCGCGCACGCGCCTCACAGAGTCCACGAGCGAGCTGGAGGCTGAGCGAAAGGCGCGGGCTGAGGCGGAACGCCTCATCGCCAGTGCCAGCGCGAACAACGCGGAGCTCCTCACCCAGATCGAGCAGCTGGCAGCGCAGGTCGCCGAGATGCGCGTTGCTCAGACGGCCGCCTACCAAGAGGCTCGTCAGGCCCCGCGCAAGGTCGATCCGGCGGCCCGTGACCTGATCATCCATCGTGCGCAGCGGCGTGCTCCGCTCAACGAGATCGAAGCCCGTAAGGAGATCGACAAGCTGCTGCGCGCCGCCGGCTGGGTGGTGCAGGACCGCAGCGAGGTAAACCCGATGGCCGGTCGGGGCGTGGCCGTGCGTGAGTTCACGCTCGCCACGGGACGGGCCGACTACGTCCTGTACGTGGATGGACAGATCGCCGGCGTCATCGAGGCCAAGCGTGAGGGTACGCACCTGGCTAGCGCGGTCGCGCAGAACGACCGCTACGCGGGCGGAGTTCTCAAGGAGCACCGGCTCGCCGTGTGGCGTGAGGATGAGCCGTTCGCCTTCCGATACGCGACCACGGGCACTGAGACCTACTTCATCAATCGGTTGGACCCCGAGGCGCGCTCCCGCGAGGTGTTCGCCTTCCACAAGCCGGAGACCATCGCCGACTGGATGCGTCGAGCCGAGGAGCACCCGGCGGCCCCGACCTTCCGTGCCGCTCTGCGCGATGTTCCGGAGCTGCACCGCAACGGTCTTCGCCCGGCGCAGATCGAGGCGATCAGGGGCCTGGAGGGCTCGCTCGCCCTGGACAAGCCGCGGGCTCTGATTCAGATGGCGACCGGTGCGGGCAAGACCTACACCGCCGTCTCCCAGACGTACCGGTTGCTCAAGCACGCCCGAGCCCGCCGCGTGCTGTTCCTGGTGGACCGGAACAACCTCGGTAAGCAAGCGCTGGACGAGTTTCGGAAGTTCACGACTCCGGACGACGGCCGTAAGTTCTCGGACATCTACAACGTCGAGCGTTTGGGCGCCGCAGGACTGCAGGACAGCAGCTCGGTGGTGATCTGCACGATCCAGAAGATGTACCGCCTGCTGACCGGTGAGCAGCTCGTCGACGACGACCCGGTCGACGAGGCAAACGACGACAAGGCGTACGAAGAGTCCTACGCCGCAGACAAGCCCATCGAGGTGGGCTACAACCCGGCCGTGCCGATCGAGTCCTTCGACCTGATCATCGTGGACGAGTGCCATCGCTCGATCTACGGCCTCTGGCGTGCGGTGCTGGAGTACTTCGACGGCCACCTCGTCGGGCTGACCGCTACTCCGACCCTCCAGACCCTCGGCTTTTTCGGCCAGAACCTGGTCTCCGAGTACACCTACCCCCAGGCAGTAGCCGACGGCGTCAACGTCGACTTCGACGTCATCCGCATCCACACAGATTTGCGGGAGAACGGTGGCGCGACCATACAAGAGGGTACGACGGTCAAGATCCGTGACCGGAAGACCCGCTACCAGCGCTACGAGCAGTTGGCAGACGACTTCACCTACACCACACGTCAGATCGGACGCTCTGTGGTGACCGTCGATGAGATCCGAGCCGTTCTCACCGCCTATCGGGACAACTGGCAGCGGTGGTTCCCCGGCCGCAGGGAAGTCCCCAAGACGTTGATCTTCGCGGTCGGTGAGGATCACGCCGAGGATGTTCTTGCTCAGGCCAAGGAGGTCTTCGGGCGGGGCGACGAGTTCGCCAAGAAGATCACGTACAAGAGCCGCAAGGCCGGCGAAGACCCTGACGAGCTGATCCGTGCCCTGCGGACGTCCCCCCGCCTGCGGATTGCCGTGACTGTCGACATGATCGCCACCGGCACGGACGTCAAGGCGCTGGAGTGCGTGATCTTCCTGCGGGAGGTGCGCAGCGCGGTCCTCTTCGAGCAGATGAAGGGGCGAGGCGCCCGCACCATCGACGCCACCGAGTTGCTTGAGGTGACCCCGGGTGGAGATGACCGGGTGCGCAAGGAACGCTTCGTCCTCGTGGACGCAGTTGGCGTTACGGACTCCCCGCTTGTGGATGCACGACCGCTCGTTCCGGCCGGAGAACGCCAGGTCTCCCTGGCCAAGCTCCTCGACAAGGCCGGTACCAAGTCGATCACCGCCTCGGAGGCGGAGATCCTTGCCGGTCGCCTGGCCCGCCTGAACCAGCAGCTCAACGACAACGAGCGCGATCAGATCACCAAGGCGGCTGGCGGCCTCACCCTCTCGGATATCGCGAGCAAGATCGTCCAGGCCGCTGACCCCGACAGGCAGGACCGGGCTATGGCGGAGGGCGGCGAGAAGGCAGCCCACGCACTGATCGTTTCTGCCGTGGCCCCGCTCACCGCCAGCCCCGATCTGCGCCGGCTGATCATCGAGATCCGCAGGGACAAGGACTACGTGATGGATGAGACCACTGCGGTCGCCGTCACCAACGTTCACGCGATTCCCCGCGAGGAGCGTGCACGCGAGCAGGTCGACCGTTGGAGCCGCTTGCTCGAGGATGAGCGCGACAAGATCGCCGCAATCTCCATCGCTCTCTCCAGCCCCCGCTCGGTTGGCCCGACGGAGGCGTACGCGGCGCTCAAGGAGCTGGCGGACAAGATCCGGCGCCCGGACTTTGCCTGGACCCCGCAGGTCCTGTGGACCTACTACGCGGACCTGGGCCGCGCCACCGAGCAGCCAGGTAAGGAGGCCGGGGTGCCTGACCTCATCTCGCTCATCCGGTACGAGCTTGGCGTGGATTCGGAGCTGAAGCCGTACCGTGAGACGGTAGAGGAACGCTTCGAAGGCTGGCTGCTCCGGCAGCGGCAGGCCGGCGTGGAGTTCACGGAGGACCAGATGTGGTGGCTGGACGGCATCCGCGATGTTGTCGCCAGCGACGTCGGTATCGCCCCGCCGGACTTCCGAGCCGAACCCTTCGTCAGTCGTGGCGGCGGCAGGGGCTTGGCGCTGGCCTTTCCGGGGCGGGACCCGCATGACTTCCTGAATGAGCTGAATCGAGAACTGGCTTGAGTGAGACAGGGCTTCCTCTGGGTTGGGTATCTGCTCGCCTTGAAGAAGTGTGTATGCCTATTGCCAAGGTGGGGCGCAGCGGTTACGGCCGAGATCGGTTCAGGTACATCGATATTGGCTCTATCGATAGTGAATCCAATCGCGTGCGAAATGCCCAATGGATCGATTCAGAGGAAGCCCCCTCTCGTGCGCGCCAAGTCGTCCGTGCCGGAGACACCGTTTACTCGACGGTTAGGCCGTACCTGCGGAAGATTGCGATCGTTCCGGGTGATCTAGACGGGCATGTGGCCTCTACCGGATTCGCCGTCCTTCGGCCACACGAGGAAATCGACGCGCGCTACTTGTTCTATGTGACGCTTACTAGCGAGTTCGCTGCACAAGTTCTGCCGAAACAGCGCGGCGTTAGCTATCCCGCAGTGCGTGAAGCCGACGTCTTGAATGCCTCTATCCCGATTGCTCCACCTGCGGAACAGCGGCGGATTGTGGAGGTTATTGAGGATCATCTGTCTCGCCTTGATGTAGCTGATGGTGCTTTGGCGCACGCTAAGGTGCTGGCTCCGTTGCAGGCGCGTTCGCTCTTCACCGCGGCAACAGAAGGTAGGGTTGCTCACGCTCTTAATGGATCGGTTCCTGATTTTCGCGAGCGCCGTCAAGAGCTGTGGAAGAATGTCAACGGAAGGAAGAAATACAAGCCCCCTGTATCCGCAGATCTGTCGGTCTCCCCGGTGGTGCCAGATGGGTGGGCTGTTTTTAGCCTTGAGGAGTTGACGGACCCTATCCGAATCATTCGGTACGGTATTCTGATGCCGAAGGTGAAGGAGGGTGGAGTCGTTCCCTACGTTGAGGTGAAGGACCTCGTCGGCTGTTCGCTCCGCGAAAAGGAATTGCATCTCACAAGCAGGGAGCTCGACGAAAAATTCTCTGGGGCGAGGATCCGTTCCGGTGATCTTGTGTTGGCGGTCCGAGGATCCTATGATCGCTCTGCCGTTGTCCCACCCTCGATTGTCTCGGCCAACGTAAGTCGCGATGTGGCACGAATTGCGCCACTTCCGGGACTTGAGGTGGAGTACCTGCACCTTTACCTTCAGAGCAGGTTTGCTCAGAATTATCTGAAAAATCATGCTCGGGGTGTGGCGGTAAAGGGAGTGAATATTGCCTCGATTCGCTCAATGCCGGTGGTGGTCCCTCCGCCCTCTGTGCAGCGCGCGATCGTCGAATATGTGCAGCAGAAGCAGACGGTAACTGAAGCAGCGGACGCGGTGGTGGCGCGCTCAGCGCGTAGAAGTGCTGCCTTGCGTCGAGGCGTTCTTTCCAAGGCGTTCAAGGGTCAACTTGTTGCCCAGAACCCGGGAGATGAGCATGCTTCCGTGGTGATTGAACGGATCCGTGCTGAGCGCGACGCTCGCAAGGAGGCGGTCATAGAAAGGCGTACGCATCGGCAGCGCCGAGTACCTGACCTCAATGAATCGGTGCTCTCGTCAATTCAATCTAGCGTTGCAGTACCTGGCCGTCACCACACTGTCCAGCAGGAGTTTGAGCTCTGATGAGCACTATCGAATCCGCCCAAGTCGTGTCCAGGGTAGGCGCGCAGACGAATGCGCTTGTTGCCAAACTCTGGAACTACTGCAACGTCCTACGCGATAACGGCCTGTCGACTATTGAGTACGTCGAGCAGCTTTCGTACCTGCTTTTCCTTAAAATGGCCGACGAGTTGACCGGGGACCCGTTTGCCCATGAAGCTGCTGATTCGATCGTTCCGTCGGATTTGGACTGGCAGTCTCTTGTCTCCAAGCGTGGTGAGGAACTAGAGGCGCACTACCGCAAGGTACTCACGGAGCTTGGCAAGAACCCTGGTACCACCTTGGGTACTGTTTTCGCCAAGGCGCAGAACCGGATCACCGAGCCTGCTCTTCTCGAAAAGCTGGTCGTCGAACTGATCGGCAAGACCGACTGGGTCCTTGAAGGTACCGATCTCAAGGGTGATGCCTATGAGGGGCTGCTGGCCAAGGGAGCCGAGGACACCAAGACCGGTGCTGGCCAGTACTTCACACCTCGGCCCCTGATCGACGCCATGGTGCAGGTGATGCAGCCTGGCCCCAAAGATACGATCACTGACCCGGCCTGCGGTACCGCTGGCTTTCTGATTGCGGCGCATAGCTATATCCGCGAGCATCACCTCAAGGGACTCACCCGAGAGCAGCGTCTCGCGCTGGGCCAGGGCACGATCTGGGGGAACGAGCTTGTCCCCGGCACGGCCCGCCTTGCAGCGATGAACATGCTGCTGCACGGCATCGGCGAGGCTGGTGGTGAGTCCCTCATCACCACAGGGGATGCTCTCGCCGACGCGCCCTCACGACGTGCCTCGCTCGTCCTCGCCAATCCGCCGTTCGGCAAGAAGTCGGCGATCACCGTGGTTGGCACGGACGGCAAGACGGACCGGGAAGACATCAGCTACGATCGAAACGACTTTCGCGCGACGACCACCAACAAGCAGCTGAACTTCCTGCAGCACATCATGTCGCTCCTGGAGATGGACGGCCGTGCAGCGGTGGTCCTGCCCGACAACGTCCTGTTCGAGGGTGGGGCCGGCGAGAAGATCCGGCAGCGCCTCCTCCAGGAGTTCAACCTCCACACGATCCTGCGCCTGCCCACAGGCATCTTCTACGCCGGCGGCGTCAAGGCCAATGTCCTGTTCTTCGATAAGAAGCCCCCGCGGGCCGACGACGTACCCAACACCTCCGAGGTCTGGGTGTACGACTTCCGGACCGGAATGCACTTCACGCTCAAGCAGCGTCCCCTCCGCCTGGCCGACCTGGCCGACTTCATCGAGGCGTACAAGGCGGATGACCGCTCGGCGCGCAAGGAGACCGAAGACGGCCGCTTCAAGCGGTTCACGTACGAGGAGCTCATTGCCCGTGACAAGGTCAACCTCGACATCACCTGGCTGAAGGACCCGGCGCTCGACGACGCCGACAGCCTGCTTCCTCCCGAGGTCATCGCCCAAGAGATCGTGGAGGACCTCCAGGCTGCCCTCGCCGAGTTCGAGGCTATTGCCGAGGCACTGGGCGGCGATGTCAAGCCGGACGTCGCAGCCGAGGAAGTCATCGCGGAGGCGTAGGTCTGGGGACCGTTCGCTCGTGCCGGTCTCGCCCAAGGTGCGAGGCCGGCACCTGCTTGGTGGGGGAGTTCCTCGTGGGGGTCCTGTTTCTGCTTAGCGGGCTCCCCAGCCCCGGTGCGCTTCGGGGCCGTGTGGGCTCCAGCCGTTCAGGTAGGGCGTCAGCTCCTCGGGCTTCGGTTCGCGAGCGGTAGGCATGACTGGTAGACGGGTCAGCGGGTCGAGGTTCTGAACGTATCGGCGTGCCCAGGCCAACCACCCGTGTGCCGAGGCCACCATCGCGTCGTCTTCTCCGGCCGCCACTTCCAGTCGGCGCTCCAGGGCGATGCAGTACGCACTCAGGTTCGCCGCTTTCTGCCACTGGCCCGCTTGCGCACGGAGTACCTCGGCATATTGCTCCTGGGCGGCCAGTTCCTTCGCCTTCTCCATGGCCGCCCGCCAGCGGACCTCGCGCTCGGCCTTCGCCCGCTCCTCGTCCGCCTTCCGTTGGGCGTCCTCTACGGCGCGGGTTTCGATCTCTCGGAGGACGGCTCCCAGGATGTCCTCCAGTACCCAGCGCTTGCGGTCGGCCCAGCGGGACTGCCGGCTGGCTTGGCTGTAGCCGAGTTCGATCACGAGGCTCTTGGAGCGCTCTGGTTCGTTGGACTGGGGAAACTCCTGCTGGATCGTGACGGTGTAGGTGAAGCCGTCCACGACCAGGTCCAGTTCGCCCTCGCGGCGGGAGTAGCTGGAGGGCTAGTGCCGCCCGTTGTACGTGTAGGCATGGCTGCGGTGGCGGGAAGGGACTTCATGCTCCTTCACTTTGTGCCCGCGACGTACTGTCTCGGCCGCGAGGCCCTGCAGGAGCAGCAACGATCGGCGGCGCAGCGAGGCGGGCATGACGAGTCGGCCCTCGTCGTCTCTCAGTGCGGCCACGACCGGATGCGGAGAGCGCAACTGAGAGGGCACGTGGACGGGTGGCGCCTCATCCGGCCTCTGCCTCAGTGAGTTGGGGTGTGGCCCCTCGACCAGAGAGATCTGCAGGTCGCGATTCCACATGCGGAGGCTTTCCATGCGTTTGCCCTCGGGGAGGAGGTCGTGGCGCTTCGCGTAGTCGATCACGCGTCTCCACTCCGTCACCGTGGCGTCGTCGGGCTCGGTGACGGTGACCCGCCTGTCCGCAACGAGTCGCTCGATGAGCTCTTTCGCCTTGGTCCGACGGGCGAGTGCGACTGGCCTGTCGGCGTAGGACGCGGAGCGGGTGCCGCCTGTCGCCTTTCCCTTGGCGGCCTTCTCTTCCCCGGCGTGCGCGGGATCGTCCGGGTGGTGGCCGTGCTGGAGGTAGAAGGTGCCTGCCTCGGTGACCTGGGCATCCACCTCGCTCCCACTGCGCTTGATCGTCACCAGCCCTCGGTCGCGCAGCGCGTAGGCGGTGCGGAACTCACCGGGGTCCCAGGGCTCCTCGGACTCCTTGCCGTTCGCGAGCCGGCCGAGCAGGGCGAGCTGTCGTTCGTTCAGGGGAGACCAGCGATGCATGGCAACAGCTCACCCCGGGGCCGGGCCAGGTGCAATGACTCATACGGGTGGTCGCCTTCTGCACGCCCGGGGACCTGCGGGTTTGGGTCGCTGGACGGTCTGCTTGCGTGAGCGCTGCGTGAGCGGACTGGGCGGCACTAGGGTGGACTCAGCGTCATGGTGATCAAGGGTGGACGTCTCTGACCTGCGGAAACTGGATTCCGCGGCATCACCCGGCATCAGCCGGGATGATCTTGCAGGCCCTCGTAATGCGTAGGTCTCGGGTTCGAATCCCGAAGGCGGCTCAGTGAAAAGGCCAGGTCACACAGCCCGTGACCTGGCCTTTTGCGTTGCTCGGGGCATGACGCGTCACGCGGCCGTGGTGCCGCGAGATGGCTTGCGTGAGCGATGCGTGAGCGGAGCCGCTCGGCGACCTACTTCTTGGGCTTCCGGAGCTCGGCCTTCTTGTCGGCCTTGGGCTGGGCTTTCGCCTTGTTCTTCGGCTTGCCGCCCTTGCCCTTGCCGGCGTTCTTCGCCGCTTCCTTCTTGGCCTTCTCCTTCTTCGCGGCCTTGCGGGCCGCCTTCTCCGCCTCGGTCTTGCGCTGAAGCGGGACCAGCTTCGCCGTCGCCTCGGCGGCGCTCTTGCCGACCTGGGGCAGGACGCTCTGGTAGATGTCCCGCGTGATGCGGGTGTCACTGTGCCCGAGGGTGTCCGACACGATCTTGATGTCGATGTCGGCGGCCAGCATGAGCGTTGCTGCGCCGTGGCGCAGGTCATGCAGACGGATCGGCGGGAGGCCGGAGGTGGCGACGAGGCGCTCGAAGAGGTCGGTCACCTTGCCCGGGTGGAGCCAGGAGCCGTCTTCCTGAGTGAAGACGTGGCCGGTCTCGACCCAAGCCGAGCCCCACTCCGCGCGGTCCGCTTCCTGCTGCTCGCGGTGCCGCTTCAGGACATCGACGGTGTCGTCGTCGAGCGCGACCACGCGGTAGCCGCTGTCCGTCTTGGGATCGGACGCCTCGATCTCCCAGCCGTCCTGCACGAGTTGGGAGGAGACGGTGAGGGAGTGGGTGTCGAGATTCGTCTCCGACCACGGCTGCCCACACGCCTCGCCACGGCGCAGGCCGCGGAAGGCGATCAGGTGCCACATCGCGTACAGCCGGTCCTCGGCGACGAAGTCGAGGAAGGCGCCGGTCTGCTGGGGCGTCCAGACCATCACCGGTGACGGCTTCTCGCCCGTCTGCTCCCACTTGGCAGCCCGCTCGTCCGTCCATACGAGCGCCTTCGGCTTGCGTACGGGATCGATCTCGACGTGGGCGGCCGGGTTGAACGTGATGATCTGCTGCCCGATCGCGTCGTTCAGGGCCGCGCGGAGAGTGGCCTTTACATGCTGACGCGTGGCGGGGCCGGTGATGCGACGGAAGCGCGGCATCTCGTCGATCGCGGCCTTCATCGCCTTGCGGCGGGCACGGTTCTCCACGCCCTTCCACGGTACGGTCGCCAGCTCCTCGATCGCGGCTCGCCGCTGGGCGTTGTCCTCCAGGATCTGGGCGTTGGCGTCGCGGATGTCCGTGAACATCTCGCTGAGGTGGCTGACGCGCAGCCGGTCCAGCCGCCGGTTTCCGATGCGCGGCTTCAAGTGCACGCGAATGTCGGTCTCGTAGCGGTTGAGGCCGGACTTGCGTATGCGCTTACCGGCCAGCCACCGGTCGAGCCACTCGCTCACGGTCAGGCTGCCGATGAGGTCCTGGCCGGCGTTCAGGCGCCGCCTCGTCTCCTCGACGTCAGGCAGTGGCGACCGCTCGCGGCTGACCTCCGCCAGCATCTCGGCGATGAGTTCTGTGACCTCGGGGTCGTCCGACTCGGCCAGCCCGAGGAGAGCGCGGACGTGGTCGAGGTCGGCCTGGGTCGATTTGAGGCTGCTGTACCCGCCACGGGCGAACGAGCGTCGGCTGCCGTCCTCACGGGGCGAGAGCTCCTGGCGTATGGAGTAGGTGCAGTGGTTCCTGCTGTTGCGCTTCGGGCAGGAGCTGCCGAGTTCCTTGCCGGTCTTGGGGTCCCGGCAGGAGCAGCGGCGGTAGGTGGAGCCCTTCAAAGATCATTCTCCTCGGTGATATCGGGATCGCTCCCGGGTGAATCGATTGCGGCGGCAAGGTCGGGCCACAGGAGTGGAGGCGTGACGCCCTCTTTCTCGATGAAGGCGCGAACTCTGCGCAGGCGGTTTTCGGCGTTATCGGCCGTCTCGGCGGCACGGGCCTGGGAGCGGAGGGCCTCGGCCTTGCGGTCGGCATTCGGGGCGGTCTGGGCGTGGTAGCGCGCGTATTCCTCGTCACGGCGCGCGCTTCGCAGTCGCTCCTGGGCTGCGTGGTGGGCCCGGAAGTAGCGGAGCATGTCGTCGTCCGCGCCGAGATCGGTCTCCTCCCCGGTGAACCACCGCAGTGCGTCCAGTGGGGAGGTGGAGTCCTGGAGCGGGAGCCGCTGGACGTCGTCGACGTAGCCGACGGGGTAGATGAGGCAGATAGGTGGGGTGTTCAGAGCCTGGGCCAGGACCATGACGTCGACCAGAGGCAGGTTGGAGCGGCGTCCGGACTCCATGTTGGCGATCACGTTGCGGGGGATCGGGTGGCCGATCTCCTCGCACTTGTCGGCCAAGTCCTGTGCGCTCCAACCCAGTTCCTTCCGTCGTCTGCGGACCTCGCCGGCCACAGTGGCCATGACCTGGTCCACCCACTCAAGGACGTCGTCCTCGTCGTCGGCCTTCTCGTATCCATGGTCGCTACGGCGTTGTGTCATGCAGACACATTAGCTCGCCTAACGTTGATTTCGTGACCTGGAGACGGGCGCGATGGTCGCGTTCGCCGAGGGCTCAGTCGTGGATGGAGCGCGCATGCGCGAGAGCGAAGAGGCCGGCCGAGCGAAGGGGATGAGCCGGGAGGAGCTTCTGGTGCTCCCTGCCGCCGTTGACCTGGAGACAGGCAACCGGGCGCTGGGGCTCGGGCGGAGTAAGGGGTACGAGCTCGCCAAGCGTGGTCAGTACCCCTGCAAGGTGCTCCGGCTCGGGAACGCCTATCGGGTGGTGACCGCGGACTTGTTGGCCCTGCTGGGGCTGGCTGCGTGAAGCATTTGATGCGTAGCAGGCGCTTCTGCGCTGAGCTGACACAGAATTCCTGGACTGCGGCGCGGCGTGGACGTACTGTCCGTGGTCGCTCGCGGTGCCGAGAGGTCCGCGAGAAGAGGGAGAGCCTCCGGCGGTGCAACGCCGGAGGCCCAAAGACTCCCCTGCAATCCCTTGAGACCGACCCGGCGGCACGGGCGTGCAAGCCCGACACCGCCAGACGAGGAGCCGCCCAGTGCAACCCGAGAGCCCCGAGTCCTATTCCACCCCCGCCCGAGCAGGCTGGCCCGCAACGGCCATCCCCGGTCAGCCCGGCGCCCACCTGCGTGCTGCGCAGGCTGACAGCGCCGCGGCGGACCCGAGCGGGGGTGCGGCCGGACGCAGCGCCGACGATGCGGATGCGGCGAGCGGGCTGGAGGCTATACCCGACGCAGAGCCGACAGCTGGCTCGAAGCTGCTGGACGAACTGCGCGCCCAGATATCGCAGTTCGTTATCCCACCCTCACCGGAGGCGCTGGACGCGATCACTCTGTGGGTGGCGGCGACGCATCTCCAGCCCGCGTGGCAGCACGCCCCGCGCCTGGCAGTGGTGGGCCCGGCGAAGCGCTGCGGCAAGTCGCGGCTGCTGGACGTGCTGACCGAGACGGTCCACGAGCCGATGCTGACCATCAACACCACACCGGCAGCCATCTTCCGCTCGATCAGCGAGGAGGAGCCGCCGACGCTGCTGGTGGACGAGGCCGACACCATCTTCGGCCCCAAGGTCGCGGAGAAGAACGAGGAGACGCGTGGCCTGCTCAACGCCGGTCATCAGCGCGGCCGGTACGTCACCCGGGTCGTCGGCAACGACCACACCCCGCACAAGTTCGCCACCTTCGCCATGGCGGCCATCGCGGGAATCGGGGACCTGCCGGACACGGTCATGGACCGGTCGGTGGTCATCCGCATGCGGCGCCGGGCCGAGGGAGAGAAGGTCAAGCCCTTCCGCTCCCGACGCGACATACCCGCCTTGCATGAGCTGCGCGACCGCATGCACGCGTGGGCCAGGCCGCTGTTGGAGGAGGCCGCGAACCTGGAGCCGGGCATGCCGGTCGAAGACCGCGCCGCCGACACGTGGGAGCCCCTGGTGATCGTCGCCGATCTGGCAGGCGGTCGCTGGCCCCGGCTGGCGCGGGTCGCCTGCGCGCGGATGGTCGCTGCCGAAGTGGCGGCCGAGGAGGACCACCCCAGTGGTGCACGAATCCTCGCCGACATCCGCCGGGTCTTCTTCGCCCAGCGTGAGGTGGACAGTCTGTCCACCGAGGAACTCCTCCACCACCTGCGCCAAGACCCCGAAGCTCCGTGGGCGGAGCGAGGACGCGACGGCCTAACGGCCCGAGAACTCGGCAGGATGCTGCGCGACTTCGACATTCGGCCCGGCAACGTGCGCATGGCCGACCGGACGCAGCGCAAGGGCTACATGCGCAACAAGTTCCTCGACGCGTGGCGGCGCTACTGCCCCACCGTGCACCCGGTCGACGCTGGCCCCGCGCCCAGCTCGGGCTGAGCTCCGCCCCTCCGGTTGCCGTCCTTGCCGTCCCTGCCGTGATCCCGCAGGTCAAACGGCATGTCGGTAAGACGGCAGCCGAACTCAAGACGGCAACGCGATCACCAACGGCGCGCTGACCGCCAGGACGTCTCCCACCTCCGTCTTGTGCCGTCCTAGGCGTCCCTGCCGTATCGCCGCAGGTCACAGAAGCTTCGGCCAAGACGGAAGACGGATCCGCCCCGTCCACAGCCACCCGCATGCTCCAACCCGAGGGCGGCGGTGCCGCAATACGTCGGCACCGCCGCCGAGACGGAACGCCAGCACATGTGCCGTACCTGCTCTGACCTGCGGTTTCAACGGCCAAGACGGCCAAGACGGACCACGCCACCACCACAGGAGAACCTCGCTTGACCACCCTCGCACCACCCGCCGACCACACCGATCAGGAGACCGGTGGGTGCCGCACTCCTCGCTCAGGAGGGCAGCAGGTGATGACCAAACAGACCGCCGAGACGTATGCGCTCGTCGCGGCAGGAACCGTCATCGTCGCCCTGACCGCCGGTGGGTTCTGGCTCTCCTACGCGCACCTCGCCGAGGTCGCAGGGCAGCATGGACTCAAGAGCTCCCCCGTACGCCAATGGGCCTGGCCCGCGACATTGGACGCGTTCATCATCGCGGGGGAGTTGCTGATGCTCCGCGCGGGCCTGCGGCGGCTCACCGATGGGTGGGCCATCGCCCTCACGGCCACCGGATCGGTCGGTTCCATCGCGCTGAACGTAGCCGGGGTCAGCGGAGCCGGCGGGCACGGAGCGAAGCCCCTGCTCGACTATGTGGTCGCTGCCGTACCCCCGACCGCCGCCCTGCTGGCCTTCGGCGTCCTGATGCGGCAGATCCACCAGCTCGTCGACCGGCCGATCGGCCGACTGGAGTCGGCGTTGGATGAGGGACCGGAGGCAGCGAACGGTGCTGCGGTCCGCGCCACTGATCCACCGACTGGCAGTTCCGCCCGGTCGCCGGAACCTCAGCTCCGCGAACCGGACAGCAAACCACGTGGGGGCCGCCCAGCTGGTGCCACGGTCGACGAACTCGTGGAGATCGGTCGTATCGCCGCTGCAGAGCAGGGCAAAGTCACCCGAGCCATTGTCCAAAAGGCCATACGGGCCAAGGGACTGACGGTCAGC